>CAYRGS010000039.1:6545-28986 GCA_964423875.1 uncultured bacterium
ACTGTTCGACCCCCGCCGGAAGGTCTGGACGGTCCTGTTCAGTCTGATGCTCTGTTTGGAGGTCCTCTCCAACAATGGCTTCCCCTTCACGATGCTTCTTCTCGCCTACCGTGGCTGGATGCGCTTACGCGAGCGGGGGGGGGGAGAGCCGGTTGGCCGGACTCTCAAGCGGGTTCTGGCGTTCAAGCGCGAGACGACATTGATCTGGTGGGGCGCGCTTCCGCTCATCGTCATTCTTCTTCAGTTCGGCCTGTTCGCCGTAGCGCTCCGCCGGGGGGAGTTGGTGGGGCTTCTGGCGTGGTCGTTCGGCCACAAGCGCCCGATGAACTTCTCCGAGATCGATCTGACCGTCTTCGGCAGCGCATTCGGGTACGTCCTCATCCTAACCACGCTCGCGGCGTTCGTCCAAAATTTCCGCCGCCTCTTCCGCTTCGAGATCCGGGGACTGATGGTCTGGTGGATCATCTTGTTGGGACTCCCCTTTCTCGGGATCTTTCTCGTCCAGGAGGTCCACCTCATCGCAACGTGCGGAATCCCCGTGTTTCTCCTCTCCGCCGACTGGATGGTCCGCGGGATGTCTTCCCGGAAAGCATGGTTGCGGGGGGGCGCGGCGGCCCTGACGGCCCTCGTCCTCATCGAGGCGTTTTCGGGCGCCCTCGCGGTCAACCTGAGCCTGAAAACGCCGAACGGCGCCTGGTACAACCCCGCGGACAACCAGGGGGCGGTCGGCGGCGCCCACCACCTTCGCGCGATGAAGTCGGCCGGATACTGGATCCGCAAGTTCGGCAAACCCGGCGGGCGGGTGTACGTCAACAAATACTCCGGCCTGGGCGAGCTCTACTTCGGGAAGGTCTTGTGCTCCTGCGGAGATCCCCGGCGCAAGCGCCTGTTCGCGTTTAAGAATATCCGGCCCGACCCGCCCGTCGATCACATCGTCCTGCTCGAGGAGGGACCGGTGTCGGAGGCCCTGCAAAAGCTCGTGGACCGCTACCACCTGGCGGGGAGCATCTATGACGGGGGGAGCCGCCTCGCCCGGATTTATTCCAAAGAGCCGGGACCGGTGCGCGACCTCCGGCACGCGAAGGCCATCCGCCGGTTCGACGAAGAATTCGCCCGCCTCGACCGGTATGTCACCAGCCCTTACGCGGGGATGATTTTCTGGCTGAAATAGCCGCCTACGAGAAATCGGCGGGGCGTCCCTCCGGATTCGCCTGGGACCGGATCGAACGAAGGAAGCGGCCGGGGAGCCCTCAGTCGGCCTGCTCGGCGAGGACCCGCGCCGGCGATCCGTCGGCTCCCTCGAGCAGGAGGGGGAAGGCGTACAGGCGAACCCGGGGCCGGGTGATGCGGTCCAGGTTGTTCAGGTTCGTGACGAGGGGCTTGCCCGCCGAGAGAAACATCTCGTGGACCGCCCAGTTGAAAGGCGTATCCGCCGCCAAGTAGGGGATCTCGCGCTCGATGAGGTATCTCCCCGCCTCTTCCGAAACGGGCGGATAAGTCCGGTAGAAGTCCTCGCGTCCGTGGCGGGAGGCCCATCCCGTGCGAACGATGACCCCCATCCCTTTTTCCACACTTCGGGATTCCATCTCCGGCCGGGTGATTTCCTCGCCCTCCCCCTTACCGGTGAAATCCACCACCTGGGCTTCCGACACCCAGAGATCCAGCGGCATCTCGTCGATGTTTCGTGCGCCGGGGAAGAAATGGGAGGGGGCGTCAATATGCGTGCCCGAGTGCGTGCCCACCGTCAGCTTGTGGACAAGACACCGGTTTTCCTCGTACGAAGAATGCGGGGAAAGATCCGTCTTGGGATGCCAGGGCCAATAAACGGGAAGGTCGTTGTTGAGGGGGTGGGTCAAATCAATTAAGGACATGAGAATTTCTCCAATCCCCGGGAAGGGGGCGCCTTTGCGGTCGGGAGCCGGACCCCGAAAAGTTACCATGGGGCCGGGAAGACATGCCAGAATCCGCATCGAAAAATTCAGAGGGTGTTATAATTTTCATTGGAATTTCCTATACAGATGCTGCGTGCGGAGTGAGCCGGAGTGGACATCCACCAGATGAAGTTGTTTTGCAGAATCGCCGATTGCAAGAGCTTCTCCCGCGCAGCGGAGTCGCTGTCGCTCACCCAACCCACCGCCAGCGGGCACATCAAGAATCTGGAGGAGGAACTCGGCGTCCGGCTGTTCGACCGCCTCGGCCGGGAAGTGCTCCTGACGGAGGCGGGAAAAATCCTGTACGATTTCGCCCTGCGCATCATCGCCCTCAGACAGGAGGCCCTAGACGCCATGCGGGAATTCGCCGGGGCGGACCGGGGAGCGCTCCGGCTCGGGGCGAGCTCGATTCCGGGCGATTATCTGCTCCCCCGCGTCCTGGGCGAGTTCAAGAAATCGCACCCGGAGACGCAAATCGCCCTGAAAATCGAAGACTCCGAAATCATCTCCCAGATGGTGTTGGACGGCATAGTGGAGCTGGGGGTCGTCGGCGCGAGGCTGAATGAGAGCCGTCTGGTCTACGAGGTCATCGCGAAAGACGAGCTGGTTCTCGTGGTCCCTCCCGACCATCCCTGGGCCGGACGGCCCTCCGTCTCGGTCCGCGAGCTCAAAGGCCAACCCTTTCTCCATCGCGAAGAAGGGTCGGGGACCCGGAGGACATTGGAGGAGCGGCTCTCCCCGCTCGAGTTGGGGCCCGGGATGTTGACCACCGTCGCCGAGCTCGGGAGCAACGAGGGAATCCGGGAGGCCGTGAAGGCAGGAATGGGGGTCAGCATCCTTTCGCGCCTCGCCGTCCGGAGCGACCTGGAAGCCGGCCTGCTCATGGAAATCCTTCTGGAAGGCGTCAACCTCGGTCGGGACATCTATACGGTCGGCCATAAAGCCCGGTACACCACGCCCATCTGCAAACGCTTCAAGGAGTTCTTGAGAAAACGGTCCTGACCCGACATGTCCATGAGAGAGAGAATGGCCCGCCTCTCTGAGATTCCGCTACCGGAAATTTCCGTGATCATCCCGACGCTGAACGAGGAATCGACCATTGAAGAAGCCCTTCAAGCCCTCTTGTCTTGTCCGGACGCCGGCCGGTTCGAAGTGATCGTGGCGGACGGAGGAAGCTGGGACGCGACCGCCGAACGGGCGCGTCCGTTTGCCCGCGTCCTCTCCGCGCCGCGCGGCCGAGCCGTCCAGATGAACGCGGGCGCCCGGGCCGCCCGCGGGAACATCCTTCTCTTCGTTCACGCCGACACCCGTCTGCCCCCCGACGCGTTTTCGCTCATCCGCGAGTCACTGGCGGATCCGAGCTGTTCGGGGGGCGCGTTTCGCCACGGCCTCGATCGAGGGGGCTTCCTCTATCGCCTGATCTCTTTCATGTCCAACCTGCGGGTCCGGTGGCTCGGGGTGATCTACGGAGACCAGGCGCCCTTCGTGCGACGGGAGGTTTTCGAGACGTTGGGCGGATTCCGGGAAATGGAGATCCTGGAAGACGCGGATTTGACTTCGCGGATGCGGAAGACGGGGCGCGTGAAGCTCCTGAAGTCGCCCATCGTCACCTCGGCCCGGCGGTGGAAACGCCTGGGGCTGTGGAGAACGATTTTCGTGATGTGGGCCATCGCCCTGGGTTACCGGTGCGGGATCTCCCCGGCGAAGCTGAAGCGGCTTTATCCCGACGTGCGATGAGGAACCCGTTGGGGCGGCGGGCCAGGAGAGCGCCGGTTTACGGGCGGCTCAAGGAGGCGAATTGGACCCCCAAGGGGGACCGTTTTCCTTGGGCAAACGGAGGCTCAAAGACGAGGCGATGAGGCCGATCGCCGTCACACCGGCTAGGGTCGCGTGCATGCCGACCTGGTCCGCGACGGCCCCCACCGCGACCAGCACCAGGCTGCCCGTTCCGTAGGCTCCCCCCATCATCAGGCTGGACACCAGACCGGTCCGCTCCGGGTGCAGCTCCTGGGCCATCACCAGGTTGATGGGGCCGGAAAGCATGAGGAACCCTCCGCCGACCACCAGCAACGCCAGCGAAAGCGGTCCCTGAGCGAGGAGGAATCCCCACAAAAAAACAACGCCCAGGAACAAGCTCATACAAATGAGGCGCCGCCGATTTCCCCGGTCGCCCAGGTAACCGCCGACAAGCCCGCCAACGGCGCCGGCGACGAGATAGACCGTCAGGGCCGTCCCGCCCGTGAGCTTTGAAACGCCCCGATCCACCATCAGAAGGGGAAGGAAACCCGCGAAGGCGTTGTTCGTGACCGACCGCAGCACCACAACCGTCCACAGGGTGGACAGCGACGGCCAGGTTCGGACAAATGCGGAGAGCGTGGGTGGGCTTTCACGCCGCGCGTTCGGCTCGTCCTTCGGCCGACCCGCGCACTTGAAAAGAAGGCAAGCGATCAGGACCCCGGGAGCGGCGGACAGGTATGAGAACTCCAGACCGAAGCGCTCGACAACGGCCAGGATCTCCAAAGGCCCCAAAGCCATCCCCAGGAATCCGGACTGGAGGAAGATCGAAGTGACGAGGCTCCCCCTCCTCCCTCCCGCGCATCTCGCCAGGCCCGCCGCCGGAGGGTGAAAGGCCGCCGCGCCGACGGCGCCGATGACGACCCAAGGAATCGCCCACCAGAAAGAGGGCACCGCGCCCAGGCTGCCGAGGAATATCGCGGCCACAAAGACGCCGCCGCTCAGGAACCACCGGCCGCCGCGGCGGTCCGTCAACCAGCCGAAAAAGAGTTGGGCGAAATTCGCGACCGTGAAGAACGCCGTGACCAAGATGCCCGCCTCGGCCAGCGAGAGCCCCCAACGCACCACGAAATACGGGAGAAGGGGAGCGATGAAACCCCCGTAGGTGTCATTGATCAGGTGGCCCGCCGCCAGAACGGTCGCCTGTCCTTTTTTGATATCCGCCGATTTCGTCCCCCCGGCGTCGTTCAAAGCGGTATCTCCATAAGCGGTGGAAGCGGCGGGTTTCTGATGCGACGCATCCTGAGGACTCCCGAGCCCCGAGGACCCATTCTACGCTGCACCGAGCCTTGCGGAACGACTCTCCCACGCTCCCTCACGGACTCAAAGGATGCGGGGCCGGGGAGGGTCTCTGCGGTCGGGCGGCGTCTCTCGGCAATCGGCTTCCCAGCCACGCGGCGATGAGGGGGACCGCAACCGCCCCGGAAAGCGTCGCCGGAATGCCGAGCCTATCCGCTATCGCCCCGACGACAACGATCCCAACACTTCCCACCCCATACGCGAAGCCCATCATCAAGCTGGCCATCAAGCTGGCATGTTCCGGAAACATCTCTTGGGATATCACCAGGTTGACGGGACCCGACATCATCAAAAAGAAGCCGCCGAAAATCAGAAAAACCATCCCCGACGGGCCGCGCGCTCCAAGAAAAAGACCCAGCAGGACCGTGGCCGCGACCATGGTCAGGGCGATGATGGACCTCCGGTCGAAACGGTCGGAGAGATAGCCCCCCAGGACACCCCCCACCGCGCCCGTGGCCAGAAAGACCGAAAGGGCCGTCCCGCCCGCCCACGCCGACAGGCCGCGCTCTTGCAACATCAATGGGAGAAAGCTTGAGAAAGCCGCGTAGGTGAAGTTTCTCAAAACGACAATCGCCCAAAGCCCCGACAGCGCTCCCCGGGCGCGGGCCAGGTTGGAATATTGAGATAAGCGGTTCTCCGCCGTTTTCGGCTCCGCTCCAAGATCGGCGTACTTGAACAGCAGGAAGGAAGCGATAACTCCGGGGATCACGGTGAGGCCGGAGGATTTCAATCCGAAGCGTGTGACGACGGCCAGAATCTCAATCGGACCCAGGGCGACGCCGAGGAACCCCGCCATGAGAAAGATCGACATCCCCAGGGCGCGCCGATCGCCGCCGGCCAGGTGGGCGACACCGGCCGCGGGGGGGTGAAAGGCCGCTGCGCCAATGCCCGCGATGATCACCCACGGAACTGCCCACCCGTACGACGGAAGCACCCCCAGCGTTCCGATGAAGCAGGCGCTCACGAGCGGCCCGCCGGCCAGGAGGAGCCTTCCACCCAACCGGTCGGAAAACCATCCGAACACCGGCTGGCCGAAATATGAGGCTGAAAGAAACGCGGTCACCAAGCCGCCCGCCTCGGTCAGGGAAATCTCCCACCGGGTGACGAAGAACGGCAAGAGGACGGCGATGAAACCCATGTACGTGTCGTTGACCAAATGACCCGCACTCACCAGGGCGATCTGACCTTTCTGCGGTTTCCCGATGTGATTCAAAGGCGAAAACCTCGTTCTAGTTAGGACCTTGGGGGGACATCCCTCACCTTCGGGCCGATTGGCCCTTCGCGCGGGCCAAGCTTTGAAAATTTCAGCCGGTGGGGGGTGTCCCCCAACTCCCTGGTGAGGCGGGTTTCCAGCCTGCCTTTGGAATGCGGCCAGACAGAAGCCACCGGCGGGCCGCAGACAATCGCCTCAGCCCAACCGACACCCAACCCGGGCAAGGCCAAGCCCAAAGCTTGGCCGCAAGAAGTTTTCACGGGGAGTTCTAGGGGGGGCGGTTTTCAAAAAGCGCCCCCCCTGGGACTTTTCCCTTACATCGCCTCAGAGAAATTCTTTTCCGGATAAACACAGTCTTTCACAAGCGGGCACGCGTCGCAATTGGGACGTTGAGCCCGGCAGATGAACTTGCCGAACTTCCAGAAATTCACGTGCGCCGCGAAGCTCTCGCCGGATCTCAGGAGATTTGCCATCTCCGCGTGGGCCTTCTCGGTGGAGCACTTCTCATCGATCAGACCGAGCCGCCGGCAGACGCGATGGACGTGCGTATCCACCGGGAACACGTCCCGTCCGCAGGTGAACATGAGGACCACGCTGAGCGTCTTGACGCCGATCCCTCGCAGGTGTCCCAACCGGTCCATGGCCTCGGGGAGATCGAGATCGTGGAGGAACTCGGCGGAAAGCTCATTCCGGGTCTTTTTGAGCCAAGCGAGGAGCGCCTGGATTCGGGCGCTCTTCTGCCGGCTGAGGCCGCCCGGCCGAATGGCCTCCTCGACCTTATTTACGTCGGCCTTGAGGACCTTCTCCCATGTGGGGAAGCGCCGTCGGAGGCGCGCATAGGCGATGTCCCGATTCCCGTCCGTCGTCGCCTGGGAGAGGATCGTCAGGATGAGGGCGCTCAGGACATCCCGGCCGTCCGCCGATTCATCCGGGGACCACGATGGATTTCCATAAAGCCTTGAAATCGTGGTCAATGCTCGCTTCAGTCCGGACCGGCGGGTCCTGTTCGATGGAGGCTCAAACACCCCGGAGACTGGTGGCATAACAAATCCAAAGGAGGGAAAAAGATTCAACATCTAGGGGTTTATCCACAGGTTTGACACAATATGTGGAAAAACTATGAAATGTATTTCAAGTCCCGATCAAAAATCCGTCCCACCCGTGTGCGCTTTTAAGGCTCCGGAATCATCCTGGAGAGACCCGATCGTCCTCGTCCGGGCGACTTCCGGGGTCGCAGCCGTTGGCGGATTTGCCGATCTCGAGCCCGATCCCCGTCTCCGACTCCTGCTGGCGGTACTGAAGGGCGTATAGGCGCGCATAAATCCCGCCCTGTGCTAGCAGCTCCGCGTGCGTGCCCACCTCGCGGACTTTCTGTTTGTGGAGGACCACGATACGGTCGGCCCTTTTGACCGTCGAGAGGCGGTGGGCGATGACGAGGGTGGTCGTCTTCCCGTAGATGGCGCCCAGGACCCGCTGGATCTCGTACTCCGTCGAGGGATCAAGATTCGACGTGGCCTCGTCCACGAGGAGGACGTCCGGGCGGCGGACAACCGCTCTCGCGAGGGAGAGCAATTGGCGCTCGCCCCCCGACAGGTTGCTTCCCCGCTCCAGGACGCTGGACTCAAACCCGTTGGGGAACTTGCGAATCATCCCCCACACCCCGACCTCCTCGGCCGCTGCGCGGACAGTCTCCTCGTCGATCAACTCGTCCCCCAGGCGGATATTCCGGTAGATGTCCCCCGAGAACAGGAAGACGTCCTGCATCACCATCCCGATCCGGCGGCGGAGGTCCCGGGCGGGAGTTTCGCGGATGTCCACGCCGTCCATCGTGATGCGGCCGCGCTGGGGGTCGTAGAGCCGGCAAAGGAGTTTCAGGCAGGAGCTTTTCCCCGCCCCGGTCGCCCCCACCAGGGCGATGGTCTCTCCCGGCTCGGCGCGGAAGCTGACGCCGCGCAGCACTTCCTGTTCGCCGTCGTAGGAGAAATCCACCTCCTCGAATGCGATGGCCGGACCGTTGCCGCCATAGAGGCCCTCGCTCCCGTCTCCTGAAAATGGAGCGGCGACGACGCCCGAGGCTGGTTCCCGCCCGGAAGCCCCCGCCAGCGCGCGGTCGGTCTCTTCGTCCAGGAGGTTGAAGATCCGCTCGAGGGCGGCCATGGCGGATTGCATGATCGTGTATTTCGAGGACAGGTCCATGAGCGGCGAGAAGAACTTGTGGATGTAGCCGAGAAAGGCGACCAGCACACCGAACGTCAGCATCCCTTCCAGGATGCGGCCGCCGCCGTACCAGATCATCCCCGCCACCATGATCGCCCCGGTGGCCTCGACGAGGGCATACAGGCTCACGTCGTAGAGAATTGCCTGGTGCGCCTTCTTTCGGTACTCGCCTGAGAGCGCCTCGAAAAGCGCGCCCGTTTCCTCCTCCTTGCGGAAAAGCTGGACGATGGCCATCCCACTCAGGTGTTCGGCGAGGAAGGTGTTAATCTCGGACAGCTTGGCCCGGACCTGCCGGAACGCGTCCCGGATGCGGGGCCGAACCCAGAACGTAAAAAGCAACAGGACGGGGATGGCCGCAAAGGTCAACAGGGCGAGGCCCGCGTTGAGCCACAGCATGACCCCCATGATTCCGACCAGGAGGAAAACGTCCCCGACCACCGAGACCACCCCGGAGGCGAACATTTCCTGGATCACCTCGACATCCGACGTCAACCGGGTCAGGAGCCTGCCCACGGGCGTCCGGTCGAAATAGGTCTGGGGGAGGTGTTGGACGCGGGCGAACAGCTCCTCCCGCAACCGGTGTGTCACCCGCTGGCCGAGGAGCATGACCGTGTACGTCTGCGCGAAGCGGACCAAGGCGAGAAGGATCACCGCCAGAAGGAACCACCCGGCAATCGAGAGAAGGCCGCTCAGCCGTCCGTTGGTCAAATGGTCGTCCACCGCCACCTTCAGCAGATAGGGCTGGACAAGCTCCAACAGAGCCGCCAGGGGCAGGCAAAGCAGGGCGGCGGAAAGCAGACGCCGATGGTGAACGACATATCCCCTGACCAGTCGTCTCAGGAGCCTTCCGTCATAGAACTTACCCGGGGATTCCTCCGAGTAGACCGCGCCGGAAACATGGGGCATCAGAGGGTCTCCAATTCAGCCATGAGGCGCTGGCGCTCGTGCATCCGCGCGTAGATCCCCCCGCGCTCCATCAGCGCTTCATGCGTCCCCTCCTCGACAACGCGGCCGTCATCCATGACCAGGATGCGGTCCGCCTGTCGGGCCGCCGAGAGGTTGTGGGAAACAAAGAGCAGGGTGAGATCTTTCCCCCACCGGCGGATCTCCTCGAGGATCTCCCGGGCCGTCTCGGCGTCGAGGCTCGAGAGGACGTCATCCAGGATGAGGATCCGGTGGTTCTCGACGATCCCGCGGGCGATGGTCGTCCGTTGCCGCTGGCCGGTGGACAGGGTGAGTCCGCGCTCGCCGATCATGGCCTGAAAACCGTCGGGAAACTGCTCAATCTCGACGGTGAAGCGCGCGGCGTCCGTCGCGGCGCGGACGGCCTCGAATGGCGGCGCGTCCCCCCCGAAGGCCACGTTGTCGCGGACCGTCCGGGAGAAAAGAAAGGGGTCCTGGGGAACCAGGGCGACGGCCTTGCGGAGGGCTTCATGCGAATACCGGTTAACGTCCATCCCGTCGAGGAAGACCGTTTCCACCGGGGCCGGCAGAAGCCCGGTGAGCAGACGCACAAGCGTTGATTTCCCGGATCCGATCCCGCCCACCATGGCGACCTTCTCGCCCGGAGAGAGACGGAAGCTCAGCCCCTTGAGGACGTCCGGCCCGCCGTCATAGGCGAACCGCAGGCCCCAGACCTCGATCTCTCCGCGAACCGGCCGGGACGGCTCGACCCCCACCGTCCGAACGTCGGGCTTCTGCTTCAAGATCCAGCTCAAACGCTCCCAGGACGCCTTTCCCTGCTGGAAAAGCCCGATGATCCAGCCCAGCGCGATGGTCGGCCAGAGCAGCATGGCCAGGTAGCTGTTGAAGGCCACAAAGGCCCCGAGCGTGATGTCGCCGGCGATCACCCACCGGCCCCCGAGATACAGGATGACCAACGCCCCCACCCCGCCCAGGGCCGTCATGAGGCCGAAGATGAACGCGCGCAGCCTTGCGTGCCGGGCTGTCAGCTCGAGGTAGGCGTCATTCAGCCTTCCGAACGCGCGGCGCTCGTGGTCCTCCTGAACAAAGAGCTTGACCACCATCATCCCGGAGAGATTCTCGTGAATGTGCGTGCTGATATCGCCCAGGGTCTCCTGGGACTGCCTCGAGATTTCGTTGAGGCTGCGGAAAAAACGCCTCATCCCCAGAATCCACAGCGGGAATAGGATGACCGCGAATAACGTGAGCGTGAGACTGATGGCCGCCATGGCCGAAACCACGAAGAGGTAGACGATGATGGAATTCAGGCCGTGCGTGACGCCGGGCCCCAGGAGCATGCGGACGGCGTTCAGGTCGTTCGTGGCGCGGGACATGATGTCGCCGGTCGTGGTCTTCTGAAAAAAAGCGGGCGACAGCGACTGAAGGCGCCGGAAGAGCTCCGTGCGAATGTCGTACTCGACGCCGCGGCTCACCCCCAGGAACATGTGTCGGGAAAAGATCCGGACGACGGCTTGAAAGACAGCCGCCGCGGCGATGGCCAAGGCGGGCCATAGGAGGAGGTCCGTGGGAGACCCTTTCCGGAGACCCTCGATGGCACCTTTGAGGATCCAGGGGATCGTGATCGCCAGGGCGTTGGCCGCCATCAACAGGATGAACCCCCCGGCAAGACGGCCCTGAAAATTTTTCAGGTAACCGGCAAGCTCCCACATTGAGTAGGGGCCCTTGTTTCCTTTGGTCTTCGCCATGACGATTCCCAGGATGCCCGGCCGATCACCAAGCGGAGCGTTTCAGCGAATCTCGATTCACCGGGCCGGGACAGATTGAACAAAACATCAAACCGGAATGTCCGGTATACATATTTTCACGCGCGGTCCTCATCAACGGGATTTTTCCGCCATCAGGAGAATCAACTGCGGCCCGCTCCGTCATCCACCGGGAAAACGCGGGATTTGATACCACGGGCCCTGCGAATCCACACGGGTGTGGACAAGAAAGGAATTTGCTATTGCAAATATGGTCATACCACTTATATTTAATGGATCACGAAAGAATGACAAAATACTGGACATGTCCAAACGTGAGCATTTTGACCCAAAACAAGCTTCTCCTTTTTTTCCTCTTCCATGTTTCCGCTCTTGGTTTGCTTGCGGATGAATCCGCCCTTTCCCAGACGGTCAAAGTCAGGCGCGTGATCGATGGCGACACCTTCCACGTCAGTGTGCGCATCATCGGCGTCGATACCCCCGAAACCCGTCACCCGAGGGAACCGGTCGGGTTTTTCGGAAAAGAGGCCGCCGCGTTCTTGCGCAAGCTCATTCAAGGCGAAACGGTCCGGCTTGAGTTCGGTCGCGACCCCGTGGACAGGTACGGACGGCTGCTTTCCTACGTCTACCTCCCCAACGGCGTTTTTGTGAATGCCCTTCTGGTGGCGGAGGGATACGCAAGGGCGTCACCCTATCCGCCCAACTTGAAATTCGCGAACCTGTTTCGCGAGTTGGAAAGAAAAGCCCGGGCCGCTCGAAAGGGAATCTGGTCGCGCCTTCCGGCCAAGCGGGGGCGGTCAGGCCCTCCCCCCCTCCGGCCCCCCGTCATCGGGAACAGAAATACGAGGGTCTACCACCTGCCGGGCGGACTCTACTACGATTTGATGCTGAGAAGTAAACACCGGAAGGATTTTTCAAGCGAAAAGGACGCAATCCGCAAGAATTACACGAAATCCAAGAGGTAAGAAATGGGTTGAAAGCAACGTTTTTTCGGCAGGAAACGAACCAAATGAATCGAGCCTGGGCGCCTTTATCTGCCGCCGACTACCGCACCGTTTATCCGCTCACCCGGAAGACGAATTTCCGAACACCTCATCTACGTTCTTGGCCTGTGCATTCAACCGATTCAACATTTTCCGTTCGAGCGGGCAACCAAACATCGTGCGGCCCGGGACGCCAGATTCCCCTAGACCCCACCTCCTTTCCGACGCCCTGCAACATCCGAAACTCGCAACGTTTTCAGGCCTCCCCTGCCAACTGAATCACCAGACCGATGAAACTTCACGAGTCCCGATGGCGCCCAGGCTCTAAGGAGAAGCTTAACTTTCCATGGAATGCTTTGTCAAGACAAAATACAATACCTTGGAATCCACCTTCAAAAATACACAAGATGTTGTTGATCAAATCAAAATCCTGGTGGCTCAGGTTTTACATCTGTCTCGGCGCCGGGCGCTGCCTTGGTGATGAGAAACCTCTTTTATGCGGTGTAGCCATCCAAGGCTCGCCGGCCTCTCCGCTCCCAGACCAAGAAAATCAGAAGACCCACGAGAATCCAGCCCGCCAGGGAAAGGAACATCGCGCTGTAGCCGAAAGCGCCCGCGATCACCCCATGGGAGAACACCCCCAGCGTCATTCCCGCGCTGAAAGCGGCGGCGAAAAGAGACTGGGCCTTTCCGAAGTTCCCATCCCTGGAACGATTGAGGGCCAAGGCGTTTATGGCCGGAAAGAGGAACCCGTGAGAAATCCCGTTGAGAACACCCGCCAACGCGAACATCCACTGGGCCTTGGCCTCGCTCAGCAACCAAACCCCCGTGATCAAGACGAAGAAGGCGGGGGCCATGATCCGCCGATGTCCAAGCCGGTCGGACAAACGGCCGAGACCCACCCGGATGAAAATGGCTGTCACGGTGTAAGTGATAAAGAAGAGACTGATCCACTGGATGCCCCGGCTCCGGATGTACGTGGGGGCGTATGTCGTCACCGTACCCAAAGCCGCCCCGTTCAGGAAACCCAGCAGCATGATCTGCGTGAATCCGGCCCGGATGAAAACCCGCCATGGGGAATCCGATTCCCCGGCGCCGGCGGCCGGCGGCGCGGCCTCCCTCACCCTGGAAACGAGAGAAAGGCCCACGACCCCGTATGCCACCGTCAAGACAAACAGGGAATAGAAGCCTCCCGCGGAAATCACAAACTCGCCGATGGCCGGCGCGAGGGCGTGTGCACACATGCCGAACATGCCGTACACGCCGAGGGCCTGGGCCAGGTGGCCTTTGGGCGCCGTATCGGCGACGAGCACCCCGCCCGCCGTAAAGGCCATGGCCACCCCCCCGTTCTGCACCGTCCGCAGCACCGCGAAGAGCAGGAACGAATCTCCCCCAAGCAGGAACCCCCCACAGGACAGCGCAACGCAGCACTGACCCATCAGGAGGAAGGGCTTACGGCCGAATCGGTCCACAAAGATCCCGAAGACCGGCGTGAGGACGACAGACATCAGGTTGGGCGCTCCCATGACCCAGCCGATGTCGGTTTCCCCGCCCCCCAAGGCCTTGATGTGCAGGGGCAGAAGCTGATAGCTCAGATAGGCGAGAAACAGAAAGAGGTTCCCAGCCACCAGAAACACGAAGTTGCGCGAGATCAAGCGGCCGCCCACGGCCATCATCCTCCGACCCGAAAAATTCCATCGGAAAGCAAGGCGTCACGGGAGAGCCGCCTCCCCTCAGTCTACCACCGTGCAATCCGCCGGGCCGTGCGGTACCCTCTCTGTGGCATTCATGACGGGCGGGTCAACGCGGATCCGACGAACCGAACGATGAAAGGGAGCCCGATTGGAACACAGGCGGCGGATTCTGACGGAGGTCATCCGGGAAGCCGGAAACCTCTTGGCGGAGAATTTCAGCAAACCCCAGGAGATCGAGTTCAAGGGCACAGTCAACCTGGTCACCGCCATGGACCGGGTTTCGGAAGATCACATCGTCTCCCGCCTGAGAGCGGCCTTTCCCGAGGACGACATCCTGGCCGAGGAGCGGGAACAACCGGCGCGCGCGTCGGAAAACCTCTGGATCCTGGACCCCCTGGACGCGACCACCAACTACGCCCACGGGTTCCCGATGTTCTGCGTCAGCATCGCGTTTGAACAACGGGGCCGCATCCGCCTCGGCGCGATCTACGATCCGTTGCGAGACGAGCTCTTTATGGCGGAATCGGGGAAAGGCGCTGAAATGAACGGGGTTTCCCTTTCCGTCTCCGGGACGTCCGACCTCGACCGGGCCCTCATCGCGACGGGGTTTCCGTACGACAAGCGGGAAAGCCCCGTCAACAACCTGGACCACTTCCAGCGGTTCGCCCTTCGGACGCAGGGGGTGAGACGCGCGGGCTCGGCGGCGCTGGATCTGGCCTATGTGGCCGCGGGCCGTCTGGACGGCTATTGGGAGCTGAAGCTCAGCCCTTGGGACGTCGCAGCAGGCGTATTGCTGGTTCAGGAAGCCGGCGGCCGCGTCACGGATTTCTCGGGCGGGGGGGATTTCATCTACAGCGGGGAGGTCGTCGCCGCCAACGCGCACATTCAGCGGGAAATGCTGGACACCCTCGCCGAGGGTCTGGGTTGAAGCGTCCGTCCTTCAAGTTCGGGCAGCGGTCCGGGCGCATTGGCGTCAGGGAAGGACTTCGGCGGTTTTGTCGGCGCGCTTGAACTTTCGGATCGGGGGCGGTGAAATCCAGCGGACAGCGATCCCTTCCGCCGTAAGCATGTGATACTTGACGAAGCCGCTTCCCCTCGGGATGGACATCACCCAGACGTTCATCACGTCGTCCGCGCCCAACTCCCGGGCCTTCTTCAAGAGCCGGACCTTCAGTGAGTTTTCGGTCGAGAAATGATGCCCATCCACCTGAATCACGCCGATGATCTCGTACGCGCGCCCGGCCGCGTGTTTCGCCAGGTACGTGAGGTCCGACGGCTCAGGAGGAAAGAGGGAGATCTTGGGGGCGGCGCAGCCGGCCGACACCACCAGGGCGGACAAAGCCAAGGCAAGCCGTCCGAGCGTCGCGCCGGGACGCAACCTCCGGCGAAGAATTCGCGTTGTCTTCCCATCCATCCGGCGACATCTCCCCGTCCCCACCCGTTCCGCATTGAACCCGCACCCTCTTTCAACCGCGCCAAGACCGTTCTTATTCCAAGAGGCGTTTCCGGCGATCATTTCAAAGCAGGCAAACTTCCACTAAAGAACAAGTTCGGCATTTCGTCAAGTTTCTTTTTTTCGGGCAGAGCTTCAAGATGCCCAAACGGCATAGAGAGAAATCGTATTTCACCGGGTCCTCGGCATCGAACCGGCGAAGCCGCGCCGTGACCTCCAGGGCGGTCCGCCAGCACGGAGTCGCATGGTCCGTCAATCCGATGTAGCGGGCGATCCGGGAGACGTGCGCATCGAGCGGAATCACCAGTTTCGCCGTCGAGACCTCGCGCCAGAGACCAAAATCCAGGCTGTCCCCCCGCCGGATCATCCACCGCAGGAAGAGGTTGAGACGTTTGCAGGCGCTGCCGTCCCGGGGGGAGGGCAGAAAGTAGCGCACCCCTTGACCGGCGCCGGGGAGGCCGCCCGGATAAAATCGCCCGCGATCCAGCGACATCAGCCCCCCGACGAACCTCGAAAGGGCGGGACCGACATCGGGCTCCTCCGGCCGGTATCCGCGCAGGAAGAAATCCCCCAGCGATCCGGCTTCCTCCATCGCCTGGCGCATCCAGTAGAAAAGACAGGCGAGATCCTCTCCGTTGTTGAACCTGTGGCGGAATGGAATCAGCCGCTCCGCGTCGCGGGCCGGGTCGAATGCGCGGACGAACCCGTAAGGGGACTTCCCGTCCGCCTCCATCAGGGCCAGGAGCCGCTTCACGCTCCGCACAATCTGGTCCACCTGTCCGTAGGCCAGGGCGGAGGCGATGAATCCAACGACCTCCCGGTCCCGCGGCGTCCGGTATTGGTGGACAACCTCCAGCGGGTCCGGAGAGAGGTGGCGGATGTCGAAGGTCCGGTAGAGATCCTCCAGCCGTCTTTTGAGAGGGAACCCCATCAAAGGTCTTTCGAATCCAGGTAAATGGTGACGGGTCCATGATTGGCGAGGCGGACGTCCATCATCGCGCCGAACACCCCCGTCTTGACCGGGACCCCCTTGGCCCGCAGGGTCCGGATGAATTCCTCATAGAGCGGTTCGGCGCGGTCGGGCTTCGCGGCCGAGGTGAAGGACGGCCTCCTTCCCTTCCGGCAATCCGCGAACAGGGTGAACTGGGAGACCACCAGGGCCGAGCCCGCGATGTCCAGCAGGGAGCGGTTGAAATTTCCCGTCTCGTCCTCGAAAATCCGGAGATGGACGGTCTTTTCGGCCAGTCGGAGGATGTCTTCCTCCGTGTCTTCCTCTCCAACGCCCAACAGGATCAGAAAACCCGGGCCGATGGACGCCTCGACTTCCCCGTCCACGGCGACCGAGGCTTCACGGACCCTTTGCAAGACCGCGCGCATTCGCCTCTTTCAGTGTAGGATTCCGGCGGCCGCGCCGCCGGCCGGGGGTCAGTTGAGGGACGCGAGATCGCCCCGGAGCACGGTCGTCAACAGCTTCACCCTTTCCCCGGGGTCGTCGGCCTCGAGGATCCGCTGCTTCAACCCGAGCTGGATGCCCAGGATGGACCCCAGATAGTTGGTGATATCTAGGGCGCTCTCCAGGAGACGGAGCCGGGCCAAGATGCCTGTGCGCACCTCGCTGTCCTGCCTGTAGAGGGTCCGCTCGAAGAGCCGCACCATCTCTTTTCCGGCCGCGCGAAGCTTCTCGGAATCCTCCCAGCCGGTCTCTTCCAGGATGTCCACTTCGGCGATGAGATACGGCTCCCGTTGCACGTAGTCCCTGACCCGGTAACGGCTGAGTCCCCGCAGGACGATATCCATGTTTCCGCCGGGATGTTTGACGACTTTCGAGATCCGCCCAAGCCCCCCGACGTCGTAACACTCGATTTTCCCCTCCTCCCAACCCGGCTTCATCAGCATCATCCCCAGGTAGCGGTCTCCATCGAGACAGTCGGAGACCATCTTGCGGTATCGCGCCTCGAAGATGTGCAGGGGCAAAGAGGTGTTGGGGAAGAAAATGACGTTGGGCAGCGGGAATACGGGGATTCTCCGCGGAAGCGGCCGCTCTTCCAATCGATTCCCCTCCCGGGGTTCATCAGGGCCCATCACGACAAAGGTCCGATTGAAGCGCCTATCCGCCCTTCTATCCAGTATAGGGTGATGGGATCATCCCCTCAAATAATTTTCGGATCAGTCGCCCCGCTTCGCGACGTGAAACGGAAATCCCCTCCCACCTCCGGCTCGGAGTTTGATATCCTCTTTCCTGATCCACTGAATCCGGATGAACCTTGCGGTCGGGCGAAAGAAGGAGAAACGATATGGGGCGTTTGAAGCGGCTTCAACACATCGGCATCAAGGTGTCCGATATCGAGCGCTCGATGGCCTGGTACCGGGACATCCTGGGCCTGAAGGTCTCCGAGCGGCACAAACCGGGCGAAGCCCCCGGGTACCCCGGTCTGTGTCTGATGCGCTGCGAACGGGACCACCATCACGTGAACCTTATCCACTCACCCGAATGGGCGGGCCGGGAAAGCCGCGGCGACACCGGCGGCGAAGACAACCTCGACATCGGGGTCCACCACTTCGCCTTCGAGGTCGAGACCCGGGAGGACTTCGACGCCATGCTCGATGAGATGAAGGCGAAGGACGTGGAGATCGTCATGGGCCCCGTCAAACACAGCGCGACGCACCCCGACGGCGACGGCTCCTGGGGCGAGAACCGCTCTTTCTATTTCCTGGACCCGGACAAGAACCGCATCGAAATCTTCTGCGAGATGCATCGGTTCGATGAATGAGGGACGGATAAGTCGCGGGGGGCGCTTTTTGGGCGCTTGCGTGCCGGCCAAGCTGCGATTGAAGTTGCTTTCCCCGATTACAACTTCTGTGGCGCACGGCCTCCAGATAGTCTATCGAGTAGGTGCGCGAGTGCCCAAAAAACCGAGACCGGGTGTCCGCCCCACCTTCGTTTGGCGATAGAGTCAGTTTCACTGCCCAGATGATGGGGCCGCGCTTAATAGACGAACTGTGGCCTGACTGCCTCCAAGCGCGGGTAAGGTCAAGCCGCAGGCTTGGCCGCAAAAAGTTCTAAGGGGGAGTCTGGGGGGGGCGTCTTACAAGAAGCCCCCCCCCAGGGTTCTCATCCCTTCCCCTTCAAGAGGTTTTTCATGGACCGAGCGAAGCTTGACGCCTTGATGGACGCCGAGGGTCTGGATGCCCTTCTGGCCTCCTCACCGGAGAACATCTACTACACCAGCCGATTTCCGGTTCCGCTGACGGCGGGCAATCGCGGGCTTTCCCTTCTCCTTCGGACCTCCGAGGCCGTCGCCGTCCTCTTGCCCAAGGGAAGGGCGCCGATCCTCCTCTGCACCGTCGGCCTAGCCGGCTTGGCCGACGTTCACAGCCCCGGCATGGAGACGCGCCATTCCGGAACCGGGATGCATATCGAATGGCCCGAAGGGACCGAGCACGTCGTCAACGCGCCGACGCCGGCCGAGAACCTCTCGGCCACGCTGAAGGAGCTGGGGCTGGACCGGGGCCGCCTGGGCATCGAGATGGCGCCCATCTCGGCGGTCACCCTCGGACACTTGCAAGCAAAGCTTCCGGACCTCTCCTTCACCGACGCGCGGCCTGCGTTCTTCAACCTGCGGCAGGTAAAGACCCGGGCGGAGATCGACCGGATGCGCCATGCGAACCGCGTGAACACGGCGGCCATCCGCGCGGCGCTGGACGTGATTCGCGACGGCGCGATTGAACAGGACATCCTGGAGGCGTTCAAGTCGAAGCTCAGGGAGATGGGCTGCGACTGGGAGTCGGCCGCTTTGGGCGCGGGACCGCAGAGCGGGGAGTCCTACAACATCGCCGGTGATTACGTCTTGAACCCGGGCGACGCCGTACGCTTCGACGTTACCGCCGTTTACGAATTTTATTTCTCGGACCTGTCCCGATGCGCAACCGTGGGCGATCCCCCGGCGGCGGTCCGACGGCTTTACGACGCGCTATTCGAAGCCCAGCAGGCGATGATGGTGGCTGTCCGGCCCGGCGTCCCCGCCTCCGAGCTGTTCCGGATCGGCGTGGAGAAGGTCAAGGCCGCGGGATACGGAAGCTATGCGCGCGGGAACATGGGCCACGGCCTGGGCCTGGGCCACTACGAAGAGCCCTTCATCACGCCCGATAACGACACGCCGCTGGAGACCGGGATGACGCTGGCCATCGAGGCCCCCTACTATGTGGCGGGGAAATACGGACTGAACGTCGAGAACAACGTCCTGGTCACGGAGGCAGGGTGCGAAGTCCTGGATGACGACCTGACGCTGGATCTCTTCCATTGCGGTTGAGGAGAGTCGAGATCCCGAAAACCCTCTTTCTCGCGGACCGCTGAGAACTTTGATGCCCCCGGTGAGAATATTTTCGGGAGCAAGGTAGCGCGGGGGACGCGGGTCATGGAAGGAAAGAAGCATGGAAAAAGAAGTGATTCATCCGCCGGGGGTGGCCCGGGGGATCGTCCCGCATTCCCTGGGGATGGTGTTCGGGGACTTGATCTTCTGCTCGGGCCAGTTCGGACTCGACCCCGAGACCGGCAAGCTGGTCGCGGGGGGGATCGGCCCCGAGACCCGGCAGTGCTGCGAGAACCTCAAGCGCATCCTCGACGCCGCCGGCTCCTCCCTGGACAAGGCCCTCAAAGCGACCATCTTCATGGCCGACGTCTCCGAGCTCATGGAGATGAACGAGGTCTTCAACGAATACTTCCCGGCCGAGCCGCCCGTGCGGACGACCAACGCCGTCCAGGGGCACGTCCACGGCGCGCGCGTCCAAATCGAGCTGATCGCCCACAGGTGAGGGAAGGGCGACCCATCGCCCGCCGACGGGCGGGTCCATAGGGGTTTGGGTCGGCCGATTCTTCGTCCTCCGGCAGATCGAATCTGAATCATTGAAGCGGGGAGTCCGTATCACACCCGGTTTTGCGGACGAGCAGCCGGTAGCGCGTCGTGCGTTCGTCATTTGATCCTTTTCGGATTACTGGTCCTCTTCAGCCCCGCATTGAATCGACCGTGAAGCATCGGCGGCCGGGCCGCCGGTGAGACGAGGCCCTTCGATCCATCAAGCGCCGCGGACGCGGTCGATGAGGGCCGTTGCCTCTTCAGGGATCCTGTCCCCCCGCCACGCCACATGCTGATCGGGGCGCACCAGCGCTAAAGCCCGCTCGTATAGCTCATGCGCGGCCGGCTCCGGAACGTCGAGCACCTTGAGAGGCACCCCCCGCCCGGCCGCGGCCTCTTCAAGCCTCGTCGTGTCCGCATTCGACCCGCTGAGCCGCAGGAGCGTGAAGTATTTTCCCAGGTGATCGAACAAGGCCGTCCCGTCATCCCGCCAAAAGTGCGGCGCGCGTGCGCCGGGGCGCGCGGTGGGCTCGAAGTCGTTCGGATGGTCCGTGGGAGCCGGCGTGCCGTCGGTCCAGCAGATGGGCGATCGATCGTAACGGGGGCCGAGCCAGATTCCGGGGATGATGAATTCGCTCCGCGCGTGCTCGTGTAATCGTTTGCCCAACCGTCTGCGATCTTCGGCACCTTGCCGGGTTTCCGATTCAATGTGATCGGAAACCGTCAGGGTCCCGACGGAAGTGGCGAAACCCTTGGCGAAGTTCACGTTCCGGATGCCGATGGGCCTGCGCTCGACGTCGTAACTGTCCAGGAGCTTCGGCCCGCCCCAGCCTTGAAGCACCGCCGCGAGCTTCCAGCCGAGATTCGCCGCGTCGTCCACCCCCGTGTTCATCCCCAGGCCGCCCGTCGGCGTGAAGAGATGAATCGAGTCCCCCGCCAGGAAGACCCGGCCGCTACCGTATCTTTGCGCCACCAGACTATATCCCGCAGTCCAAGGGAGGGCGGACAGGATCTCGACGGGAAATTCCACGGCGGCCGCCTTGTGAATCAGCTTGATCGCATCGAGATTGGACGGGGTTTCCCCCGGCGGTATCTGGACGTGGAACAACATGTGCTCGCCGCCGTCGATTGAAACAAAGAACGTCCGGATCTCAGGATTGAGGATCCAATACATCCACGCAGGGTCCGCCTTGAGCCAGGTCCGGGGCGACGGCGTACGGAAGTACACGGCCAGCATGGAGCCGCCCATGAACGGACGCACCACGCCACTCTCGCCCTCGTACTCGATGCCCAGTTGTTTCCGCACCCGGCTCCTCGGGCCGTCGCATCCGACGAGGTATTCGGCGCGGAACGTCTCGCGCCGCTCCGATGCGACCTCCACGGCTTCGGCCACGACGTGGTCCTTCTCCCGCCGATAGGAATCCAAACGCCAGCCGAACCGTAGAGAGACGTCGGGGAACGATTCCGCGTGATCCTTCAGAATCGCCTCCAGGAAGATCTGCGATACACGGTGGGGCGGCTCGGGGGTCGGCCAATTTCCCTCTCCCGCCCGGGCAAGCGCAACGGCCTCGGAGGAGGAAGGAAGCGGGAAGCGGGCGAGCTCGTAACCGGTCAACCGCGTCAGGTAGACCAGGTCGGTGGGATGATCGGCCGGCAGGCCCGCGGCGCGGATCCGGTGTGCAACGCCCAAGCGGCGGAAGTGCTCCATGGACCTCGCACCGGTCGCATTCGCTTTGGGGTGCTTCGCGGTTTCCGCCCGGTCGTTGAGAAGCACACAGGGCACCCCCCGCCAGCCGAGCTCCATCGCGAGTGTGAGGCCGACGGGACCTCCACCTGCGATCAGGACCGGAACTTCTTTCCCTCCCTTCAAACCTCAACCTCCGGGGTAACGGGCCTTCGGGACGGTGCAACGATTTCGCGGGTCGAAGGTGAATCCATCCCATCCAAATCGCCGGAGAAGAACCGGACCCGCGTTGGGGCAGTCAAAGCGTTCTGTGCAGTTTGCCACACCGATGGGTGTAGTCCGATTCAATTTCCCGGGACCTTCAATTGCGGAGGAGGTCAAAGGGATCAAGTCTTTTGTTAATAGATATGGGGGGGATTTTATGGACACCATACTGAATCCTTGAATTTTGGCTTGCGCCGCCATAGTGCCGGTGCATGGCAAGAATCGCACGAACAGAATGAGGCCGCGGGTGTTGAGACCACCCGCAGTACCGAAGTTGCCGAAAAACCAAGTCGGCGGCGATTCGTGGGCGGCCGGGCGAAAGCCCGATTTGCTTGGTGGGAAAATGTCGGTGTAGGCCTCAGAGCTCCC
>CAYRGS010000040.1:0-15790 GCA_964423875.1 uncultured bacterium
ATTCCATCCAGTCCTCATCTTCGGGAAGTTCGCGGATCTCCAGGTCCCCGATTGGTTCAATCGCTCCCACCAGACGAACGCCACCGTCTATGCGGGCCATCCGTTGCCTCGATCCTGTTGTGAGATAAGGGGCGATTGGGTGAAACAGGCTGGTGCGGAAACCCTCGTGGGCGTATTTGTCCTTGCGGGGATGGCTTGTTTGGCCTATCTCGCGATTTCGCTGGGCGGCCTGGAAATTTTCCGAGGAAATGATTACCGTGTCATGGCGTTGTTCGACTCCGCCAGCGGCCTGACAAGCGGGGATTCCGTCGAGATCGCTGGGGTGGAGATCGGCAAGGTGGGACGGATCTCTTTGAGTGGCGACGACCAGGCGCGCGTGGAGATGAAAATCCGCGGAGACGTCAAAATCACAGAAGACGTGATTGCTTCCGTCCGGACGAAGGGGCTCATCGGCGACCGCTACATAAAGCTAGAGCAAGGCGGCTCGGAGCGCTATATTAAGGCTGGCGGGCGGATCCGGGAGACGACTCCCCCCTTGGACATCGAAGAGTTGATTGGCCAATTCATCTTCGGCAAAATTGACAAACAGAAATGAAAAGTGCGGCTCGACATCCGGTGCCGGTGGGAAATGAAATTTGCTTCAAAAAAGGGGTGCTTCTGTTGATGGCGTAGGACGCCCGGGCAATCAGGTCCCTGAACCCGAATTCCGACCCATTTTTGGAGGCGAGAGATGAGACCGGCACCTTCTGAGTTGGTCCGCCGGGCGTCGAAGGGTGTTCTTGCGGCCCTGTGCGCATTGGGCCTGTTGTGGGTCGGTGTCCCGCGGGCCGGCGCCCAGAAGCCATCTTCCAGTGATGCGGGGTCCTCGAAGAGGATGTTGACGCTGGACCAGTGCATTCAAATCGCCCTGAAAATCAACGCCGAGATCAAAGAGCGCCGGGCGGGCGTGACCGGAGCGCGGGCGAAGAAGTCTCAGGCCGACGCCGCGCGTTATCCGCAAATCGACGGCCTCGCCCTGATCGGTCCGTCGCCCCGGGCCCAAGGGAACCAAGTTGACTCGCCGGACGATCAAGGCAATATCATCATCACCGGCGCTTTCGCCCGGGGAATCTTCAGCCTCGTTCAGCCCATCTTTACATTCGGCGAAATCAGCGGGTTGCGCAGCGCGGCCGCCTCGAACATCAAGGTGGAGTCCGCGAAGGTCGACCAGAAGGCGGGCGAGGTTATCACGAAGGTTAAGGGGTACTATTACGGCTATCTGCTCGCCCGCGATTTGCTGAGCCTGGTGAAAGAGGTCAAAGGTGAATTAGACGGCGCCAAGAAGAAGGTCCGCAAAGCGCTCGACGAGGACGCGGAATGGGTCGATGAAATCGACCTCTACAAGCTGGAGGCCTTCACTTCCATGGTTGAGGGCACGATGGCCCAGGCCATGAAGTCCGTGCGATTGGCCATGGGCGCATTGAAGTTTTCCATGGGGCTGCCGGGTGATCGGCAAATCGCACTGGCGGATTCTCACATCGTCCCGGACGTCAGCCGCGTGGAAAAGCTGCCTTTTTACCAGGAGCGGTCTTTGAAACTCCGTCCGGAGGTTCGTCAAATCCGCGAAGGCCTGAAGGCCCTTCGGTCCCTGGTGAAAGTGGAACAGAGCAAGTATTTCCCCAAGCTGTTCGTCGGCGTCCTGTTGGATGTGGCCGAGGCGACCAACCGGGATGAGCTCAATAACCCCTTTGTCATCGATCCCTTGAACCATGAAACCGGCGGTGTGGTGGTGGGGTTCAAATGGCACTTCGATTTTGGCATTACGGCCGGACGGGTTTCCGAGGCCCGGGCGGAAGTTCAGAAGGTCATACACAAGCGGACCATCGCGCTCCAAGGGATTCCATTGCAGGTCCGGAAGGCGCACGAGGAGTTTCTGGAAGCCAGCAAGAACATCAAGTCCACAGAGAATTCGTACAAGTTCGCCAAGAAATGGCTGGTCGCTTCGATCGCAAACTTTGACCTGGGCATCGGAGAGGCGGAGGAAATCTTCAAGGCCCTGGAACAATATGCCAAGATCCGTGCGGAAAATTACAAGCAGATCTATGCTTACAATATGGCCATTGCGAACCTCGATAGAGCCAGTGGTCTGGCTATGAGATATCTCAAAAAAAATCGAAAATGAGGAGTCCCGTCCACCGGAATTTTTTGTGGTGGTGGGGTGTTCTGTACTTATATTGATTTCATAGGAGGATCCCGCATTGAACTGTCGCGTAAGATGTATCGGCGGGACGGCGGCCCTTGGGGGTTTCTTGCTTGCCGCGTGGATTTTCACGGGGGGAGGGGCTCGCGCCCTTGCCGGTGATCCCCGGGGAGAGGTGGAGAGTTCCATCTCTCGGGTGTTGGAGGTGCTGAAGGATCCGGCTCTGAAGGGGGAGGATCACCAAGAAGCCCGCAGGAAAAAGATGCGCGAAATCATTCATATCAGATTCGATTTCGCTGAAATGGGGAAGCGGTCCCTCGCAAGGCAATGGCGGAAAAGGAGTCTGGAGGAAAAGAAGGAATTCGTCGATGTCTTCTCGCGCCTTCTAGAAGACTCTTACGTGTCCAAGATCGAGGCCTATTCGAACGAGAAGATTGTTTATCACACGGAGCGCAAGGAAGAGAAGTACGCCGAGGTCAAGAGCAAGGTCGTCCCGAAAAGCGGCCGGGATATCGCCATTGATTACCGGCTTCACAAGACGCCGGAAGGTTGGCGCGTCTACGACGTTGTTATCGAGGGTGTGAGCCTAGTGGCGAATTACCGCAGACAGTTCAAGCGCCTGATCCGGAGAAGCTCGTACAAAGAACTGCTTGCCCGCCTGAAGACCAAGCGGGGAGAGTTCTAAGTCAACACCGCCAGGAGGGGCAAGAAGTGATAGATGCAGGGTCTCGAACATGTCTTTTTGTCTCGAGACCCGAGTTGCCCTTTCCGTCCGGGTGGTGACGCCGGGGTTTTCAGACGGGTCGAGCGTGCGCATGGTCGGCTTTGCTCTCGATGGGCTTGCTCACCCGCAGCTCCAATCACTCTTATCTCCTGATTTTCATGTCTACCGCTTGTGTCCGGCCGGTTTAAATCGGGCGCAAGTTTCCTGAGCGCAATCAATTGTCCAATGAAGTCTTGATCCCATCGCGGGCGACCCGCCTTCCGTCCCTGGGGCCATCTCCCTGGATGGAAATCGGTCGCTGTTTGGATCCATCACCCGGGAGAGGATGGCGGGACCGCCGATGAATTTGGTTCGTATGGCAGGCAGGCTGGTCAAAGGCCGGGGGGATGGGGCGGGATTCACAGAGATTCCCTGGGTCAAGGAAGCCTTTACGCGGATTCTGGGTTTCGAGCCTTATCCGGGGACGGTCAACCTTCGGGTGGATCTCTCCCCCGAGGCGAAGGACGCCCTGCGAGTCATCTGGAAGTCGGAAGGGATTTTGATGCATCCTCCCGAAGGGTCGGGATTCTGCGCCGCCCGGTGTTTCCGGGGAAGGCTGGGGGCCGCGTGTTCCGCGGGCTTGGTCATCCCGGACGTGGAGGGTTACTACGAGGATGTGTTGGAGCTCGTGGCGCCTGTGAACGTCCGGGAGGCCTTGGGGGTTTCCGAAGGGGACCCCATCGAGG
The DNA here is from genome assembly GCA_964423875.1 of uncultured bacterium. GTDB lineage: Bacteria > UBA8248 > UBA8248 > JACPRG01 > CAYRGS01. Next base: position 3,629 of record CAYRGS010000040.1, read on the forward strand.
TGGAGATCGATCTGGACCCCGGCTCAGAAAGCGGGGCGACCTGATGTCCGCGCCTCGGGTCCGTCCCGGATTCTGGCAAATCTGGAGACAGGGCCGGCTGGCGGTCCGGCTGTTGAAAGACGACCGGGTCTCCGCTTGGCCGAAGGCCATCTTGGCGCTGGGGATGGTCTATCTGCTGTCGCCCATCGACTTGATTCCGGATTTCACCGTGCCCGGCTTGGGTTACGTGGACGACCTGTTTCTCCTCCTGCTGGCCCTGCGGGGGTTTATCGCGGTTTGTCCGACCCCTGTGGTGCGGGAGCACTTGCGGGGGGTCTAGCCTCAATCCGGCGCGGGCTCCCTGCCTCTTTCCAGGATGTCCCGTTTCGAGCCGACCCCACCCTACTTCTCCCCGGGGTCGCGGGGATCGCCGCAAAGGCCGTCCATTTCATCGGCGGCGCGTTGCGCCCGCCTCTCTCGCTTTACCTGTTTTGGGCCGTATCCGTTGTGCTTTGCGAATGGGTCTCGTTGCCAGAGGTCCAACATCCCGGCGCGCCGATACCTCCGCGCGGCCATGAGGAGGGATTTCTCCCGATGGGCGTGTAACGGATTGGAATCAAATGGGTTGAAACGATTTCCCCCGCGTGTGGATATGTCATGTCAATGGAACCCCCCGGGCGAATTGTGTGAGGATGAATCCAGGTTTTGCGGGAAATGAGTCGGTTTGCCGGCACCATCTGCCTTCGAGCGTGGTGATTCATCCGGCGGGTGGCCTCTTTCCATTATGAGGGGGATTCCTTGCCGTCCATCAATCAAGGTTCAGGGCGGCCGGAGGCTGCTCCCGCGCGAAGGGCAAACGGGCCGCGGCCGAAAGGGTCGACTTACAGGATTGAAACCGACTGCCGATCCACAGGCGCGACAAAGAGGTTTTTTTAGCAACCTGGGATGATTTCCCAGCATATAATGAGTGAAAAGACATGCTTTGTTAGCGTGTCGTCGGGGCAAGGGTTCCCCAGCGGGGTCGGTGATGGGACGTCAAGAGGCCGAAGATCTTTTTGCGCGGGCCTGGGAAAATCACCGCAAGGGGGACGTGGACCGCGCCATTGCGCTCTACGAAGAGTCCATCCGGGTATTTCCCACCGCCGAGGCCTACACCTTTCTGGGCTGGGCTTACAGCCATCAAGGGGATCTTGATCGGGCCATTGAAGAGTGTCGCCGGGCCATCGAGACAGACCCGGATTATGGCAACCCCTATAACGACATCGGCGCGTATTTGGTCCAAAAGGGGATGCATGAGGACGCCATCCCCTGGCTTGAGAAGGCGATGCGTGCGGGGCGCTACGAGAGTTATCACTATCCCCACATGAATCTGGGGCGCGTCTATTTACACCAGAAGAATTACGTGAAGGCGATGGCGGAGTTTGAGAAGGCCCTAAAACTCGAGCCGGCGTATACGCTCGCGAGGGTTCAACTGGCCAAGTTGCGGGCGATGTTCAATTGAGCTCCCGGGAATCAACGTCGACCTTTTGGAAACTCCATCAGAACGGAAACGAGGGCCGTTCATGGCGGCGGTCCTTTGGGTTTCCCCGCTTAGCCTGGATATCTCACAAAGAGGATTTTCAGCTTCGGATGGGCCGGTGAACTGATTGCCTTTCAATAGATTGCCCGATGCGAGCCAGTTGCCCGGCTGTAACACCCTGTTCTCTGCGCGGGTGTATGACGGGCCGGTACGGGGACCGGCCCCTACGACAAAAAACGCCGTGTGCCGTAGGGGCGGGTCCCCGTACCCGCCCGAAGTAACGACCGATTGCAGAATTGGTCAACATCAGCGAAAACGAACCACCGGGCGTGATTCCTCGGCCAATCACAATTCAGGCGATGCGTTGGTGAGAAATGCGGGTTAGCCCCCAACCTCTGAAGCCCTCGATGAGTGGACACAATGAGGAAGGCCTTTCTCTTCTCTTGTGCGAAGCGCCGGCTAATGAATTTCAGCGCGCGCGAAGGGGGCCTTCGCCGCATCGAGATGCCTCTTGACAATGACGGCCTCCACCGTCCGCCGGCCGTCGCCGATCTCCAACGGCTGACCGGCCGCCAAGTCCGCGCGCAGATACGCCAAGCCGATGGCCCGGCGGCCGCTTTCCTCGGACGGATTCGCGTCTTCAAATCGCCAGTAGGGGATCATCGTCCCGCTGGTGACATGGCCCACCGGGGCGCCCCCGCCGGACGGCGAGACCTCATGGCCCTGCCGGGCGATTCCCCTTCCGGTGACCCTGAAGGGGAAGATCCGTTTGGGCAGCGTCCAGGACCCAGGCGGGCCGTCCATCTCTCCCTTACGCCTCGCCTCCAGCTCCCGGCGCTGGGCTTGCAGGGCCTCCCGCCCGACGAAGTCGCCTTTTTTCTCCGAAAAGCTCACGGCGAAGCGTGAGAGGGGAACGGCGAAGATGGGGATGTCCCGGCCGTCGGGTCCTTGACCGAACTCGTGGCCGTAGAGCGGATAGCCCGCCTCCAGGCGCAATGAATCCCGGGCGCCCAGCCCCACGGGGGAGATACCCAGAGGACCTCCCGCCGAAATCAGCCTCTCCCAAAGCCCGACAGCGAACTCCGCCGGCGTGAAAAGCTCGAACGAATGGGGCTCCCCGGTGTATCCCGTCCGGGAGAGGATGAGAGGCTGGGCCTCGATCTTTACGGATGTGAAGGAATTCCGCTTCGCTTCCAGGAGGGACCGGAAGGCGCTTTTTGCCGGGTCGGGCAGCATGGCTTCCAGGATGGCCGGCGATTGTGGTCCCTGAAGTGAGGTCATGAAGAGGTCCGAAGTGATGTCCTTGAGATCGGCCTTCGGGTATGGCTCCAGATGTTGGGACAACCGGTCGTAATCCTTGCCCGTGTTCGAGGCGTTGACGACCATGAGGTAATCGCCTTCGCCCCGCTGATAGAGATAAGCGTCGTCCACCGCCGCGCCCGCCTCGTCGGGGATGATGGTGTACTGGGCGAGGCCGGGCGTCAGGGCGGAGGCGTCGTTGGTCAGCGTGTGTTGGAGGAAGGGGAGGGCGTCGGCGCCGCTCACCCGGAACCTCCCCATGTGGGAGATGTCGAACAAGCCCGCCCCCTTCCGCGTGGCCAGGTGCTCCGCGAGAATGCCCAGGGCGTAGTTCACCGGCATGTCCCAGCCGCCGAAGGGGACCATCCTGGCCCCGTTCTCGCGGTGCCAGCCGTTCAAAAGGGTTTTTTTCAGTGCTTCGGTCATGGTATGTCTTCCCGGATTGGCGGGCTATGGGGCGGTCGGCACTTCGAGGGGAAGGTCTTCGTGGTCCCCCCACTCCTTCCAGGATCCGATGTAGTTCCGGACGTTCGGGTAGCCGATGAGCCGGAGTGCCAGGTAGGCATGGGCCGACCGGTAGCCTCCCTGGCAGTAGGGGATGATGAGCTTCTCTGAGGTCACGCCCTGTCCCTCGTACATTGCTTTCAGGTCCGCCGCGGGTTTGTAACAACCCTCCTCGTCCAGGTTCTTCGTCCATTCAATGTGGACGGCGCCCGGAATCGCCCCGCCCCGCTTGGCGCGGACGAGCTTTCCGGTGTATTCGTCGTCCGAGCGGGTGTCGAGGATGCAGACATCAGGCTCCCCCAGCCGCGCCAGGATGTCGTCCGCGCTGGCCAGCCGGTCCGTGATCGGATGGTCGGCGACGAATTTCGTCGATTTCGTGTCCACGGGGTCCGTGCTCAGCGGAAGGCCCGCCGTCCTCCATGCGCCGATTCCCCCGTCCAGGATGTGGACGTCTTTGTGTCCGAAGTATTCCAGGAACCAGAACCCGCGGCTCGACTTGAACCCGGAGTTCTCCTCGTAAAAGATGACGGTCTTATCGTAATCCACGCCCCGGCCCGCCATCAGGTAGGAGATCATCCACATGAACGCCGCGAACGGATCGGGCCGCGTGTCGTTCAGGCTGATCCCGAACAGGTCGAAGTGAACCGCCCCCGGGAGGTGTCCGCGGACGTAATCCGCCGTCGGCCGGACGTCGATAACCAGGAGCCTGTCCTCTCCGAGACGCTCGCTCAATGGACGCGGGGCGAAGAGGAGGTTCGGATTTGCGTAATGGCGATCATTCATGGCCGGTTGACTCCGTTCGCGAGGCGACCCCCCGGCGAGATTCCGCCGGGACGGCCCCGTCTCCTTGGTGAATCCGGAGTGGACTACACCTGAAGGGGTGGCCTCGGGTGGGCGCGGGATCTCTATTCGTATTCCGTCTGGGTCTCCGTCAGGTGAAGGTAGTCCTCCCTCACCGGGCTGAAGACATCCAGATTAAGGGCGGGCTCGTTTCCCAGGATGTCGGCGAAGTGAGTGACGTTGGGAAGGATGACGCAGAGGCTTCCCGGTCCCATCTCGTGGACCTCTTCCCCCACGGTGAAGCGGACCCGGCCCTTCAGGATGTACGCGAGCTGCTCGAAGGGATGGCTGTGCGGCCGCCTCTCCATGCCCGGCTGAAGCTCGTTGAGAACCATCAGCGTTTGGGCCGACCGAAAACCCTTGCGGCGCACCCCGGGACGGACTTCTTCCCAGGGGAGATTGTCCCAGTGGTATGTGTTCATGTGTCTGTCCGGAATTCTTTCGTGGGTGGTGTTTCTCAGGCCCTCGTATGAATGGACTGATGATCCGGTTCGCCGGACGGCTCGGGATTCAGTGTGCGCCCGACTCGACCGAGTCACCGCCCGCCGCGACCGGAATGGATGCCTGAGACGGAAGGACGAATCGAACTCAAAACCCCCATAGATTACCGCCCGGGCCGGGGCTTGACAACCAAATATTTCAGACATGAGGCGGATCGCTGGTTTAATTTCCGTTACAAACGCTCGAATAACGGAAAAAGTCTTGACGTGCTCAGAATTGCGGATAAATAAGTTTTTGTCTACGATCTGACCCCGCTGCATGGGTGACTTCCCGTCTGCCCTCCAGCCCATGCGGTGGGGTCTTTTTTTGCCTGAATCCCAAAATCCATCCGGTTTCATCCCCTGGCGGAGCCGTCGGGCAGGTCATGGCCCTCAATCACGCCGATGTGCTCCGCTCTCTGGTCCTGGTCTCGACCTGGGCGCGAGCGGACGCCTATTTCCGGCGGTGCGTTTCTGTCCGGGACTTGACCGTTCGCGCTGGAGGGGCAGGCCGGCGGTTGAAATCCCGCGCCGTCGGCGGTAGGCTGGCGTTGTCCTGACCATTCCGCCAAGAGAATCCGGAGGAACCATGTCCGAGTACACTGTGATCGGCAAACCCCTGCCCCAGGTAAACAGCCGGGAGAAGGTGTCGGGCGAGGCCCTCTACGTTCACGACATCGAGCGGCCCCGGATGCTCCACGCCAAGGTCCTGAGAAGCCCTCACCCCCATGCCCGGATCAAACGGATCGACCTTTCCCGCGCTCGCTCGGTCAAGGGCGTCAAGGCCGCCGCCGCCTTCGGCGACACGCCCGGTCTCGCGTGGGGTCCAATATACAAGGAGCACTACATTTTCGCCAAAGACCGGGTTCGCTACGTGGGCGAAGAGGTGGCGGCGGTCGCCGCCGCGGACGAGGACACGGCGACGGAGGCCCTGTCCCTCATCGACGTGGAGTACGAGCCCCTGCCCGCCGTTTTCGACACCGAGGAGGCCCTCGCGGAAGGCGCCCCGCTGATCCACGAAGATCGGCCGGGCAACCTGGCTCGGCACATCCATATCGAGCGGGGCGACGTGGAGCGGGGCTTCGGGGAATCGGTGGCCGTTCACGAGGCGGTTTACGATAGCCCCCATCAGTTCCAGGCCTATATCGAGCCCATGGGTGCAGTGGCCGAGGTGGACAGCGGCGGACGGCTTATCGTCCACGCGGCGACGCAAAGCATTTACTTCACGCGCGAGCTCCTGTCCGAGGCCGTGGGGATTCCCCCTTCCAAGATCCGGGTGCTCCAACCGTTTATCGGAGGGGCCTTCGGCGGAAAGCTGAGCGAGGACCACGTTGCCCACATTGCGGCCTTCCTGGCGATGGAGACCCGGCGGCCCGTCCGGCTCATGAACAACCGGCTGGAGGAGTTTCAGGCCTCCCGGCCCCGCATGCCCGCCCGGGTGTATCTCAAGATGGGCGTCCGGAAGGACGGGACCCTCGCGGCCAAAGAGACCCGAATCTACGGCAACAACGGGGCCTACAGTTGTCTCAGTCTGGAGGTCGTGCTCGTGACGGCGAACCGGATGGATTCCCTCTATCGCCAGGAGAACCTCCGGACCGACGCCTATCTGGCTTACACCAACCTGATCCCCACCGGCGCCTTTCGGGGTTTTGGAAACCCCCAGATGGCGTTCCCCCTGGAAAGCCACATGGACGTCCTGGCCGAGAGGCTGGGGATGGACCCGGTGGAGCTCCGCCTGCGCAACACCATCCGCACCGGCGAGACGAGCATCCATGGCTGGTACATCGGAAGCTGCGGGGTGGAGGAGTGCATCGAGAAGGCGACCGCCCGGATTGGCTGGACCGGGAGGCGGAAAGAAGGACCCGGCGCAGGAAAGATCCGGCGAGGGATCGGCGTGGCCTGCGGCATCCACGTGAGCGCCAATCGCCAGTTGGGAGATTGGGACGGCTCTTCGGTCGCCCTCAAGATCAACGAAGACGGCAAGGCCACCCTCATCTCCGGCGAGGGCGACATGGGCCAGGGCTCCCACACGATGATGACCCAAATCGTGGCCGAAGAACTGGGCATGACGCCCGAGGACGTGACGATCTCGGCTCCGGACACGGACTCCACGCCCTTCTGTTTCGGAGGGTTTGCCAGCCGGTTGACGATGCTGGCCGGAAACGCCGTGCGTCAGGCGGCGCGGGAGGCCCGGACCCAGTTGGTCGAAATCGCCGCGAGCCAACTGGAGGCGGACCCGGGGGACCTGACCTTGGCCGGGGGGTTCATCTCGGTCCGGGGTGCGCCCGACCGAAGGGTCGGCTTGGCCGACGCCGCCAGGGGCGCGATCTTCCGCCGAGGCGGCGAGGGGATCTTCGCTCAAACCACCTGGGACCCGCCGATGACGGAAATGGCCGACAAGACCACGTATTTAGGAAACGTCGCCCCGGCCTACTCCTTCGTGTGCATGACGGTCGAAGTCGAGGTGGATGTCGAGACCGGGCAGGTGAAGCTCGCGCGGGTGGTCGCCGCCGATGACGTTGGCAAGGCCCTCAACCCCCTGACGGTGGAGGGGCAGATCCACGGCGAAGTGGTCCAGGGGGCGGCGCTGGCGCTCCTCGAGCACGTTGTCCACGAGGGTGGAGCCATGGCCAACGGAAACTTCGCCGACTACGGTGTCCCGACGGCGGAATCCATTCCGATGGTGGAAAGCCTCCTGATCGAGCCCATCGACCCCAACGGGCCTTTCGGGGCGAAGGGGTGTTCGGAGACGGCGTTGGTCCCGGTGGGGGCGGCCATCGCCAACGCCATCTTTCACGCCGTGGGGGTTCGGGGGACGAAGCTCCCCGTCCGCCCCGCCGACCTGCTCACGGCGATGGGGAAATAGGGCCGGGGGGTCGCGGCGGCGGAATCCCGCGGGTGGAGAACCCGGGCGCGGACTGGATGGACCGGAAGAGGGCGTGCGGTCCTCGAGGGGTCCAGTCCCTTCTTTCATGAGGATCCGAATCAAATGGGTGAGATCATTTCCGCGTATGCGGCCTCCCACGCGCCCCAAATCCTTGTTCGGCCAAAGAACGAGCGGAGGGAGTGGGTCGAGGAGGTCCATGCGGGCTACAACCGGATGCGGGACGAGCTGAAGGCCCTGCGGCCGGACGCCTTGTTTGTCATCAGTAACGACCACATGGAGTCTTTCTTTGCCGAGGGCTACCCGACGTTCGCGATCTATGCCGGCGAGACCGTTTTTGGGACGTTCGGCGAGCGGTACGATCGGGATTACAAGGTTCACGCCCCCCTGGCGAACGCCCTGTTCGAGCACTGCATAGAGGCCGATTTCGATCCGACCCTCTGTAAGCGGGGATCGATGGGCCACGGGTTCGTCGTCCCGCTCCATTTTGTTCTCCGGGACGTGGAGATCCCCATCATCCCGATCTTCGTGAACGCCTACGCCGTCCCCCAGCCCAAGCCCGCCCGCTGCTACGCCTTCGGCCGGGCCCTGGGCGAGTGCGTTGCGAACCGCCCCGAGCGGGTGGCGGTGCTCGCGACCGGCGGCATGAGCCATTACCCGGGGACGGACAAGTATCCCCAACCCAACCACGACGCGGACCGCCGCTATCTGGAGATGCTGACCGGGGACCGGGCCGCCGAGTTCGGACAGGTGACCTCTGAGGAGCTGGACGAGACGGGCAACCCGGAGCTGAGGTCCTGGGTCACGGCCCTTGGAATGATGGGGGGCGGGACGGCCGAGCTTGTGACCTATCAGGCGAGCTGGCACATCGGCTTCGGGGTGATCCGCTGGCCATTGAATTGAATTCGCTGGGAGGACATCCACCGTGGCGTTTTGCGCGACACTGATCAACGAAAATTCCGCCTTGAATCGCGTCTTCGAGAAGGTGATGCACGATCCCGAGTTTCGGACGCTTTTCGTCGAGGACCGGGACAAGGCCGTTGCCCCGTTCAACCTCACCGTCAAGGAGCACGAGGCCCTCGACACCTTGAAGCCCACAAATCTCGTCCCCCTGGGCGCCCACCCGATGATTGTCGTCATGGCGCTCTGGCGGTTGGAGCTCGAAGGGCTTCTGCCTTCTTACACGCCCTACGGCGTCGTCAAATCCACCGACCCGGCCGACCCGGAGTACACGTATTACTGAGGCCGGCAGATAGTCCCGGCTTACAGATCAGGATGTTTGCGCAAGATTTGAGGAGCTTGGAAATCCGACTTGGCCGTGGGAATTTCCTGCAAAAACCCCTCGTGGAGGCTTGGCCTCGACGTGGGGTTCCACTTCCTTTCAGCTGATAGCCATCCGCCCCCGAAGCCCCAGGGCGCAGGCCGCCGCCCCCGCCAGCAGGACCGCGCCGATCAGGAATGCCTCGTCGTACCTGCCCAGGGCCTCGTAGACCAACCCCCCGGTCAAGGGCCCCGAGAACGCGCCCAGGTAATGCACGAAAATCAGATAGCCGTACAGCGTTCCGAAGGACTTCGGGCCGTACAGCTCGCGCGTGGCGGCGGAGGTGACGGGGTTCGAGCCGAACAGGACGAATCCGTAAAACACCATGAAGACGTAAAGCGGCGCGGCGCTCCGGCTCATCATCAGGAGCACGAACCCCGCCGCGCGGACGGCGTAAATCGCCGCCAGCGGGATTGTCCGGCCCGCCCGGTCCGACCACCATGCCAGCGACACTGTCCCCGCCAGGCTGATCCCGCCCGCTGCCCCCAGGATGTTGGCCGCCGTCTGATCGGCAACGCCGAGGCCGATGGCGAAGAGCGGGAAGTGGAAGAACAGGAGGAAGTCGGTGAATCCGCAGGCGAAGTAGGTTCCCGAAAGCAGCCAGAAGGGCATCGTCCGAAGGGCCTGCCGCACGGGAACGTTGATGGAGGCGCCCGGAGGGTCTGTTTCCGGGACCTCCCCGTCGCCGCCGGAATCTTCGGTCCGGTCCCGCAAGAGCGCCCACAGGAGGGGGACCACCACCACGAACATCCCCGCGCCGAGAATCCGGAACGCCGCGCGCCAGGACCATTCCAGGATCAGGAACTGAATGAAAGGGGTCAGGATCAGTCCGCCGGCGCTGAGGCCGGCGAAGGCGATCCCGATGGCCGCTCCCCGGCGTCGATCGAACCACGGGGCGATCACGTTGCTCACCGAGACCAGGGAGGAGAACCCGTATCCCGCCGCCATCACCAGGCTGAACGTGAGGTAAATGAAGGCCACACCGGGCGCGAAGCCGCTCAGGAAAAGGCCGAGCCCCATCAGCGCGATTCCGGACCGGATGACGCGGGACGTGCCGAATTTCCCCATCGCCCATCCGATGGCAAGCTGCGTCAGCGCGATGACGACGATGGCGGCGGAGGACACCAGGGAGACCGCCGTCCGGCCCAGGCCGAACTCCGCCAAAAGGGGTTTGAAGAAGACACCGAAGCTGTGCCAGATCCCCGCCGAGAAGAAAAGGGTGATGAAACCGCCGGCCACCACCGCCCACGGCCGGAGGACGCTTCCGTGATCCGGGCGATTCCCGCCTTGGTAAGACAAAAAAAGACTCCGGGAGCGGCCCTATTCGTCCTGCCGCTCGAGGGCCAACAAGAAGGGGTTGGCGGCGCGTTCCTGCCGGATGCTCGTCGAGGGCCCGTGTCCCGGGTGAACCACGACGGCGTCGTCCAGCGTGAGGATCTTCGTTTTGAGGGTCTCCATCAGCGTCTCGTGGTCCGCGCCGGGAAGGTCCGTCCGGCCGATGGAGCCTGCGAACAGGACGTCTCCGCCGATCAGCCGGTCGGGGAAGAGGTAGCCCAGGCTGCCGGGACTGTGGCCGGGCATGTGGACGGCGGTGAAGGCAATGTCCCCCAGCGTGAAGCGGTCGCCCGGCAGAGGGTGGTGGGTGACCCGGGGCGTTTCAAACGGACCGAGGCCGTACGCCTTGGCGGACTCCTGAAGGCGGTCGAGCAGAAACCCGTCATCCGGGTGGAGATAGAAGTCCACGCCCGTCTCCCGCTGGATGCGGCCCACCGCCCCTACGTGGTCCATGTGGCCGTGGGTGTTGATGATCCGGGTAAGGCGGAGGTCCTTTTGCGAGATCGCCGCGAGGATGCGCTCGGCCTCGTCGCCGGGATCGAACAGAATGGCCTCGCCAGATTTCTCATCGCCCAGCAGATAGCAATTTTCCTCAAACGCTCCGACCGTCAGACATTCAAGGTTCAACGCGGCGGCTCCCTCCGCTTCGGTATGAGCATTCTCCCTTCGGGTCGCGGCCCGATGCGGCGCCCCCCCCTCCCCCCTTACCCGCACGCGGCGGCCGGGCGGGCAATCTGCCGGGATCCGCGAGGCGTCCTGATTGTATCAGAGACGGCTCGACGGAAGAACGAAGACCCGGCCTCGGGCTCCCCCCCCCCGTCATGGGCTTGGAGGGTCCGGCCGTCGGCCGGGAGGGGGGAGGCTCAGATCTTTCTCAGCTCTTGGAGGATCCGGGGGGCGCGGGGCCAGTCCAGGGGCCCGCGTCCGATGTGCTTCCAGCGGATGTTTCCTCTCTTGTCCAGAATAAAGGCGGCCGGGGAGGTCATGAGGGTTCCGGCGTTATACGTCTCGTAAAGATCTGTCAGTTGAAGGCTGGAGACCACGGGAAACGATAGCCGCAAATCAATCGCGGTCTGAAGGGCGAGGCTCCGGCTCTCTGTTGTGACGGCGATCACTTGCGCGCCGAGCGACCGGAAATTCTGATGGTTCGCTTGGAGCGCGCGAAGCCGGTTGGTGGAGGTTGTGGAAAACGATCCCCGGTAGAAGATCAGGACGACTTTCTGCTTCCCCCTGAACTGCGCAAGCGAAATCCTTTTCCCTTTGATCGTCCGGCTTTGGAAGGGCCGGACGGGTTCTTTCGTCGTGGCGGGCCAGAATATCCGCTTCGCCGTGACCCCCGCCGCGGCGAGGAACACGCCAATGACGAACCAGCGGAATTTCCGTAACACAGAAGAAGGCTTCCTCCTGCGCTTGGAACCGGCAGGGTTCGGACGATTGGAGGAAGAACGCCGGGGCGTAGCCGGTCTTTTGGGCGCGGCCCGGGGACGCTTCAGCGGAAGATTCGGCCGGGTGGGTCCCTTAGACCCGAGTTTTCTCCCCCGATGGCCTTCTTTAGACATACCGACCCCCCACCCTCATCGCCGCCGACATCATCTCCCTCGACATTTTACATGATTCGAAATCGGATCGCCTCGGCGCGATTGGGGCGACGATTGCGGCTGAATGGAGCGTGCCATCGGATGGGGGGGGCTTTATATAGATCGAGGCTTGAGCCTCAGGTCGAGGCTTGGCCTCGAAATTTCGGGATGAGCCGGATGAATCCTCTACAAAAGGCGAAATCGGACGCGCCCCCTTCCTCCTCCCCCCCCCCCCCCACCCCCCCGGGGGAAATCGAATCCCCCCCCCACCAGGGCTGGGGGGGTGGCCGATTTTGCCGCCCCCGGCCCCCCCCCCCCGGCGCCAGCTGGCGTGGCCGATTTGGCCGCTCCCGGCCTCCCCCACCCGGCGCCAACTTGCGTGGCCGATTTGGCCGCTCCCGGCCTCCCCCACCCGGCGCCAACTT
>CAYRGS010000040.1:15800-28953 GCA_964423875.1 uncultured bacterium
GCCGGATGAATCCCCTACAAAAGGCGAAGCCGGCCGCCCCCCCTCCCCCCCCCCCCCCCCCCCCAACGGTCACGGTGGAAATCGAATCCCTCGCCTACGAGGGCTGGGGGGTTGGCCGATTCGACGGACGCGTGATTTTTGTGGAAGACACCTGTCCGGGGGACCGGGTCGATGTGCGCCTGGAAAGAGACCTCGGGTCGCACGGGTTCGCCCGCGTTGTCCGAATTCTCCGGAACGGCCCGGCGCGGCGATCCACGGCTTGTCCGGTCGCGGGGGAGTGCGGCGGCTGTCAATGGCAGCATATCGACGAGCGGGTCCAGCGGGAGCAGAAGCTTGCCGTCTTTCGGGATCTCCTCCGAAGGATCGGCGGGATCGCGCCGTCCGACGCGGACGGAGCGCCCGTCCTCGGCATCCTCTCCCCGAGAGGACCGGCCCTCGGCTACCGGACGCGGGTGCGAATCGTCGTTGACCCCCGGGGCCCCGCGTTTCGGCGGGGTGGAAGCCGGGAGGAAGTTCCGGTGTCCGGATGCCCGGTCGCGGTTGAGCCCTTGCACCGGTTGCTGGCCGCGTGGGCCGAGAGTCCGCCGGCGTGGTTTGCCTCCGGGGATTTCCGCGAGGCGGAGGTGACTTGGTGCGCGTCGCCCGGGGGATTTCAGGTGAACTTGATCACCCGGCCGGGACGCAGACCCCGCCAGCCGAAGAACGAGAAGGATCGCGAAGGGCGCGGGCTTTTCTATGCAGTCGACGGCCGTTGGCCGGGGGGCGAACCGCCGCGGGGCTTGAATCCGCCGAGCGCTTGGACCTATCTCATTCCCCCGGAGGCCTTGGGCCGGACGGAGGGATTGTACATGACGGCGGGACCCGGGGAGTTCCTTCAGCCCAACCCGGCCGAGAATGCCGCGCTGATCGAGACGGTTCTGGATTTCAGCCGGCCGGTGGCGGGTCCGGGAGCGGCCGCCGGACGCGCCCTAGATCTCTATTGCGGCGTGGGGAATCTGTCTCTTCCCCTGGCGCTGGCGGGGTATGGCGTGTTGGGGGTGGATTCCTCTCCGGAGGGAATTCGGAGGGCCCGTGAGAACGCGAAGCGCAACGGCGTGGACGGCTGTGAATTCAAGGCCTCGAGTGTCGAGCGCGCCCTCGACCGGATTCGCCGGGGAGGAGACGCGTTCAATCTGGTCGTGCTCGATCCTCCGCGGGCGGGATGCAAGAAGATCGTGGACGCTGTGGCCGATATCCGGCCGGGTCGCATCCTCTACGTGTCCTGCAACCCCGCCACCCTGGCCCGGGATTTGAAGTCCCTGGCCCAGCGGGGATACCGGCTGGCCGAGTCCCGCCTGCTGGACTTCTTTCCCCAGACGTATCATATCGAATCCGTCAATTTGCTCCTTTTGGTCGAGGCGTCTGGTGAAAGTTGCGGAATGCGATAAAATGAGCGGGATCCCCGGAGAGGGTCCTCTCCGGTATGCGGAAGGGTGTCCGAGGAGGAACGGACTGAGTTGAATTCGACGCATCCTCGTCTCCGGCCGGTCGAAGCGCTTCCCCTGGAGCAGAACGGAACGCGGGGGATCTGCCTGCGGGATCCCCACCGCTATTCGGAGATCATGCTCTTTGTCCCCGAGGGGCTGATCCCGCTGCTCCAGTTGATGGATAGCTCCCGGAGCCTGGGGGACATTCAGGGCGAGTTGACGCGCCGGTTCGGAACCAACGTCCCCACGGAAGAGCTTCAGGCCCTGGTGGACACGCTCGACCGGGCCCATTTCCTGGATTCCGAGCACTTTGCCGCCCATAGGGCGGAAGTCGATCGCCGGTTTCTGGAGTCCCCGGTTCGCGACGCCTACCTGGCCGGCCAGGCCTACCCGGACTCCCCGGATGATCTGGCCCGGTATATCGACGAGTTGTTGCTCCACCCGGACGGACCCGGCGGACCCCCCGCGCGTCCGGAGAAGGGCGCCCCCGGGTCCCGGAACAACGGGACGCCCAAGGGGGCGATCCTCCCACACATCGATTTCACGCGGGGGGGGGCGGTCTACGCCTACGGATACCGCTCCCTGGTCGAGGCCGAACCGGCCGACACCTACGTGGTGCTGGGCACCGCCCACATGGGCGTCCGCCGGGTATTCGCCCTAACGCGGAAGGACTTCGCCACCCCCTTGGGGGCCGTTCCGGCCGACCAGGGGTTCATCGACCGGCTCGTCGAGGAAGTCCCGGGGGATTATTTCGAGGATGAGTTGAGCCACCGGGCGGAGCACTCCATCGAGTTTCAGGCCGTCCTGCTCCGGTGTCTCATTGGACGGGATCGTGCCGTCTCGATCGTTCCCATCCTATGCGGGTCGCTGCACGAGTATGTCCAGACGGGGCGCTTCCCCATGGAGGACCCGGAGATCGCCGGATTCGTGAAGGGGTTGAAAAGGACCCTGGCGGGGCGGAAGGAAAAGGTCTGCGTGATCGCCAGCGTGGACCTGGCCCACGTCGGGCCGCAATTCGGCGCCCCCGAGCCCGTGGATGAGGCCCGGATCGCCGACACACGCCGGAAGGATCACGAAATGCTGAAGCGCGTCCTGGACCGGGACCCGGAGGGCTTCTTTCAATACGTCCAGGAAGAGGGGGACGAGCGGAACGTCTGCGGGCTGACGCCCATCTACACGATGCTTCACGCCCTGGAAAGTCGCGAAGTGGAGATGATCAAGTACGGCGTGGCGCCGGACCCACAGGGGACGGTGACCTTTGCGAGCCTGCTCGTTCATTGACCCGGCCGGGTCCGGGGCGAGGGGGGAGGGGGGCGCGAAGAATTCAGCGCCGGAGATGTTCTACCGATGATGAGGACGGGCGTGCGGTTGCGGTTTGTCAAATCCGGAGTCGAGGTCATATCCAAAGTCTGCCCTGTTTGTCTCCCTCGCGTCGCGGGGGGAGGGGGGCTGAGGCGCGCTGAATCGGGGTGATCCGAATGACGGATAAACACAAGACTTCTCCGCCGGATGAGATCCGCCGCTTCCTGCGCTCGGTCGAGGTCCGCTTGCGCATCTGGACCCTCCTGGAGGCCGGCCTGTGGATTGTGGCCCTGGGTTGCGTGGTCCTGCTCTTGGGAATCGGCGCCCGGGCGCTTCGGGAGTTCTGGGCGTTCACACCGCCGGTCTACGCCGCCCTCGCCGCCGTCCTGGCCGTTTGGGCGCTGGTCCTGCTGGTGTCCCGGGGGTTGCGGAAAATCCCCTCGGACCAGGTGGCCTTCCTCATCGAGCAGCGCCACCCCGGACTCAATAATTCGTTGATCAGCTCGGTCCAGCTGACGGCCGCCGGCCGGACGGAGGGCGCGGGGGGGGGGGAGGACCCGGAAGGAAGGGCTCCCGGCTCGGGCGGCTCCGCTTCGCTGATTGGCGCCCTGCTTGCGCGGACGGCTGACGCCATCGGGCCCATCGCGCCCGGCGACGCCGTCGACCGGTCCCGTCTGCGCGGACCGCTCTGGGCGGCCGGCGTCCTGGCCGCCCTCACCCTGGTGGTGGGCGGGATCGGACCGTCCGCCCTGGCGGGTGCATGGCGCCTCCTGACGCACCCCATCCAAAGCATGCCCCCGCGGGTGCTCCTCATCGAGACCGCCCCCGCCGCGGGCAGAGTCCTGCTGGGTCGTCCGGTGACCCTCATCGCCCGCACCGCCGGGCGGCGGACGAAAATGCTCGGCGGCGAGATCCCCCCCGCAGGGGGGGGGGGAGCGCCGCGGGTGGTCGAGATGACGCGCGGGCCGGATGGACCAAAAGGGGAGGGGAGGTTCAGTCACCGGACGGGTCCCGTGAGGGCCTCTTTCACGTACCGCGTGTTCATCGGGGGCGACTCCTCCGAGCCCAAACGCCTGGAAGCCGTTCCCCCTCCCGCCGTGGGGGAAATGGAGGTGACCTACACCTACCCCCGGTACGCCCGTTTGAAGCGGGAGGTCCGCAAAGGGACCGGCTACGTCCGGGCGCTGAAGGGAACGGAGGTCACCCTCTCCTTGAAGACCAACAAGCCGGTGGAATCGGGCCGCCTGGTTTTCCAGTCGGGCGCGGAAGTCCCCCTGGACCGGTCGGACCCGCGAAATCCCAAGGGCCGGTTCATCGTCATGGTGAAAGACGGCTACCGGATAGTCCTGCGCGACCGCTGGGGGTTCGAGAACCCGGACCCGGTCCGGTACGCCGTGGATGTAGCGCCCGATCGGATTCCGGCCGTCGAGCTGCTCTCGCCGAAGGGCGAGTGGACGGTCAACGGCGGCGAAACCCTCACCCTCAGCTACCTCGCGCGGGACGATTTCGGCTTGGAAGACATCCGTCTCGTGGTCGAGGTCGCGGCCGGAGGCCGTTCGGGCGGCAAGCGTTCGGGTTCGGCCGGCGGCCGGCGCGAATTTCTGGTCTCGAAGATCGGCGGGGCGAAGCGGTGGGAGTCGGGCCGATATGATTGGGATTTGGGGGACCTTGGCCTGGCACCCGGCGCCGTCATCACCGCGCGCCTGGCCGTCCGGGACAACGACTCCATCTCGGGCCCCAAGGAGGGGTTTTCAAAGTCGCTCCGGATTCGTGTGCGGAATCCCGAGGATGAGCACAAGCGAGTCAAGGATCTCCAGAAGAATCTGACGGACCGCATGCTGAATCTCCTGGGGGATCAGTTGGAGCTGGAGGCGGACGCCGCGGAGAAACTGGGCGAGTCCCCCGACGGTCTGCCTCGTGAAGACGCCCGGCCGGAGAAGGCGGGACGCCGGAGCGCGGGCGCGGACCCGCCGTTCACGCGGGAGGATGCGAACCGCTTCCGCCGAAGGACGGACCGGATGGAGGAAGGGGTGCGCGAGATGATCGCCCAGATCGCTCGGACGCTGAGTCGCGTAGCCCAGGACCGAAGGAGCGGATACGATTCGTTCGCCGACCTGAACGCCTTGCGAAGCAACCTCTTTTATCTCCAGCGGGAAATGATGCCCCGGGCCAGAAAGCCGCTCGATGAGGCGAAAGGGTTCCAGAGCCGGCCCGGGGATGGGTCCCCGAAAGGCTTCGGAGAGCCCCGCCCCGGGCAAACCCGGGCCGGGACCTCCCCGCAAGAGGCCCTCCGACGATTCAAAGACTTGCAGAAGGATGTCACGCGCGAATTGGAGCGGATGTCCGTCTTCGCGGACGACATCGGAAAACGGGGCCAACTCCGGGACGTGGCCCGGCTGGCCCGGCGTCTCGCCGGTGCGCAAAACCGGATGTTGGACGCCTTTGATCGCGCGAAGGCGGGCGATCCCGCCGCGCGCAAGGCGCTCCAGGAAGCCCTGGCCAAGCTTCAGGATCTCCTCAACAAGCTGACGCGGAATCTCAGAAATCTCCCCATCCAGCTTCCCGATGAGTTTCTGAATATGCCGACGGGCCGGATGATGAACCTGGGAAACATTTCCAAGCAGCTTCAGGAGATTCAGCGCAGGCTCCGGGCGGGCGACCTGGAGGGGGCGAGGAAGCTGGCCGAGCAACTGGTGAAGTCGCTCTCCCGAATGATAGCGGCCCTTCAGGGCCCGATGCAGCAGGCGATGAACCAAGCCGCCGGCCGGTTCGGCCGATCCGCCCAGCAGCAGCAGGGCATCCTGCAGAAGCTGATGGAGCGCCAGCGAAAGATCCTGGCGGATACGCGGAAGATCGAAAAGCCCGTCGAGGAGAAGTTCCGCGAGGTGCAGCGCGAGGCGATGCGCCGGGCGAAGGACCTGGCGGAGAAGTCCCTGAATGCCCTCCGCCGGCTGGGGCGGAAAATCCGGGATGTGCCGGCCCTGTTCCGCTCCATGCAAGAGGATTACCCGGGAGAGAAGGAAGAGAAGGCGCTCCGGCGCTCGGTTTCCCGAGAGAAAGTTCCCGAGGCGGCCAAGTCGGCCTCGGCGCTCGGCGGACAGTCGCACAGGCTGGCGAAGGCGCTTTCCAATCGAAGCGGAGACCCCAAGAATGTCGCCGACCGCTCCTTTTCGCGGGATTATGAACGTCTGGGCAAGGATTTCGACCGACTCGTCGCCGCCCTGGGGGGGCTTCCCAAGGACCCGAAGAGCGTGCTGACGCCCGGGCAGATCGAGCGGCTCGCGACGCTGAGGAAGGAGCAGAAAGAAGTGGAGACGATGACCGTCGAGGTGCGCAAGCGCGTCGAGCGAATCATGAAAGTGATGCCCTTCCTCAGCCCGGTGATCGCTCGGAACCTCGCCCGAGCCGGCGACGCCATGGGCAAATCCGTCGGGGCGCTCGGCGCGCGGAGGGCCGATCGGGCCGTGCCGCCCGAACGGGACGCGATTTACTGGCTGAGCCGGGCGGGGAGCAACATGCGCAGCGCGATGCAGCAGATGGCCCGCAGAGGCCGCTTCGGCGGGGCGCCCGCGCCCAGCGTCCTTCAGCCGGGCGGGAGGCCCGCGCTGGCCCTTCAGTGGAGGCCGAACGTGGGGGATAAAGAAGGGGGCCGCTCCGGCGCCAGCACGCGGGATTTCCGCCTCCCCGGGAAGGAAGCCTACAAGGTGCCGAAGGTCTACCGGGAAGAGGTCGTCGATGCATTGAAGGGGAAGTATCCCCCCGCCTACCGGGAACAGATCGAACAGTACTTCAAGAACCTAGTCGAGTGATGCGGATGCCGGATTCCTTCCCGCTGCTTCCGCGATCCGCCCACGCCTGGGCGGCGGCCGTTTGTGCCGCCGCGGTCGGTGCCGGAGCGTGTGGCGTTCAGGCGGCGGAACCGCCTGATTTCGACCGACCGGACGCCCGGGCCGAGGAAGCCCTTCGCGTCTGGGAGCCCGGACGGGCGCTCCGCCGAATCGGAGCCCTCGTGGAGTCCGAGCGGGCGAACGCCTACCTTTACCTCCTCCACGCGAAATTGCTCTTTCACGCGGGCAAATATGAGGAGGCGCTGAAGTCCGCCGGCGAAGCGGAGCGCCGGGCCCCGAAGGACAAGCGCGTCCAGGGGTGGACGGCGTTTATCCGGCGCACGCTGAAGGCGCGGAAAGGCTTCCGCGTGTACCGGAGCGAGCGGTTCGAGCTCCACCTGGAGCCGGGGCAGGACGCGCCGCTCGTCGAGTTGGCCCTCCGGGCGACCGAGCGCAGCCATCTCCTCCTGGCGCCCTTCTTCGGGATGTCCCCGGCCAGGGCCGCGGACCGGCGGGTCCGGATCGAGGTCTATCCGACGGCCGAGCGGTTCCACTGGGCGTCGAGTCTTTCCCGGCGCGACATCGAGGTGACTGGCGCCGTCGGGATCACCACCTTCAACAAGATCATGGTTATCTCTCCGCGGGCCTTGACGCGCGGATACCGTTGGGCGGACACCCTGAGCCACGAGTACGTCCACTACCTGCTCGTGGCGGCGTCGAAGAACAACGCCCCCATCTGGTTCCACGAGGGGCTGGCCAAATTCCTTGAAGTTCGGTGGCGTTCTTTGGAGGACCTCTACCTGGGACCGGTTCCCCGGACCCTGCTGGCGGAGGCGGTTCGCGACGGCGAATTCGTGAGCTTCCAGAAGATGGAGCCTTCCCTCGTCCGTCTCCCCAACCCCCGGATGGTTCAACTGGCCTACGCCGAAGGGGCCTCAGCCATCGATTACATCCTGCGCCGCCACGGACGGGACAAGCTGCTCGCGATTATCCGGGACCTGGCCTTCTCGCCGAAGCGGAAGCTGGCCGAGGCGATCCGTGATGTCCTCGGCCTTTCGCTCGACGCGTTCGAGGACGCCTGGAAAAAGGACCTGGCGGGCAGGCGCCTGGAGCCGGTGGAGGGGGTCTGGATTCCGTCCTACAAGGTTCGGGAAGGGGGCGACCCGGCGAGGGCGGAGGAGGCCGAACAATTCCGGGCCATCCGATCCGCCGTCGCCCGGAGCCACCTCCGGCTGGGCGACATGCTGTGGACCCGCGGACGCCGGCGGCCGGCCGTCATGGAATACGTCCGGGCCGTTCGGGAGAGTCCGGCCGCGCCCTATCTGCGGAACCGGCTGGCGAGCAGGCTCATCGCCCTGGGCCGGGAGCGGGTGGCGGTCGATCAACTGGAGCGGGCCCGGCGGTTGGCTCCTGATTATGGGGCCACCTACACCCTGCTCGGCCACATCCACCTCCGGGCCGGGCGCATGGAGCAGGCGCGGGACGCCTATCTGGAATCTTTTCAGATCAACCCCTTCGATCCGGACATCCATCGGGGCCTGGTCCTGGCCTACCGGAAATTGGGGGAAGAGGAAAAGGCCGGAAAGGCCGAGGAGATCCTCCGAGGCTTGACCCGGAGGCTTTCGCGGAATTCGAGCTTGAACAAGGTGGAGTGAGACATGGAGATCAGTCCCGAGGACACAGGCCCCCGAGACGGCCGGGACGACTTGGCCAGTGTCGAGACGATCTCGAGAGGACGGGCGGAGATCCTTCGCGAGATCCGCAAGGTCATCGTCGGGCAGGACGACGTGATCGACCAGTTGTTGATCGCCCTGTTCGCCCGGGGGCATTGTCTGCTCGTGGGCGTGCCCGGATTGGCCAAGACCCTGCTCATCAACACCCTGGCCCGGGCCCTCGACGTCCGGTTCGGCCGGATTCAGTTTACGCCGGACCTCATGCCGTCCGACATCACCGGAACCGACATCCTTCAGGAAGACCCGGAGAGCGGCCGGCGGAAATTCCAGTTTGTCCGCGGCCCGGTGTTCACCAACATCCTGCTGGCGGACGAGATCAACCGGACCCCGCCCAAGACCCAGGCCGCGCTGCTCCAGGCGATGCAGGAGTACGAAGTGACGGCCTCCGGGCAGACCTATTCGCTGGACCCTCCCTTCTTCGTTCTCGCGACCCAGAACCCCATCGAGCAGGAAGGCACCTACCCCCTGCCCGAGGCCCAGCTCGACCGGTTCATGTTCAACATCCACATCCGGTATCCCTCTTTCGATGATGAGACCCAGATCGTTTCCCGGACCACGGGGACTGACACGCCCACGGTCGAGCCGGTGGAGGTTTCCCGTGAGCTCATCGGGTTGCAGGAGGTCGTCCGGCGGGTCCCGGCGGCGGAGTACGTCATCCGGTATGCGGTCAACCTGGTGCAGCGCTCCCGGCCCGACCACGAGGACGCCCCGGACTTCGTCCGCGAGTACGTCAGCTGGGGCGCCGGACCTCGGGCGTCCCAGTACCTGATTCTGGGCGCGAAGTCGCGGGCCATTTTGAACGGGCGGTTCAACGCCGCGGAAGAGGACATCCGGGCGCTGTCGGTCGCTGTCCTGCGCCACCGCATTTTGACGAACTTCAACGCCGAGGCCGATCGGGTGACCTCCGATGACATCATCGAGCGGCTCCTCGCCTCCGTCGAGCCGGAGGCCGCGCTGAAGGGATCTTCGTCCGGCGCATGAAGATTTCCCCCCTCCCCCCGGACCGGACCGGATGAAGGACGCTCCGCCATGAAGTACCTGGACCCCCGTCTCCTGAACCGGATCACCCGGCGGACGCTCGAGTCCCGGTTCGTCATGGCGGGAAGCCTCTCGGGCATCCACCGGAGCCCTTTCAAGGGGGTGAGCGTGGAGTTCACCGCTCATCGGGAGTACGCCCCGGGCGACGAGCTGCGCCACCTGGACTGGAACGTGTACGCCCGCTCGGACCGCTTCTTCATCAAAGAGCACGAGGCCGACTCCAACCTGAAGGCCCAAATCCTGCTCGACGTCAGCGGCTCGATGGATTACCGGGCAGGCGGGGGAGGGAGCAAGTTCGAGTACGGGTGCTCCCTGGCCTCGGCCCTGGCGTACCTGCTGCTCTCCCAGGGCGACCAGGTCGGCCTGGTGCTGTTCGGGGAGGACGTGCGGCGGACGCTGCCCGCGAGCGGAAAGCGGACCCAGCTCCTCTCCATCGCCCAAACCCTCGAGCGGGAGGAGCCCGCCGGACCCACCGGGATTCAGCGCGCCCTGAGCAGGACGGCCTCCGACGTTGGGCGGCGGGGGTTGACCGTGGTGATATCGGACCTGATCGAGGAGCCGGACGACGTCGTCCGCGGGTTGCGCCTCTTTCGCCACCGCAGGCATGAAGTCATCGTCTTTCACCTCCTCCACGTCGACGAGCTGAATTTTCCCTTCGAGGGGATGACCCGGTTCGACGACCTCGAGACGGATCGGCGGATCACCGTGGACACGGAGGGCATTGGGGACATCTTCCGGAATCTCGTCGGCGGGTTTGTCGATCAGTACAAGACCCTGTGCCAGCGGGACCTTATCGACTACCAACTGTTCCGGACGGACGTTCCCCTGGAGACGGCCCTGGTCCGGTATCTCGCGTCCCGGGGTCGTTAGGGCGGACCGCCATGTTTCAATTTCTGAACCCGATCTTTCTCTGGGGCGCGGTGGCCGCGGCGGTGCCCATCCTCGTGCACCTCATCCATCGCAGGCGGACGCGAACCGTCCGGTTCGCCCTGATGGAGTTTCTCCTCCAGTCCCAGAAGCGAAAGGCCCGGAGGTTCAAGCTGAAGGAATGGCTCCTGCTCGCCATCCGGACGGCGATGATCCTCTCCCTCGTGGGGCTGGGTGCGCACCCCGTTGTGACGCAGGCGGCGGATACGATCGGCCGGGCATACCCGTCCCATCTTGCCGCCATCGTGGACACTTCCATGAGCATGCGGTTCACCGGCGGGGACGGGACCCGTTTCGACACGGCCAAGGCGTGGCTCAAGTCCCTCCTGGCCCCCATGCGGGGGACGAACGTCGCGGTCCTCTCGACCGAGGTGAACGCCGCCGGGGTGTTCAGCCCCGGGCCGGAAGAGGCCGTCCGGGCCCTTGACGATTTGCGTCCCGCATACGGAGAGGCGGACGTCCTGGGGGCCTTTCAGCGCGCGTTCGGAATGCTGCGGGCCTTTCCCGGCGGTGTGGGGGGCGGGAAGGAGATCCTTTTCCTGACCGACGGTGCGGCCAACGGCTGGAAGGCGTTCTCGGTGACCCGTCTCAAGAAGGTGGACCCGGATGTGAGGGTGAGGGTGATCCGCTGGGGCCGGAAGGGGGGCGACCCCAACGTCGCCGTGGACCGCGTTGGTCTGGCCGAGCACGACGCGGTCGCAGGCATGGCCGCCACGCTGCGGGCCCGGGTCCGCAATTACGGGCCGGCGGACCGGACAGTCCCGGTCGAGTTGTGGACCGCCGGGGGGGCGGGGGGGGGGGGCGGCGGGAAGATCGAGGAGCGCTCCGTCCGCGTGTCGGCGGGCGGCCGGACGGAAGTCACGTTCAAGACGCGGATCGAAGAGGCGGGCTACCTGCCGGGCCGGGTTCGGATACGATCCGGGGGGTTGGAAACGGATGACG
The DNA here is from genome assembly GCA_964423875.1 of uncultured bacterium. GTDB lineage: Bacteria > UBA8248 > UBA8248 > JACPRG01 > CAYRGS01. Next base: position 27,036 of record CAYRGS010000040.1, read on the forward strand.
TTTTTTACTTTGCGTTGTTCGTGCGGGACCGGCCCCGGGTGCTCTTGGTCGACGGCGATCCCAAGACCTCCCTTTTGGGGAGCGAGACCTATTACCTGATGAACGCCCTGTCGCCGAGGCGCGGACTCGGCGTTTCGCCGTTCCGGAGCCGCTGGATTCCAGCTCGGGCGCTTACGAAGAAGGAACTCGCCGGAACGGACGTCCTTGTCCTGGCGAACGTGGCGGCCCCTTCCCGGGAGTTGAGCGGCGCCTTGGCCGAATATGTCCGCGAAGGTGGCGGTCTGCTCTGGCTCATGGGAAATCAGGTGTCGACCGAGCGGTACGACGCCCTCCTGCGGCCGGCGGGGCTGCTGCCGGCGAGGCTGTTGGAGGTCCGGGAGCCGGCGGATCGGGCCGCGGGGGAGGAGGTGGGGGCGATCGACCTCCGCCACCCCGCCCTGCGGATCTTCTCCGGCCTCGGCGCGGCCTCATTCGCCGGAAGCCGGTTCAGGCGGTGGGTGGGGATGGTGGAGGCCCCTTCGGCGGAAGTCCTGATGAGGCTGAAGGGGGGCGCCCCCCTGCTGGTGGAAGCGGGCCTGGGGAAAGGACGCGTCATGGTGTTCGCCTCGACGGCGGACCGGGACTGGAACGATTTCAGCATCCGGGCCGGCTACCTGCCGTTCCTTCACAACCTGTTCCTCTACCTGGGCTGCCGAGCCTGTCCCGGCGGGGAGATGCCCGAGGGCCTGGCCGAGCGGGTCACGGTGGGGGAGACCTGGACGCACCGGGCGAAGATCTCCTTCGCCGGGACGACGGTGAGTCTGAGCGGACCGGCCGACTTCGAAAGGGTCTTGAAGTTCTCCGCCGGCGCGGGGGACGACGCCGGCCGTGCGGTGGTCCGATATCGGGCCGAGGGAGACGCCGGGATCTACCGCGCGGAATACGAGGGAGCAGGGATCTACTTCACGCTCAACCCCCCGCCCGCCGAATCGGACTTGACGCCCATTTCGGATGAGGAGCTGAAGGCCAAGTTCGGCAACCTCGATCTGGACGCCCCTTGGCGGGAGGACATCCCCGGGGACTACAATCCCTGGAGGCAATCCCGGACGGATTTTACGGGATCGCTCGTTTGGCTTCTGCTCGGGTTGGCGGCGGCGGAAGTGGTCCTGGCGGGACGGCGGTGAAGCCGCCGGCGGGGAGGGAACCTTGATGGGAAGGGCCGGCATCATTCCGAGTGAGGCGATGAAATTGAAAGGATTCGACCGAAGACGTTTTCTGCGACTCGCCGCCGCCCTGGCCGCTTGGCCGCTGACGCGGGGGGGGAGGGGGGAGGGGGGATTTCAGCCCGCCCTCGCGAGGGCGCAGGAATCCGTCCCCGATGTTGGCATCGAGGAAGACCGGTTCATTTTCGCGCAGCTTCGCACCCGGGGCGGCGAATGGGACCCGAATCCCCTGGCCCACCGGGCCCTGGCGGACGAGGTGATGGCGCGCACCAGCGTGGAGGTCTCCCGGGAGCGGAAGATCCTGACGCCGGGGTCTCGCGAAATTTTTTCTCACCCGTTTCTCTACCTGGCCGGGACGGACGCCTTCGAGCCCTTCACGGAAGCCGAGCGGGACAACCTCCGGCTGTTTCTTGAAAACGGGGGGCTCCTTTTCGCCGAAGACGCCGCCGGTCACGTCGGGGCGGGTTTCGATGAGGCGTTTCGCCGGGAAATGATACGTCTTTTCCCCAAGCGCGAGATGCGCCGGATTCCCTCCGACCACACGGTCTACCGTTCTTTTTATCTTGTCCGCCAGGTCGGCGGACGTCGGATTGTGCATCCGTATCTTGAGAGCGTCGGGATTGGAGACGTGACGCCCGTCTTGTACTGTCAGAACGACCTGGGCGGAGCTTGGGAGAAAGACCCCGTCGGGAACTGGGTGAACACCTGTGAGCCCG
>CAYRGS010000041.1:0-8839 GCA_964423875.1 uncultured bacterium
CGACGAAAAAACCCTGTTTATACCCGTAGGGGTGGGTCCCCGTCCCGGCCCGAAAAACCGACCGTTTCGTGTATCTGCTGGCTTCAACGCGACAAAGCCGCCGATGGCCATCCCTTCGCCAAGCGAAACACGAAACCATCAGCTTGGTGAGAAATCCAGGCTAAAGCCTCCGCGCTACACCGCTCAAACAGGTTGATACAAAAAGCGGTCAAAACCCAAATTCATGAACCGGCCCACCGCGGAGGAGTGATACCCCATGAGACACGTGAACATCCGGGACGAGACCGCATACGAGGCCCCGGGCGGCCGATTGACGAAGGTCCTGGTGGACGAAGCAACGGGCGCGAAGAACGTCATGGTGTGCCACGCCGAATTGCCCCCGGGCGCGAAGAGCGACGTGCACTCGCGCGAGGAGGAGGAGATTCTTTACGTCCTCGAGGGCGAACAGGTCATCGTGACGCCCGAGGGCGAGACGCACCACCTGGTCCCCGGCTCGCTTCTGTTCATCCCGCCGGGCACGACCCACCAGCACACTAATCCGTACAACGCACCCGTTCGTTTCCTGGGAATCTTTTCACCGCCCACCGGGATGGGCCGGGCCATCCGGAAACGGCCGGTCGCCAAGGAATCCGAAAAACGCTAAAATACGGGATGAATGGATCGAAAAAGGGGGAGGGGGGAGCGTTCAGATGGCGGAAACAGACGGCGGGATGATCATGGAGGTCCGGGTGGACATCGACCCGGCCCATGAAGAAGAGTTCAACCGGTGGTACGACGAGGTCCACCTGCCTGAGATCATCGACTGTCCGGGATTCCGGAGGGCAAGGCGCTTTGTGGCCACCCCCATTTCCACGCAGCAAGGCACGGCCCCTCCCACTTACACCTGCCCAAAATTCGTTGCCATCTATGAAATCGATTCGGAGAAGGCCCTCGACACCCCCGAGTTCCAAAGCCGGCGGGGCTGGGCGCATCTGAAGCCCTACGTGAGAAACCCGCAGATCTTCCTGTACCGGAAAATTCCGGAAATGGACGAATGATCACCTGCGCCGCCGTTCAGACGATTCCCGTCTTCGCCGACCGGCGGGCCAACCTGGTCGAGTCACTCCGTCTTATCGATAAATGCGCGGTCCGCGGGGCCCGCCTCGTCGTCCTCCCCGAGTGTGGCCTGACGGGGTATTGCTTCGATAGCCGGAAGGAGGCGGAGGCCCTGGCCGAGGAGGTCCCCGGCCCCTCCACCGAGGCCCTGGCGGCCAAGGCCCGCGAGACGGACGTCTACGTCGTGGCCGGACTCCTAGAGCGGGAGGAGGAGAACCTTTACAACACAGCCGTCCTCATCGGCCCGCAGGGGGCCATCCTGCACGTTTACCGGAAGACCCACCTCCCCTACCTGGGCGTGGACCGATTCGTGGATCCCGGCCCGGGGCCGCTCGACATCGTAGAGACCGCCATCGGGCGCATCGGCATCCTCATCTGCTACGACAACTTCTTTCCCGAGCCCGCGCGCGCGCTGACGCTGGAAGGAATGGACCTACTCCTTCTGCCCACGAACTGGCCCGCCGGCCGGGAAGCGAACCCGGATTACGTTGTCCGGGCGCGCGCCCGCGAGAACCACCTCTACGTCATCGCGGCCAACCGGGGCGGGGAGGAGCGGGGCGCGCGGTTTTTCGGCCGCAGCCAGATCTGCAACCCCGAGGGCGGCATCCTGGCCGAGGCGGCGGCCGACGTTGCGGACATCATCTACGCCGACATCGAGCCCGGTGCGTCGCGCGACCGGAACCTCGTCCTGAAGCCCGGCGAATTCGAGCTCCGCCTGTTGGAGGATCGGCGACCCGACCTGTACGAAATCATGTCGGAGCCGCGGCCGGCCCGGACCCGAATCCATCAGAGCACCGAAAGGTCAAAGCCATGAGCCTAGACATGGACAAGCTGCGCGAGGATTGGGACGAGGCGTGGAACAAGAAGTGGGTGCGCCACCTCATCCCAGAGCCCGGCGCGCGGCGCTTCGAGATCGAGATCAACGGCGTCACGGCCGTGGGGGCCCTCCTCGAAAAGGGCGCACCGAAAACCTGCGAGGCGTTCTGGAAAAGCCTGCCCATCCGCGGGCACGCCATCAACGCAGCCTGGTCGGGCGACATGATCCGCTACGTGGAAAAGGTGGACCTTCCGGTGGCCGGGTTCGAAAACGTCATGACGTACGGCGCGCCGGGCCACATCACCTTCGACGTCGAGGAGCAGGAGATCGCCCTGGTCTACGGCGTGTGCGGCTTCCGGATGCCCTCCGGCCCTCACCGGCTGACCGTCTTCGGACAGGTGACGGAGAACCTCTTTGCGCTGGCCCATATGTGCGGCAGGACCCGACTCGATGGCGTGATGCCCGTGGAGCTTCGGGCGGCCGGCGGGTGAGCGAGGCCACCGTGCCGTGTCGGCAAATGGGGGGGGCGCGGCGTTCGACTTCAACAAGGCGACCAGAGACAACTCCAATGAGCCCGGACATGGAAAAGCTGCGCCGGGACTGGGACGAGGCGTGGAACAAGAAGTGGGCGCGCCACCTTATCCCTCATCCCGGCGCCCGGCGCTTCGAGATTGAGCTCAACGGCGTTACGGCCGCGGGGGCCCTCCTCGACAGGCGCGCGCCGAAGACCTGCGAGGCGTTCTGGCGGCGCCTGCCCATCCGGGGACACGCCGTCCATGTCGCCTGGTCGGGAGACATGATACGCTGCCTGGAAAAGGTGGACCTGCCGGTCGAGGCGTCCGAGAACATCATGACCTACGCTGCGCCCGGCCATCTCACGTACGACGTCGAGGAGCAGGAGATGGCGCTGGCGTACGGCGTGTGCGGGTTTCGGATGCCCTCCGGCCCCCACCGGGTGACCGTCTTCGCGCAGGTGACGGACAACCTCTCTGCGCTGGCCCGGATGTGCGGCCGGACCCGACTCGATGGCGTGATCCCCATCGAGATCCGCGAAGCCGGCGGCTGACTGAGGACCCGGCGCCGCGTGAATCGGTGGGCCCGGCATCCTGCCCGGGTTGGAAAACCGAGTGTGAAGCCTCCGGCCCCTTGTCCGCCGACCGACAACAGCCGGAACGGAGAAATATGGACCTGGACCCGAAGACCTCCGATCGGAAGATCGTTTACCGGCTCCTCCAAGAATGCGTCGTTCCCCGGCCCATCGCCTGGGTGAGCAGCCTCGACGCGGACGGCACGGCCAACCTGGCCCCGTTCAGCTTTTTCATGATCCACTGCACCTCGCCGCCCATCATTTCGATCTCGACCGCCCGCCGTGAAGACCAAGAGAAGGACACCCGGCGCAACATCGTCGAGACCGGCGAATTCGTCGTCAACGTGGTGACCGAGAAGGTGATGGAGGCGATGCTGGTCTCGGCGCAGGATTTTGACCGCGGGATTTCCGAGATCGAAGAGGCGGGTTTGACCGCTCTGCCGAGCGTCAAAGTCAAACCGCCGCGCATCGCGGAATCCCCCATTCAATTGGAATGCCTGCTCTACAAGACGCTCTGCCTGGGGGACCCTGACGCGCGCTGGACCGTCCTGTTCGGCGAGGTCGTCCACTTTCACATGGCGGACGAGATCATGAAGGACGGGTACGTCTCTTCCAATTTCGCGCCCATCGGCCGATACTACGGCCCCCTCTACTGCCGGACCGAAGACCGCATCAACCAGGACGTCACCTGGGCGGCATTTCTGGAAAAAGCGGAAAACCCGAAGAAGACCTGAGCGAACCCTTTTGGGCGTCTACACCTTCCCGGACGTGTAACCGTCTCTAACCCGCATTTCTCACCAACGCATCCACTGAATTGTGATTGGCCGAGGAATCATCCCCGGTGATACGTTTCCGCTGATGCTGACGGATTCTCCAAGCGGTCGGTTTTCCGGGCCGGTACCGACTCTCGACCGGCCCCTACGGGCACACCACGTTTTCCATCGTAGGGGCCCGGTCTCCGTACCGGCCCGTCAGACCCGCGCGCAGAGAATGGGGTGTTTCAGCCGGGCAACTCGCTCGCTTCGGGCAATGGATTAAAAGGCAACCCGTTCACCGAGCTGTCCGAAGTTGAAGATTCCCTTTGTGAGAAATCCAGCCTAAGCGAATTTGAAGCTACTTCGCCCACCATTTCGGAATGCCCAGGTCTTCCGCCATCGCGTTGACGCAGTTGTATCCGTTGGCGGCGTGGCAGCCCCCCCGCGGGTGCGTGCTCGGCCCGCAGAGATAGAGTCCTTCGATAGGCGTCCGATAAGGCCGCTCGCCGGGGAAGGGCCGAAGGATGCCCATCTGGTCCTGGGTGAGCCGCCCGCCCATCGTATCCCCCTTGATCATGCAGATGTTCGTCCTCCAAATATCCCTTGGGGACATGACAAACCGGCCCAGAATGGTAGACGGGTTGACGTTGGGCGCGAAGCCGCTCAACATCCCCACGCACTCGTCGGCGTACTCCTCCTTGATCTCATCCCACTTCTCCGCCCCGCCCTGAAGGTCGTGGGGTGCGTATTGCCAGATGGCGATGACGTGCTTTCCAGGGGGAGCCTGGCTCGCGTCCAATCGGGTCGGATGCAAAACGGTGTAACAGGGCGGAGTGACCGGTATGCCGTCCTCCATTTGGCGGTACTCGCGCTTGATGTCCTCGAAATCCTCCCGCCCCAGGACGACGTTGTATGACTCGTTGACGGACGGATTGCCCGCCCGGTAGCTCACGTCTTCGTCCAAGGCGACGTTCACCGCGAACATTCCGAAATAATTCCACTGGAAGTTCTTGACCTTCTTCGTATATTTTTCCTCCAACTTGTCCTGCCCGACCAGGTCGAGGAGCAGTTGACCCGGCTCCACGTTGCTTGCGACGGCCTTGCGGGCGTCGATCCGATCGCCGTTCTCCAACCGGACGCCGACCGCCCGATCCCCCTCCAGGATCACTTCCGAAACGTGCGCGTTCGTGCGCACCTTCCCGCCGTAGCTCTCCAGGAAGCCCGCCATCGCCCTCGTCAAGGTCCCCGCCCCGCCGATGGCCATGGCATTTCCCGTGGACAGGTGCTGGTTGACGATCAGGGTGATCGGCACGGCGCCCGATCCCTTGGCGCCGTAGTGATTCAGCGTCTGAAGACAATAACCCAGGAAAAACGTCTTCGTGCGCTCATGGACGAACAACTCCTCGGCCACGTCCGCCATGCTCATGGCCAGGAATTTTACGATCTCCTGGCCGTTGGGGAGGTCCTCGTACAAGCGGAACACCTCCGAACCTGGAAGCGGAGGAGCAAAAAAACTCTTGGCGAACATCCCGAACGCGTCCTTCATGGACAAAACCCACTCTTTGTAGGACTTGGCGTCGGCCTCGGAGAACCGGGCAATCTCTTTGGCCGTCCGGTCCATGTCACGATAGACGGAGATGCTCTCCCCGTCCTTCCAAAGATGCGTCGAGATGACCTCGGGGAAGGCATAGTCGGAGCCGTGCTTCTTCAGCTCCAGGTCCTTGTACACCGGTCCGATATGGATCCAGTGGTGGTTCATCGCGTGCGTGCTCATCGTGAAGCCGGGGATGAGCTCCTCTGAGATGACGCCGCCGCCGTAGATGTCGCGCCGTTCCAGAACGAGGACGCTCTCCCCCGCCTTGGCCAGATAGCCGGCCAAAGCCAGCCCGTTGTGTCCCCCGCCGATCACGATGATGTCGTACGTTTCCGCCACGATGTCGTCTCCTTTAATACGATGACCCGGCCTCCGCCGGGGATCGGGACTTGAAATCAGATTAGGAACGTCATGAGAGGAAATCCCGCCGGATCACGCGGCAAATCCAGTCCACCGCCAACTCGAATTCCCGCTCCCCTTTCTCCGCCGTCGCCAGGTCGGCCCGGCCCACGAACCCAGCCGGGGAGACCTCGCCGAAGTCCGCGGGGGGTGCGAATAACGCCCCGCCGTTGAGGACGAGCTCGTCGAAGGGAATTTTCTCTTTTGCGCCCTCGGGAAAATAACTACCCATGCGGCTATGGTCGACCAGACCGGGATGAGAGACAAGAACCCGCGAGGTCTCCATCTCCCCCGCGTGACCGTCCGCCGCCGGGGATTCGGCCGTCGAGAGGTCGTGGCGGGCGTCGTAATCGCCGACGCGGAGCCAGCCCCACAAGACGGCCGCTTGCGCGCCCAACTCGTCCACCAAATCCCGCGCGACGACAAGCAGGGGTCCATAGCTGTCCAAATGGCAGACGAGCCACACCTGGCGTCGAAATCCGTGGCGTAAGAGACTGCGCCCGATGTCCCGTGCCAGGGCGAGAAACGTGTCGTTGGAGAGCGTCAGGGTGCCAGGCCACCGCATCCGGTCGGACGTCGGCGCATAGGGGATGACCGTGCCGACGGCCGTCTGTCCCTCTTCCTGGAGACGCGCGATCACTCGTCGGCAAAGTGTCTCCCCGGAAAAGGCGTCCGTCCAAAGAGGCAGATGAGGGCCGTGCTGTTCGGTTGAGCCGGCCGCGATGATCGCCAGAGTAGATTGTTCAAGGACGTTCTCGACCTCGGGCGACGTCATCTCGCCCAGAAGTTTCGGCCCCCGAACCTCATAAAGCGGCTCATCCGCGCTCACTGTAGAGAGATTTTCCTTTCCCCGATCCGACGCATCCGTCCAACACCCTCGTTGAGCACGCAAAATTCATACACGGCTCCATCTTGAATCGGCCGTCGTTTCACTGTCAAGCGTTCGCGGGCGGGAGGGTTAAACAAGTCCCGCCGGGCATTCTTATCAGTGGCTCAGGGGATCTTCACCGCGGCTTTCTGTCGATACAGTTCCTTTGATATGGTGGAAGGTGACGGGTCCGTGTTCCCGAAAGCTTCGATGGGATGTTGGAAAATGGAATCGACTCCGAACGGCGATGTGGACCTGGTCCTCCGGCGCTGCCGCTTGCCTGACGGCCGAGGCCCCCTGGATATCGCAATCGTTGGGGGAGCGATCCGCGAAATTTCCGAATCCATCTTGCACCCCGGCGCCTTGACCCTAGATGTCGATGGAAAACTCGTCGCTCCCGCGTTTGTCGACTCCCACGTCTACCTGGACAAGGTGCACCTCGCCGACGAAGCCGGCTTTCGCCCGGGGGCCTTCGGGGAGCGGGACCTTCTCGACCTGACACAAGGGGCCGCCGGCGTCATGGGCCTAGACGGGATCGAGCGGCGGGCCCGGCGGTTCCTCTCTCAAGCCGTGCGGCACGGAACAACGGTTCTCCGCGGTGTCGCGGATGTTTTCCCGGAAGTCGGAACAAAGCGCGTCGAGCTTTTCCTCCGCCTCAAAGAGGAGTTTTCCTCGCGGCTTGACCTCCAGATTTTGGCCTACCCCCAATTCGGCGTAGTTCGCACGCCCGGGACTCTGGACCTGTTGCGCGAGGCCCTGGTCTTGGGCGCGGACGTTCTGGGAGGCACCCCCGCTTTCGATTCGGACCTCGACCCGCACCTCGATCTTCTCTTCGGCTTGGCGCAATCGAGCGGCTGCCGCCTCCATTTCTCTCTGGACATGGATCTCCTCGATGAGCGTCCGGCCGAGCAATTGGAGGTTTGGGGCGTCATCGAACGAACGCTTGCTGCGGGATACGAGGGACGGGTGTCCGTAGGCCACCTCTGCGCGCTCGACTCGATGAACCCCCAAGAGACCCGGCGGGCCATCGAGGCCGTCCGCCGCGCGCGGCTGCATGTCCTCGTGTTCGCCTCCGCCCAATTATATCGACAAGGGCGGAACGACCCAAAAGACGTTCGGCGCGGTTTGACGCGGGTCAAGGAGCTTCTGGCCACGGGGGTGAACGTGGCTTACGCTTCGAACGACGTCCGGGACGCCTTCAATCCATTCGGCAACGGAGATCTACTTTTGGAAGGGCTCATCGCAGCCCAGGGGGCGCATCTAGGGTCGGATGATGAGTTGAACACCGTTTTTGAGATGGGGACGAAGAACGCCGCCCGCGTCCTAGGGATTGAGGAGACCTACGGAATCGAGGTCGGGAAGCGTGCGGACCTGGTTGTGTTCGACGCGCCATCGGCCGTCGAGGCCATCCGGTCGCAATCGGAGAAGACCCACGTTATCAAACGCGGAAGGTTGGTGGTGCGCAATCAGCGGGTCACTAAATTTGTGGAATGAGGAGCGCGTGAGAGAGCGGGTCCGACGGGAATTTCAGCCGACGACAACGCCGGAGTCGTATACAATGCCCGGAGCCGTATCTACAAAACTGAATTCTCAATCCGCGGAGAGTCGCCGACCCGCCGCCGTCACGAAGATCGGGGAACCGCCCCGGAGAGGATAAATCATGAAGGTTCGCGTGGCCGCCGCTCAGCCGATGACGTTTCAGAAGGAACGGGAGCCGGAAAACCTGCCTGCCGCGCTCAAATACATCCGCCAGGCGGCGGAGGAAGGAGCCAAGTTCATCTGTTTTCCGGAGGGCTATCCCGGGCCTTATTCCGGCTCGATGGACTTCGACCCCACCGGAGAACTGGGCACCGCCGCGAAGAAAAACGGAATCTACGTTCTTGCCGGAGGCTTGGAGGAGGCCGGTCCCAACGCCTTTTACAACCTGCTCGATTTCTACACCCCCGAGGGGAAGATGGCCTACCGATACAAACGCTGCCAGAGCGCGGGCGACGGCGTGGACCTCCCTCTCTTTGGACGCCACGTCCGGGAAGGGGACGAGCTGAAGGTCATGGAAACCCCTCACGGCAATGTTGGGCTTCAGGTCTGCTCGGAGATCTTCTCGCCCGAGATGTCACGGGTTCTCGCGCTCGACGGGGCGGACATCATTTTTTACCCCGCGGGCGGGATGTTCTATGAGGTCTCCGAGTCGTGGCGGATATTGGTCCGCGCGCGGGCCATCGAG
>CAYRGS010000041.1:8849-28730 GCA_964423875.1 uncultured bacterium
TACGTCTACTCTGTCATGGGCCAGAACCTGTTGGGGATGGAGAGGGGCATCGCGGCCATCGCCGGGCCGGAAGGTCTTTTGGTCGAACGGGACACACCGGGACTGATCATCGCCGATCTGGACCTCGACCGGCTGAAGTATCTGCGTGAAACCAAAGAAGATCTGGTCATGCCCAAGCCGTACCGGGCGATTCCGGGGCTGATGGATTCGTGGAGAAAGCCGGAGCTTTACGGGCGGATTATGGAAGAGAAGGGCTAACCCGCATATCTCACAAAGCTGATGGTTTCGTGTTTCGCTTAGCGAAGGGATGGCCATCGGGAGTTTTGTCGCGTTGAAGGTGGCGAATACACGCAACGGTCGGTTTTTCGGGCGGGGACCCGGGAAAACCCCAACGGGTAAACAGGGTCTTTTCGTCGTAGGGGCTGGTCTTGAGCCGGTTGGCTCCCTCTCCCGGCCCGTCACACTCCCATGCGGAACACAATGCTGGAACTTGGTCAGCACCCGTCCGTTGGTAAATTATTGAAAGCTACCTGGTTCAATCGATCTACACCATTGAGGCGTTTTAGTTGGTGAAAATCCGGGCTAAGATTTCGCCGCTTTCCGCACCAGCTTGAGCGCCATTTCGTTCTGCTTGGCGATGACCTGCCCGATGTCCACGCCGATCACCTCGCCCTTGTCGACTCTCAGCTCCCCGTTCACAAACGAGTAGTCCACCTTCGGCACGCCGCAGAAGACCAGCGCCGCCACGTAGTCGTGGTTCGCCCCGGCAAACTGGATCTGGTTCAGGTTCACGCCAATCACGTCCGCCGCCTTACCGGGGGCCAACACGCCGATGTCGTCCCTGCCCAGCACCGCCGCCCCCGTCTTGGTCCCCATCCTCAAAACGTCGCGCGCCGAGATGTCGGACTCGGAGTACCGGATCCGCTGGATCAGAAGGCTTTGCCGGGCCTCGTTGAAGAGGTGCGAGCTGTCGTTGCTGGCGCTTCCGTCCACCCCCAAGCCCACGTTCACCCCGGCCCGGAGCATGTCCACCACCGGGGCGATGCCCGAGCTCAGCCGCATGTTGCTCACCGGGCAATGCGCGACGCCGCCGCCGAGTCCAGCCATCCTTTTGACCTCGGCGTCGTTGAGCCAGACGCTGTGGGCGTGAAAGCAACGCTCGTCCATCCACCCCGCGTCTTCCATGAAGTCGAACGGCCGCTTGCCAAAATAGTGCGCACAATACTCCACCTCGTCCTTCGTCTCCGCCAGATGGGTGTGACACTGAACGCCCGGATAGCTGTCGGCCATCTTCCTGGATTCGCGGTAAAGGTCCGCGCTCGCGTTGAAGGGTGCGCAGGGGCCAACGCAGATCCGCGTCATCCCGCAGGGCTCGGCTTCGTGCCATTCCTCGATCAACGACCGCGTCGCCTTGTGGACGGCGTCGTCGTCCTGAACAATTTCGGGGTCAAGGTCGAACCCCGGCGAGAGCGCCCCCCGGGCCAAATGGAACCGGAGTCCGACCTCCCGCACCGCCCGGATTTCATGAGACGCAATCTCGGGGGAACGCCTCGGATGGATGTAGCAGTGATCGACCGCCGTCGTGCAGCCGGACAAGAGAAGCTCGACCGCGATGGTCCTGCCGGCCGAGGCCGCCATTTCGTGGTCCAGGTTGCGCCAGACCTTGAAGTTCTCGACGATCCAATCGAAAAGCTTCGCGTCCTGCGTCTTGGGCAGGTTGCGCGTCAGCGACTGGAAGAAGTGATGGTGGGTGTTGATCAACCCCGGCATGAAGAGATGTCCGCGCCCGTCAATCGTCCGGTCGGGCTGGATATCCGAGGCGACGTCCGCCCCGATCGACCGTACTGTCGCCCCTTCGATGAGCAGGCTCGCGCCCTGGAGGGGCTCCTCGTCAACGTCGGCGACCAGAAGATCGATATCCCGGATCAGCGTTGTGCTCATGAGGGCCTCAATCCTTTATGTAGGGCTGGGTGATGGCCGCCGGCATGCGAGTGCTGCCGACAACACCGGCGTACACCAGCAGGGTCAACAGGTACGGCATCATGCGGAGAATGTGAAATGAAACCGGGAAGCCCAGTGCCTCCATCCGCAGGCTCAGGGCTTCGGTGGCCCCAAACAGAAGGGCCACGGCCGCCGCGCGGTACGGAAACCACTTGGCCACGATCACAATAGCCAAGGCAATGAACCCCCGCCCACCCGTCATGCCTTCGACGAAGGAGTCAAGCTGGCTGATGGAGAGATAGGCGCCGCCGGCGCCGGCGAGCATGCCGGAGATGATGATCGTCAGATAGCGGACCCCGGAAACCGAGATGCCCGTGCTGTCCGCGGCGCGTGGGTGCTCACCCACCGCATCGATGTGAAGGCCCCACCGGGTTCGGAACAGGACCCAAGCCGCGACGGGAAGAATCATAAACGCAACGTATGCCAAAGGGGAGTGATGGAAGAAGATCTCGCCGAGGACCGGGAGGTCCGTGAGGCCGGAAATTTCCACCGGCTTGAATCCCACCACCTTGGGGTTCTTTCCCACGCCCCAGAGCGTGCGGCTCAGGAAGGTCGTCAATCCCAGGGCCGCTATGTTCAGGGCGAGTCCGGTCACAATTTGATCACCCGCCAGCGAGACGGCCACATAAGCGAGGATGGACGCGAACAGGGCCCCCACGAGGATGGCGGCCAGAACCCCCATCCAGGGATTCCCCCAGACGAAGGTTCCTGCCACCGCCGCGAACGCACCGAACAACATCATGCCCTCCAGGCCGATGTTGACGACGCCGGAACGCTCTGCGAACAACTCCCCCAAGCTCAGGAACACCAGGGGGACTGCGAGTCGGACGGAGGCCGAGAGGAAGTCCACGGAAAAGAAGAGCTGTTCAATGGAGCCGAGCATATCGGAGCTCCTGCCTCTTCATGATTTTTCTAAGCACGCCCTGGGAGGAGGCCACGATGAGCAGCACAATCGCCAACCCCTGGACAACCAGAATCACGGCCGAGGGAACTCCCATCGTCTGTTGCAGGTTGTCGGAGCCCGAATCCAGCAACCCAAACAGAAGAGCGGCCAGAACAACGCCGAAGGGCTGAGTCCGCCCCACCAGGGCGACGGCGATCCCCGTAAAACCGTAGCCGGGCGAGAAAAAATCGCTCAAACGGAGCTGGACGCCGTGGATTTCGGCCGTGCCAGCAAGGCCCGCGAGCCCGCCCGCCAGGAACATGGAAAGGACGGTGCTCCGCAGGACGTTGATTCCAACGAAGCGCGCGGACGAGGAGCCCGCTCCCGTCGCCCGGATCTCGAACCCGACGCGGGTCCGCCACAGAAACACATAGACTACAACGGCCGCAGCCAGTGCCAGAAAGATTCCAAGATGGATGCCGGACGGTTCGTGGAGAACGGGGAACTGGGCCGATTCGGGGACCTGCGGGGACCAGGGATAATAGCTGGCCTTATCCAGCATGGGACCGTGAACCAGATAGCTCACGATCCAGAAGGCGATGTAATTCAACATGATGGTCGTGATGATCTCGTTGAGGCCGAACCGGGCGCGCATCCATCCGGCCATCGCGCCCCAGCCTCCCCCCGCCAGGAAGCTCCCGACAAGGACGATGGGAAAATGAAGCGCCCAGGGCATCGCCGGCAGATAAACGGCGAGGGCCGTCGAAGCCAGGGCCCCCATGTAGAGCTGGCCCTCGCCCCCGATGTTGAACAGTCCGCACCGCAAGGCCAGGCCGACGCTGAGCCCCACGAAAAGCAAGGGGATGGTCCGCGTAATTCCCAGTCCAAACCCCGCAGCGGTTCCAAAGGCCCCCTTCCACAGCGCCGCATAGGCCCCGAGGGGATTGATTCCGATGCTCCCGATGATGGCCCCCCCCATCAGGAGGGCGAACCCCACCGCCAGAAGGGGGGAAAGGACCTGGAACGCCGCGTAATAGCGGAGGCGATGCGATCTGGGTTCTCCACCGGTCATGACGCCTCCGCCAGAGCGCCGGCCATCCAGAGCCCGAGGGTCAGCTCGTCCGCCTCGGGCCCAGCGACCTCTCCCTGGATACGCCCTTCGTAGAGGACCGCGATCCGATCGCTGAGGCTCATGATCTCGGAGAGCTCGCTGGAGATGAACAGGATCGCCGATCCCTTTTCCCGCTGCTCCAGGATTTTCTTGTAGACGAACTCGGTGGCCCCCACATCGAGGCCCCGGGTGGGGTTCATCGCGATCAACAGATCCGGGGGCTTCAACATCACTCGGGCGAAGATGACCTTTTGCTGGTTGCCCCCGGAGAGGGCTGCGATGCTAAGGGTCTGCGAAGGCGGCCGGATGTCATGGTCCCGGATGAGGCTGCGGCTTTGCTCCTCGATGACGCGGCCTTCGAGAAAACCCCTGCGGCAGAAAGGCTGTTCATGGAAGCGTTCCAGAAGGAGGTTTTCCCGGACAGTCAAATCGAGGATAAGTCCCATCCCGTGACGGTCCTGGGGGATGCGGCCCACGGATCGGGCCGTGAGGTCACGGGGGGTCCATCCTCGGATGTCTTCTCCCTTGACGCGGACGGTTCCGGAGCGCGGCGTTCCCAGGCCGAAGATCACCTCCGCCAGCTCGCGCTGCCCGTTCCCGTCCACGCCTGCGATCCCCAGAATTTCCCCCCGCCGGACCACCAAGCTCAGGTCATTGAGGAAAACCACGCCGTCGTCGTCCTCGACGCAGACCCCCTCGAGTTCCAGGACAGGCGGGCCGGGCGGGCGCTCCGCTTTGGCGAAGTCGAAGACCACCGGACGCCCTACCATCATCCGGGCCAACCCCGACGGGGAGGTTTCGGCCGTACGAACGGTTTCGACCACCTGTCCCTGGCGCAGGACCGTCACCCGGTCGGTCACCTTCATCACCTCCTCGAGCTTGTGCGAGATGAAGACGATGGAAACCCCCTCTTCCACCAGTGTGCGCAAGGTCCGGGCCAGTTCGGCAAATTCCTGGGGGGTGAGGACAGCGCTCGGCTCATCGAGGATGAGGAGCCGGGCCTTCCGGTAGAGGGCCTTTAGAATCTCGATCTTCTGCCGGGTTCCCAGCGGCAGGAGCTCTGTAATAGCCTGGGGGTCCAGGTCCATCTTGAAACGCTCGGCCAAGGTGCGGACATCACCTGCCAGACGGTCCAGATGAAGCATGGGATTGCGGAGCTCACGAAGGCCCATCGCAACGTTTTGGACGACCGAAAACGTCGGGACCAGCATGAAGTGCTGATGAACCATCCCGATCCCCTCTCGGATGGCGGCCTTGGGCGATGGGATGCGAACCTCACGGCCGTCCATGTAGATCTTTCCCCCATCCGGGCGGTAGAGACCAGTCAGGACATTCATCAGGGTCGTCTTCCCGGCTCCGTTCTCTCCAAGGAGGGCATGCACCTCTCCCGGGGCCACCTCGAACGTAACACGGTCGTTGGCAACGACCCCGGGAAACACCTTGGTGATTTCTTCCATCCGAAGAATGGGTTCGGGCATTGTGGGCTGCTGTTCAGAGGAAGCTCTGCGGGGAAAGGCGAGGAACCCCGGCTTTCCCCGCAGAGCGGAGACCGACTGTTAGCGTTCGCTAGTTCTTCTTGGGTTTCGCAATGAACGGAACCTTGATTTTTCCACTAATTATGTCGGCTCGAATCCTCAAAACCTTGTCCTGTATGGCCTTGGGAACATTATTGTGGAATTCGGAGAGATCCGTGACGCCACCGATACTCATGGGAATGACATACAAGCCCGCCTTCCACGTCCCATCCTTGAAGTAGTCCAGCGTGGGCTTTATGGCGGTTCCGCCGTAATCGACGAGCTGGGTCACGATGATCGACTTTGGAGCAGCTTTGTATTGATCCAGCCCATTGCCGATAGCCAAAACACCCTTCTCCTGAGCCGCCTGGACAACGGCCAGTCCCGCGTGATCCGCAACGTGATGGATAACGTCGGCACCGGCGCTGATCTGGGCCAAGGCTGCTTCTTTTCCCTTCGTCAGATCCTCGAAGGTGCTGATGTAGACGATGTTCACCTTCACCTTGGGATTGACCGCCTTGGCGCCGAGACGCAAGGCCTCGAGCTGGGAGACGATGGACGGAAACGGGAAACCGCCGATGGCCCCGATGCGGTTCGTCTTTGTCATCAGACCCGCCAAGGCGCCGACGACATAGCCGCTCTCGTTGCTGCCGATTTGAAGCGTCAGGACGTTTTTCTGTTTCTTGTCCGCGTTCACACCCCCCACGATGTTGATGAACTTGGTCTTGGGATACTTGGGCGCGACTTTCATGATAGGATCGCCAAACTCATAACCCTGCCCAACGACCACCTCGTAACCCTGAGCGGCATAGTTGCGCAACGTCGAGACGAATTTGGGCGGAGGGGTGTTTTCCGAAAACGCAACCTTGATGCCCCGCTTTTTGAGCCGCATCAACGCCTCGTAACCGCTCTGGTTGAAGCCTAGGTCATTGATGGTCCCCGGGAAGACCCAGGCCACCCTCTTTTCCGCCCCGGCCTGCCCTCCGCCCAGGAATGTCGCAACAAGAAAGAGAATGCCCGATAAACCGATAAGAAACCGTTTCATTTTTCTCCCCCCTCTAGGGCGATTCGGAAAACAAAGCCGCGTAACGACAACGGAATAACCCAAGTCGACGCGGACCAGCCATTTTCTACTAGGCTCAGAATGCTCAAGTACTTACATTTTCCAGCAATCCAGCCTCAAATGCAAGCGGGATCTCCGCTCAGGGTTTCCGAGAGTCATCCGTTACTCCAATGGCTCAGTCGCACATCTCTCCGGGGAATAATCCTTCATCCGGTTCATCTATTTTGGGAGATTCACTTGTCCGAAGAGAAGAACCGACTTGGTTTGGACACCCTGTGATCCACGGAGTTGCAGATTCAAATGGAGGGACATCCAATCAGGCATTTACGGCTGGGCATTTAGGTGCTTCGCCAGGAAGTCCGCCATCGGATGCCGGTTGACGTGGGACAAGTTGTGGCAGCAATGAATCCCGTTCTCCTCGAACTGGGTGACAAGCTCGGGGACATTAACCACTGCTTCTTCCAACTTTTTGGCCTGTGCGAATGGGATGAGATCGTCTTTGACGCCATGCTGAATGTAAAGGGGGCAGGTGATGTTTTCCGCATGTCCGGTCAGGTCGATGAACCTAACCTTTTCCTTCGCCCTCTCCGGGTCCGTCTCTCCGCAGCAATAGGTAACCCCGTCGACAGTAAACGAGTCCATCTGTTCCCAGAAGGATTGGTATTCGAAATGGGCCCCCCAGCACACACAGACCTTGATGCGTTTCTCATGGGCCGCGCTTTTCGCCGCGTAGTGGCCTCCCAAGCTTCTGCCCAGAATTCCGATCCGAGACAGGTCCACCTGGTCCGACCGGTTCTTTTCGAAAAAATCGATCACCGCGGAGGTGAATCGTTCGAAGTCTCCGCGCATCGGCGATTGGAAAAACATCTCCCCTTGGCCCGGACCATCAAAGGCGTAGGTCGCCATTCCCCGGTCCAGGCAGAGCCGCTCGAACAGGAAGCTTTCTTCTTTTGTGCTCTCCAGCCCTCCGATGAGAACAACCAGCGGAGGTTTATCGATTCCGCGAGGGAGGCGCAAGTACCCCGGAATGGAGAACTCCTCGAAGGAAATCTCGATGCGCTCGGCGGGCGGAAAGAACAGGGGCGCCGCCCGCTCATAAAGCTCGACCTTCTTTTTCTGTCCCGCCTCCCGCAGGTCGGGCCGCTCGAACATGTAAAACTGGGCATAGTGATAATGCATGCTGGCCCGCCAGAACATCTCTCCCGCCGAGATCTTCCCGCCCCTGGAAAGGTAGTCCTCCGCCATCTTCTCATACCGGTCCCCTATGTCGGCGACGACTGCATACCAATCGTCGAAGCTCTTGCATCGCCCTATGATCTCGTCCAAGTCCAGTGTTTCGACGCCATCGCCTAGCATCCGGCCGCGGCTGGTCTCGAGCAGTTCTTCCAATAGATCTCCGCTCATCTTCCTCCCCCATCCTCGAAGGTCTCAGACATCACCGGCTCTGGTTCGACTCAGGCGGCTCGATGATTCCCCTCTTCTCTTACGATGGCCGTTGGGCCGCCAAATCGTCACAGAGCCGCTCGTAGAGGGCCACCGTCCGGTCGCGTTCCGAGGGGCTGGGCCATTCCGGCTCACCCCGTGACGCCATGGCTTCGAGAACCTCGCCGACCACGTCCTCTTCGGAAACCGTCAATACCTTGGCGTCATCCACCACAACCCGCCCCGCCACAATCACGGTGCAAACGGATTGGCCCCGCTCGCAATAAACCAAGTTTCGAATCGGGTCGTTGGTCGGCACCCAAGAGAGCGACCGCCTGTCCAGCAGGGCCAAGTCCGCCAGGGCGCCGGGCTTGATCTCGCCCAGTTCGTCGGAAAGGAGCATGGCCGCCGCCCCGGAACGGGTGGCCATGGCGATCCCTTCCCGGGCATCGATGTGCTTTCGGTGATCCGGCTCCGTGGCGTTATGGATGTACACCGCCATCCGAACGGCTTCGAAAAGCGCTTGATGGTCGTTGCTGGCTGCCCCGTCCGTTCCAACGGCCACGGGAATTCCCCGGTCGATCATCTTTCTAAGCGACATGAGACCGCTGCCCATCTTGGTGTTCGCGGCAGGGTTATGGACGGGGACCGCGGCGGCGGATGCGATCAGATCGAGGTCCGCGTCATCCAGCCATAGGCTGTGCGGCATGGAAACGTCCGGCCCCAACAGACCGGCGTCATCCAGGAAGGCGATGGCGCTCTTTCCGAATCGTTTCCGGTTCGCCCAGTCCTGAATGAACGTCTCATTGATGTGGAGATGAACCCCCGCCTGATGCGAGCGCGACAGGCCCCAACAATCTTCCAAGAGCCGTTCGCTGCACCACTGAATCCCCGCCGGACCCGTCATGCACCGCAGGCGGCCCTCTTCCGAGCGGTCCCATTTGTCGAAGAAGCCTTCGAGGTGACCCAGCGTCTCGCCCCAAGGCGGGGCATTGTCGAACCGCCTGGCGAAGAAGGTGTCCCCGACCTCGTGCCCCCTTTCGACGGCGAATTTTTCGACGTAATCCGTATCGGTGACGAGCGGGGCGAAACACGTCCGGATGCCCGCGTCCCGGTAAGCCTCCATGGCGGCGTCCATCCTGTCCGGCGTCACGCCCGGCGACATCCAGCAATGATCGATGACGCCCGTGCTTCCGGTTTTCAGCATCTCGATCGCGCCGATCATGCAGGCCAGGTAGACATCCCGCGGCGAATAGAGTCCGGCGGTTCCATAGACGTACGGCAGCCACATCTCCAGAGGTTGACGGTCGGTCAATCCCTTCAGATAGTTCTCGGCGGAATGTGTATGCGCGTTGATCAAACCCGGAATGACCAGTCGATCCTGGCCGGAAATGAGAATGTCGCCTTTTAGATCTCCCGTCTTCCGGACGGAAGAAATCCGGGATCCCGAAACAAGGATGTCCCGTCCTTCCAAGATCTCGTCGCTGAGGGAGAGATCTAGGATTCCGCAGTTTTGGATCAAAAGCGTGTCAGCCACGGTGTTTTCTTTCAGTTGAGGAAAAGTCGAGCCCGTTCACAAGGCTGCCGCAACAAACACCCGCCTCGGTAGGATCTGACGATATTTTGGAGAAATCGACCGGAGGGGATGATAATTTGGGGTTCAGGCATGTGTCAAGAATAATCGAAAATGTTCATCACGCGCGTTTTCCAATCCAGCCACCCGCTTCCATAAGACTACCCGTCGTGATGGGAAGCCGGATTAACATCAAGCGACGTCGGAGCTGAACAGGTCTGAGTTGCCCTCTTCTCATGCCGTCCTTTAGGATAAGCGTATTTGAGAAGGTCTTGGCGCGATATTCAACCCTCGACGGCACGATCCACGGTGCCGGTTGGAAACACCCGCGGTCTGAAAGGCGATGAATGAACCCGGTTATTGGACAATCGATTTCCCGTCTGGACGGTGTGGAGAAATCCACGGGCGCTTTCCGATACGTCAGCGATCACTTCCCGACCGATTGCCTGGTGGTTCGCCTTTTCCGGAGTTCGGTCCCCCGCGGGCGCGTCAAGCGGCTCAATCTGGAAACAGCGCGAAAGGCTCCCGGGGTTCATGCCGTCATCGGAATCGGAGACAGCCCGGGGCGGCGCTACAACCCGATTTACAACCAGTCGAATCCCACCACGGACCTGCTCGTCAAGGACGAGGTAGTCTTTGACGAGGAAATCCGCTACCTAGGGCAGCCCGTCGCGGCGGTGGCCGCGACCAGCCTGGACCGGGCCGACGAAGCGATGACGCTCATCGAAGTGGAGTATGAGGAACTTCCCGCCGTGTTCGAGATGGACAAGGCCCTCGAGGCCGACGCCCCGATCGTCCGCCTCGGCGGCGAAGGGAACATCGCCTTTGGCTGGCGCGACGCCAACGAGCCGATCACGCTTCGCCGGGGGACCCTCGAAAAAGGATTTGCGGAGGCGGACCACGTCTTCGAGGATGAATACACCACACAGCGAATCAACCAGACCGCCCTGGAACCCCACCTGGCAATCGCCTGGCCTGAATCCGGCGGACGTCTCGCCATCCTCTCGACCACGCAATCCATCTTCGGTCTTCGGGCTTGTCTTTCCGAGGCGCTGGGGATGGACGCGGGCAAGATCCGGGTCATCCGGCCGAACCTGGGGGGCGCGTTCGGGAAAGGGCTGGACCTTGCGGTCAATGAGGTAGTCTGCGCCCTTCTGGCTTTGCGCGCCAACCGGGCGGTTCGGGTGGAATACACCCGGGAGGAGGAATTCATCGCCAGCGCGCGGCATCCCTCCAGCATCTGGGTCAAAACCGGCGTCCGGGCCGACGGGACGCTCACGGCCCGGCACATGAAGGCCTGGATGGAGTGCGGCTCCGCGGCCAATCACGGACCCTCCGTGGTGCTGGTGGGCGGAATGACCTTCATCGGCGCGTACAACACTCCCCATTACCTCTTTGAAGGACAAGCGGTTTACACGAACATCTTTCCGTCGGGGGCGATGCGGGGCTATGGCGGCGTTCAAACCAACTTCGCCATCGAGTGCCAGATGAGCCGAATCGCGGCCGAGCTCGGACTGGATGACTTCGAGTTTCGCCTGCGCAATGCCTACCGCGTCGGGGACGTCTCCCCCCTCTCGGGCTTCAAGGTGGAATCCTGCGCCCTGCCTGATTGCGCCCGGCGGGCCCGGGAGAGGATCGGCTGGGACCGCTCCGACGCCCGCCAAAGCCCGGATTCTTCGGTCAGGATCGGACTGGGTTTGGCGTTTGCGAACATGCGGAACACCGGCGTGCACGGCTCGGACGACCGGCCGGAGAAGATCCTCGAGTACTCGGGCGCCATCGTAAAGGTCAATGAAGACGGAACGGTGAATCTGATCACCGCCTCCATCGAGCAAGGAGCGGGACAGAGCATGGTCCTGGCCCAAATTGTGGCAGACGCCATGGGCCTCCCCATAAAAGATGTGGTTATCGCCGCGACGGATACGGATACGGCCCCTTTCGACGTGGCCACCCATGCAAGCCGCATTACATTTGTTTCCGGCCACGCCGCGCAAAAAGCCGCCCTGGAGGCCAAACTTCAACTCTTGGAAACCGCGGGGAGGATGCTCGAAGAGGATCCGCAGGACCTGGACATTGTCGGGGGATCCATTGTTTCGAAATCTACGGACAATCGGCTTCAGGTGAGGGAAGCGGCCGCGCACGCCCACTATGAAGAGATGAAAACCATCATGGGGACCGCCAGCTCAACGCCTCCCGGCAACCCTCCTCCGTTCGGCGCCCAGTGCGTCAAGGTCGCCGTGGACATGGAGACAGGTGCGGGGGAGATCCTCGATATGGCCGATGTTCACGACGCGGGGAGGGTCGTGAACCCGCTTGGGGCCGAGGGACAAGTGACGGGCGCGTTCGTCCAAGGAATCGGTTTCTCGCTGACGGAACACCTCGTCATCGACCGGGACTCAGGCGCTCCCGTGAACGGACAGATGGCGGACTACAAAATCCCGACACCCCTCGATGTGCCCACGCGTACGCGTGTTGAATTTGCGGATAACATCGACCCGGCGGGCATGGGGGTGAAGAGCGTCGCGGAGTCCGCGGCCCTGCCCACCGCCCCCGCCATCGCCAACGCCGTCTCGGACGCCATCGGCGTCAGGGTTCGAAACCTGCCGATCCGCCCGGAGGACGTCCTCGAGGCCATCCGGGAAAAGGGCGGATGACCGGGTTTCCATTCGAAGTGGAAGGGCGGGCGTTTCAGCCCGAAGAAGAGACCGCCGGACATTGATTTCATCTCCCCGGGAGAACCCGCATTGGCCTATGAAGACCTGAGAGCTTACCTCGAAGCCCTCGAACGGGAGGAGCTCTTCCACTGGGTAGAAAACGAGGTGGACCCGGCATGGGAGATTTCGGCGCTCTCCCGGATGATTTTCAGAGGGTACCGGGAAGAGGCCCGTTTCGGTCTGGGCTTTCGGAACATCAAAGACCGTCCGGGGGGACGGATGGTCACGGGCGTCACCGCCATTTCCTCCAGGCAGATCGGCGTGGCCGTTGAGACGGCTCCGGAGCCGGGCGCGATCTTCGAGCGGGTCAACCGGGGGATTCAAAACCCCATCCCGCCCGTGATGGCGGATTCCGGTCCCTGTCAAGAGGTGATTCTTCATGGAGACGATGCGGACCTGACGCGGTTTCCCGCCCCCATCTGGACCCCCGAAAAGGACGGCGGCCCCTATCTGACCCCCCTGTGGGTCACCAAAGACCCGGAGACCGGGGTCCGGGATATCGGCATCCGCCGCTGTCAGGTCAAGGGGCCGAGAACCACGGGGATCCAGTTCTCCGCCCCGGATCGGTACGGCGCCGTGCAATGGGCCAAATGGAAGACGCGGGGCGAGCCCATGCCGGCAGCGCTCTTCAGCGGCGTGGATCCCGTCATCACCCTGGTCGGGCCGGGCCGGTTCGGAATGGACGAGCTGAACGTGGCCGGCGGCATCCGGGGCGAGCCCATCCAGCTGGTCAAGTGCAAGACCGTGGACTTGGAGGTCCCCGCAAGCGCCGAGTTCGTCGCCGAGGGAGAAATCACCACGGACAGGGTCGAGCCCGAGGGACCCTTCGGGGAGTTCACCGGATACATGGCGGGAGACCGGGAGTGCCCCGTGTTTCACGTCCGATGCATCACCCACCGCCGCGACCCCATCCTCGTCGGCCTCATCAGCCAGTTCCCCCCGAATGAAAGCACCGTGCTGAAGCGCCACTTTCTGGAGACCGGCGTCCACCGGCACTTGAGCGCCACGCTGAGTATCGCGGGATTGGTCGATTTGCACATGCCGGAGTCGGGGGGCAGCGCGGCTGCCCTGTGGATGAGCATTCGGAAGGTCTACCGGGGTCAGGTGGAGCAGTTGATGACGGGCGCCCTCGCGTTCTGCGGGATGAGCTATTTCAAATGGATTGTCGTGGTGGATGACGACATCGACATCCGCGACCCGTTTATGCGCGAATGGGTGATGAACTACCGGGTGCGCCCTGACAAGGACATCCGGATCCTGGAGAACATGGGTGCGCTGGAGCTGGACCCTTCATCCGACGATCCGGGCAGAGGCGACAGCCCTCCCACGGGGGCCAAGGCGCTCATCGACGCGACGAAAAAATGGAACTACCCGGACGTCTCCTTCCCGCCCCGCCACTACCTCGAAAAAATTCGCGAGGATTGGGCCAAATACGAGCTTCCGCCGCTGGGAGAGGTGAACCTGCCGAAAGGCTTGGCGGGTTGATGGAATGCGCGCTTTCGGGTTTATCCCGTATTTCTCACAACGATTCCGTTGCAGGCCCGTGCATGATCGACCCTTGGATTATGGCCAACGCGTCGGGGCGGGTACAGAGCCCCTTAAGGACAGTGTGGTCCACTCGCCTCGGCTTCCATCCCTCGGCCAATCGGTTGATCTTCAAATAATATCTCGAATGAAAACTGCTGAACCGTCCTTCCTTGTGAAAAATTCAGGTTAGAACGTACTATTGGACCCCCTATCGCGAACACACTATCAATGGAGGAAAGAAGGATGGTAGATCGAAAGACCATCATCATTCCCGAAGTCGTCGAAATGTACAAACAATCGGTTCTGACCGTCGCCCCTACAATGGGGTTCGGCCGGGAGGTGGGCCTTGCCCACGCAGTGGTCACCAAAGGCGGAAAGACCCTCCGAATGTCGGGCTATCCTTCCATCTCCACGGGCGGGCTCGTCGGGAAGGGGGACATGAGGGCCCAGATGACCCAGGCCCTCGAGAACGTTCGTATGACGCTGGAGGAGGCGGGCGCGACGGTCGATGACATCGTGCATTACGCGTTCTACTTCACCGATCGGGAGAAGTTCTGGGCCGAGGGTCTCCCCGCCCGGGCGGAGTTCTTCAATCAGCACTCCAAAACGAAGGAGCCACCGTGCATAACCTCCTTGATGGTGGCGGGCTTGATGACGCCTGACATGATGATTGAAGTCGAGGCCACTGCCGTCTTCGACTGAGGAGAGGAAACAGCACCAGCCGTCCCGCCGGGAGGGGCGCCCCCCTGCTTGGGCCGGCGGAAACGCCGACGGAGAGCGCCCCCCGGACGCCGACCACCCGACACCCGATGGCGCGCCGCGTGCCTGGTCCTTCCCGGAATCCAACTTCTCCTTCGACGTGACAACCAATCGTCCGGGTTCCGTATCGCGAATTCGCCGGGGGGAAGTCAGATGGCGCAGAGGGGGGCGGGCGCTACGGGGAAAACCGATGGATTCGTTACTATCGCCTACTTCTGTCGTCGGATTTTGGCCCGTTCCGATCCCGTCAGATGCTGCTTTCGCAAACGAACGCTTTCGGGCGTGATTTCCAGATATTCGTCCTCGGCCATCACCTCGAGCCCGCGCTCGATGGTAAGCTCAAAGGGGGGCACGAGATCGATCGCGTCGTCCGACCCGGAGGCGCGGATGTTGGTCAGTTGCTTGCCTTTAGTCGGGTTCACCGCCATTTCCTCGTCTTTCGAGGTGCTGCCGATCACCATGCCCTCGTACGCCTCGGTATTCGGGCCGATGTACAGAACACCCCGCTCCTGCAAATTCCAGAGGGCGTAGGCGAGGGTTTTTCCGGTCGCCATGGAGACCATCGAACCGATGGTACGTTTGCGAATTTCTCCGGCATAGGGCCGATAGCCGAGCACGCGCGCGGAGAGGATGCCCAAACCTCTCGTATCCACCACGAACTGGTTCCGGTACCCCAGCAGGCCGCGCGTCGGACCTTCAAAGGACATGTGTATCGTCGCGTCGTCCAACCGCAAGTTCTGCAAAGTGAATCCGCGCATGCCAAGGCGCTCGATCACCACGCCCTGGTGCGCATTCGGTATATCCACAACAACCTCTTCAAACGGCTCGAGTCTCACGCCGTCTTCTTCGCGCATGATCACCCGCGGCTGGGAAACCTGTAGCTCATGTCCCTCGCGGCGCATGTTTTCGAGCAAGATGGCGATGTGGAGCTCGCCGCGGCCGGAAACCTTGAACCTGTCCGCCGAGTCAAACTCCACGCGCAACCCTACGTTCACCTCAAGCTCGCGCTCCAGGCGCTCGCGCAACTGACGCGACGTGACGTACTTTCCCTCGCGCCCGACCAAAGGAGAGTTATTCACCAGAAAGTTGAGAACAATCGTCGGCTCATCAACCGCAATCGCCTCTAAAGGCGCCGCTTCGGCGTTCGTGGTGATTGTCTCGCCGATGTCGATATCCGACAGTCCGGCGACCATGACAATATCGCCCGCGCCCGCGCTCTCAGCCTCTACCTTCCGCAATCCCTTGAAGGTGAAAATTTTGTTGATCTTGCCCAAGCGGATCTCGCCCTTTGGCTTTTTGACCCAAACCTTCTGGCTCGACCGGCAAACGCCTTCGTAAATACGCCCCACCGCGAGCCGTCCCAGGTAGTTGTCATAGTCCAGGTTGAATGGCTGAAGGCGCAAGGGAACATCGGAGGGCGCCCCGGAAGCGGGCGCCACATGCGCAAGGATGGTTTCCAAAAGCGGCGTGAGATCTTTCGACTCGTCGGTCAGTTTCCGCTTCGCGATGCCCAGACGCGCGTTCGTGTACACAATGGGAAAGTCCGCTTGCTCGTCGTCCGCCCCAAGCTCCAGAAAGAGATCCAAAACCTGCTCCTCGGCGTGCGCGGGATCGGCGGCCGGTTTGTCGATCTTGTTGATAACGACGATTGGCCGCAGGCCGAGCTCGAGGGATTTTTTCAGAACAAAGCGGGTCTGCGGCATCGGACCCTCCTGGGCGTCCACCACCAAGAGGACCGAGTCAATGGAGCGCAAAACCCGCTCCACTTCCGAGCCGAAATCCGCATGACCCGGCGTATCGAGAATATTGATCTTGGCGTCCCGATAAAAGATGGCCGCGTTTTTCGAATAAATCGTAATGCCACGCTCAAGCTCGAGCGCGTTCGAATCCATCGAGACCCCTTCTTCGACCATCCCCGTCTGATGCATCAAGACATCGGTGAGCGTGGTCTTGCCGTGGTCGACATGGGCGATAATCGCGATGTTCCGAATTTCCATGAAAAGCCTCGGAGCTGAGGCGTCGCCGCGGCGATAAGGAAGCGGGACGGCCTCAATGATTCTAACGGAATCCGTTGCGTCAACCCTTCAACAAGACCGCCCTCGGGGCCGCCATGCAATTGAGGATGGTGATGTCGGGCGTTGCTCTTATTAGATGGATGAACGTGCGCGATTCATGCCACTTCCACGCAAAATCTGGAAAAGACAGGTTTTCCGGGAGTGGTCTCAGGATGAGGCGCTTCAGTTGACCGGGAAGGAGGGTGCGCGATCACGAGAATTCTTTCGGCCTATATGGCCTTCCGGCTCATGGATGTCAAATCCTCCGGAATCCGATACATGGATAAAGCGAGACGCCCGGCGGGGGGAGGGGGAGAGAGAGGGGGAGGCGGGAGAAGAGGCCCGGCTCGACGCGGACCTCGCGCCGCCTTCGACGGCATAGGGGAGATCCGGGAAACACACGTGAACCCCGGCGTCGGAACGTTTTTGGTCCTTCTCAGCCAGCGCGCCCCTTCTCCCCCGGAGCCCGGCCCGCTCTCAAGGGCGCCCACTCGACGACGCCCTCGGGAAGCCCCCGACGCGGGGGGGGAAGAAAGAAGGGGGGGGAGGCGGCGGATTTTCTATTTCACGGCCCCGATCAGGTCGATCTCGACCAGCGTGTCCTTGACCAGAAGACCCGTCGTCCCGACGGTCGTCCGGGGAGGCGGCGTCTTGAAGTGCTGTTTCCACACCTCGTCGAACGCGTTGAAATCCTTGAGATCCATCATGAAAACCTGCGCCTTGACCACGTTGTCCAGGGAGCCGCCGGCGGCTTCAAAGGTCTTCTTCAGGTTTTTCAGGATGAAGTCGGCCTGACGCTTAATGTCGGACCCGTAGTAGGGAAACGCGGGATCCACCCTCGCCTCAGGCGGAATGCCGGTCTTGAAGTCGCTGGCGAGTTGTCCGGCCGCGAAGACCAAATCTCCCACCCGGACGGCCTCGGTGTAATGGGCCAGGGGCCGCGGTGCGGCCGACTTGACGGCCTTCGCTTTTACCCCCTTCTTGGGGACATGGGCGATGAGGTCGATCTCGACCAGCGTGTCCTTTACCAGAAGACCCGTCGTCCCGACGGTCGTCCGGGGCGGCGGCGTCTTGAAATGCTGTTTCCAGACTTCATCGAACGCGTTGAAATCCTTGAGATCCATCATGAAGACCTGCGCTTTGACCACGTTGTCCAAAGACGTCCCCGCCGCCTTGAAGGTCTTGGCCAGGTTTTTCAGGATGAAGTCGGTCTGACGCTTGATGTCGGACCCATAGTAGGGAAAGACGGGATCCACCTTTGCTTCGGGAGCAATGCCGGTCTTGAAGTCGCTGGCGAACTGTCCGGCCGCGAAGACCAAGTCTCCCACCCGGACGGCCTCGGTGTAATTGGCCAGGGGCCGCGGTGCGGCCGACTTGACGGCCTCCGCTTTCACCCCCCCCCCCTTCTTGGGGACATAAGCGATGAGGTCGATCTCGACCAGCGTGTCCTTGACCAGAAGGCCCGTCGTCCCGACGGTCGTCCGGGGAGGCGGTGTCTTGAAGTATTGTTTCCACACCTCGTCGAACGCGTCGAAATCATCAAGGTCCATCATGAAGACCTGCGCCTTGACTACGTTGTCCAAAGACGTCCCCGCCGCCTTAAAGGTCTTGGCCAGGTTTTTCAGGATGAAGTCGGTCTGACGCTTGATGTCGGACCCATAGTAGGGAAAAGCGGGATCCACCTTCGCTTCCGGCGGAATGCCTGTCTTGAAATCGCTGGCCAATTGTCCGGCGGCGAACACAAAATCTCCGATGCGGGACGCTTCGGTGTAGTTGGCGAGCGGCTGCGGCGCGCCGGACTTGATTCGTTTTGGTTTCATCGGGTTTCTCCGGAAACATGGAAGCATGGTCCGGCCACATCGGACGCCGACACGACCGGCCCCTTTCATCCTCTCTTTGCGATGAAATCGATCTCAATCAGCGGGCCGTGGAACATGATCCCCGTACTGGGAATGACCGTCATGGCCGGGGGATCCTCGGGGATGAACTTTCGCCACACCCTTTCGAATCCCCGATAGTCTCTCCGGGGCGCGAGAAGATAGATGTGGGCCTGGACCACGTCCTCCAAGGAGGACCCGCAATGCGCCAGGAGCTCCTTCAGGTTATTGAGTGTATATTCCGTCTGGATGGAGATATCAATCCCGTAGTGCGGCATCGACGGGGAGGCGCCGTACACGGGCTCCTTGAAATCACTGGCGACCTGCCCCGCCAGGAAGACCCAGTCCCCCGCCTCCATGGCCGGCGAAAAACGCACATTCGGATGCCCGGGTGAAACTGCTTGTCATACAGGATTTCGCGCTTCTGATGCCGACCATCCGGTATGAGGGTGATCAGGTTTGCCGTCGTCCGTGCGCCCGGAACCATGAGCCCCATGATCTCCATCGAGCTCCGGGGCGGCGGGACGTTCATGTAGGTTTTCCAGACCCGGTCGATGTCGTTAAATTCGTCGCGGTCCACATGGTAGTGCTGCGACTTGACGGCGTTCTGCAAGGTCGTTCCGACGGCCTGCACACATTTTTCCATGTTCGAGAGAATGTACTCGGCCTGATCCTCGGCGTTGTTCCGGTAATAAGGGAATTTCGGATCTTTTCCCACCGGGATGCCGGTCTCGGAATCCGTGGCGGCGCATGCCCGAATGAAACAGGAACGGACCGGCCTTCACCGCGGGGGAGCAATGCTCCCAAAGCTTTGGATAATCGGGGGGAGAAACGACTTCCTTCCGGGTCTTCCTGTCGGGAATCACGGCGATCGCATAAACCTGAACGAGCGCCCCCGGGAGGATGTGCTCATCGCCCACTTCAATCACCGTGCGGGCCGGGGGATCCTGGGGGAACCATTCCCGCCAAACCTCTTCCATCCAGGGAAGCAATCCAGCCTCGGTCAGGAACACTTCCGTCTTGACCACATGGTCCAGGCCGGTCCCGGCGGCTTGGAGGATCCTCCGGAGGTTCCCCAGAATGCATTCCGTTTGGATCTCGATATCCGTCTTCCCGACGAAAGAAAATGTCGGATCGGACCGGACGGCCTCCAGACAAACCCGCCACAAGCCGAATCGGCCAGGAGGAAATGAAGGCCCTTCGAGAAGGAGCGGAGACCGGCGGGGGGAACCCAGTTCGACCCAGGCCGGATCGGCCCGGTCACCCTGAACAGCCGGTTCATCCCCCCCCGCGTCGACGCCGGAGACTCAGGCGGGATGATTCAGACCTGGACTTCACAAATGGAAGGTCATTTTCAAGGACGAGACAGAGGATTTCAGTAGT
>CAYRGS010000042.1:0-19355 GCA_964423875.1 uncultured bacterium
TCATCTTCGTTGAGCACCGGCTCTTATACGCGACGGAGAGCCCTGTGCCCGAAGGTCCCTATACCGTGCCGCTCGGCAAGGCCAGGGTCACCGCCGCGGGAAGCGACGTCACGCTGGTTGGAGTCTCGAACATGGTTGCGGAGTGCCTGAGGGCGCGGGAGCTCCTCCTGGAGGTTGGGATCGAAGCAGAGGTCATCGATCCCATTACGCTGTCTCCGCTGGATTGGGAAACCATTCGGACGTCGGTGAAAAAAACGGGCCACTTGCTCGTGGTGGATTGTTCGTGGACGAGCTGCGGGGCCGGCGCGGAAATTCTCGCCCGGCTGGCCGAAGACCCGGATACCGGTGGAAACGCGGCCGCGCGCCGCATCGGATTCGCCCCGGCCACTTGCCCGACGACGCCCAGCCTGGAGGCGTTGTTCTACCCGAATCCCAAATCTATTTCCTCCACGGCCCATGCCCTGGTCCGACCGGACGCTCCGCCCTGGGAGCCGGATCCGGAACAGGCGACGCTCGTCCAGTCGGGCCGGTTCAGGGGACCCTTTTAGGGATGAAGACCCGTTACCCGCTTGCCAACGATACGGTGGATAACCAGGACATCCAGGAGTTGATTGGCTGGCTTCAATCCAAGCCCTGGTTGACACAAGGTTCGCTCGTCCGGCAATTCGAGGAGGATTGGTCCCACTGGCTGGGGACGCAATATGCGCTCTTCGTCAATTCCGGCTCATCCGCCAACCTGTTGATGTACTATGCGGCGCTGCTCTCCGGCCGGCTCAAGAACCGGCGCGTCATCGTTCCGGCCATTGCCTGGGCGACCACAGTGGCCCCGGCCATCCAACTGGGCTTCGAGCCCATCTTGTGTGAGGCGGACTGGAACACCTTCGGGTTGGACATGAAATCCCTGGAACGGTTGCTGGCGGATCATGACCCGGGCGCGGTCATCTTCGTCCACACCCTCGGCGTGCCGGATAACGTCGGCCGGTTGCTGGAGCTCCAAAGCCGGCATGGGTTCCTCCTCATGGAAGACGCCTGTCCAGCTGTCGGGGCGATGTACGAGGGGAAGTTCGTTGGGACCTTCGGCGACATGAGCACATTTTCCCTCTACTTCGGCCATCATCTCTCCACCCTGGAGGGCGGTCTCGTCTGCACCGACGATGAAGAGCTTCAAGACATTCTCGTTCAGATCCGGAGTCACGGGTGGGCCAAGGACCTGGAACCGGAGAAGGCTGAGCGGGCGGCCTCGGAACGCGGCGTGATCGACTTTAATAAGCCTTTCACATTTTATCATCCCGGTTTCAATGTACGGTCCACCGATCTGAATGCACGGATTGGTTTATCGCAGATGAAAAAACTGGACCGGGTCCTCGAGTCCCGCACGCGGAACCATTACGTGTACCAGAAGACATTCCAAGAGGCTGAGGGCCTTCATTGCCAGTCGAACCCAAAAGGGAAAATTTGCAGCATTTCCTTTGTCGCCCTGGCGAACGATGTTGAACACCGAGAGCGGATTGGCCGCGCGCTTTGGGACAACGGGGTCGAAACGCGTCCGTTGGGTGGGGGCAGCATCGGGCGTCAGCCGTTTTGGGTGGACCGGTTCGGCCTCCAGGCATTCAAGGTGGCCGACCGGATCCATGAGACGTCCTTCATGCTTCCCAACAACCCCTCTCTGGAAGAAGCGGACATCCGCTTGATCTGCGACATTGTCCTCTCCGTGCCACGCTGAGGAAGGACGGATTCGAATCAGCGGGTTTCTTCCCCAAACAGGAAGCTTGAAACGATGAAAATTCTCGTGACCGGGGCGGGCGGCTACATCGGGTCCCTCCTGGTACCGGCCCTTTTGTCCGAAGGGTTCAAAGTCATCGCCTTGGACAACTTCATGTACGGCCAGACCTCCCTGTTGGATTGCTGTTATCACTCCGGGTTGAGCATCATCCGGGGAGATGCCCGCGACAAAGAGCTCGTTTCTCGAGCCCTCCGGGACGCCGATGCGGTTTTCCCCCTCGCCTGTATCGTCGGGGCCCCCGCCTGCGACAACGACCCGGTGGCGGCCCGGTCCATCAATCTCGATGCCGTGAAAATGATTCTCGACCTCCGAAGCCAGGAGCAGCGCATCATCTTCCCCACGACGAATAGCGGCTACGGCGTGGGGGATAAAGATGCCTTGTGCACCGAGGAGAGTCTCCTTCGCCCGGTTTCCCTGTACGGCCGTCTCAAGGTAGAAGTGGAAGCACTCATTCTCGAGCGCGGGAACGCCATCACCCTGCGGCTGGCGACCGTTTTCGGTGCCAGTCCCCGGATGCGCCTCGACCTGCTGGTCAACGATTTCACCTACCGCGCGTTGACCGATCGATCCGTGGTCTTGTTCGAAGCCGATGCAAGACGGAATTACATTCACGTCCGGGACGTCGCGAGCGCCTTTTTGCACAGCCTGAATCAGTTCGACCGGATGAAGGACCAGCCTTTCAACGTCGGAAACACAGAAGCCAACATGACCAAAAGGCAACTCTGTCAAGTGATCCAGGAGATCATCCCTGATTTCCATTTTACCGAGGCGGGGATAGGGGCCGATCCGGATCAGCGCGACTATCTCGTGAGTAACGAGAAGATTGAACAGACGGGCTGGAAAGCGAAAATCGGCCTGCGCGAAGGGATTGAAGAGTTGGTCAAAACCTACTCGGTGATTCGCAAGAACCAGTACACAAACATCTGAATCTCATTTCAACGGGATTGTCCGCAGGGGTTTGAGCC
This sequence comes from uncultured bacterium, assembly GCA_964423875.1. Classification (GTDB taxonomy): domain Bacteria; phylum UBA8248; class UBA8248; order JACPRG01; genus CAYRGS01. The sequence continues at coordinate 2,749 of CAYRGS010000042.1, forward strand.
GTTTTCCGCCGGTCCGCCATTTGGGTTTCGGCTGGAAAATCAACCCCTTTTGTTGCATGATGGGTTCGAGCGCGATTTGGCCTCCGGGCGCACAAAGCGAGGGTTTTTTATTCATGAGCGGGCGTGGTGTCGACCTTTTGCTGATCAATCCGGGAGACCGGAAACAGATATACCAGGGCCTGGGCTCGGACCTCGCCGCTGTGGAGCCGCCCGTGTGGGTGGGGATCCTCGCAACGTTTATGCGGAACCGCGGTTATTCGGTCCGGATCATCGATGCCAATGCCGAGAACTGGGACCCTGACACCACCGCGGAGAAAGCGGCGACCCACAATCCCATTTTAACCGCCGTCATCGTTTACGGCTCTCAACCGTCCGCCTCGACGCAGACCATGCCGAGCGCAGGCCGGATCTGTTCGGCGATCAAACGCAGAGATCCCGATCAGAGGGTCCTTTTGGGGGGTCTGCACGTTTCGGCGCTTCCGGAACGGACGATGGATGAGGAAGAGATCGATTTCGTATGCGAGGGTGAAGGTCCCCTTACGATTCAGGGTCTTGTCGATTTGTTGAAGGCCGGCTCGGACCGCTTTCAGGACGTGCCGGGTTTGTGGCGCCGGGCCAACGGGAAGGTCCATTCCACCCCGGCCGCGCCCTTGATCGAGGATCTCGCCACGGACATGCCCGGGGCGGCGTGGGACCTTCTCCCGATGGATAAGTACCGGGCCCACAACTGGCATTGCTTCGACCACGTGCACGAGCGCAACCCCTACGCCGTGCTCTACACCAGCCTGGGGTGTCCATTCAAATGCACCTTTTGCTGCATCAACGCGCCCTTTGGCGGACCGGGAATCCGTTATCGCGATCCCGAAAACGTTATTGAGGAGATCGATTGGCTTGTCCGGGATTATGGCGTACGGAACATCAAAATCCTGGATGAGATGTTTGTCTTGAATCCCGCGCACGTCAGGGGGTTGTGCGACCTCCTCATCGAAAGGGGATATGACCTCAATCTCTGGGCTTATGCCCGGGTCGATACGGTCAAAGACGACATGTTGGAGATGCTGAAACGGGCCGGTTTCCATTGGCTCGCCCTGGGAATCGAATCCGGCAGCAAGCACGTGCGCGAAGGCGCCGAGAAGGATTTCAAACGCCACGATATCAAAGCGGTCGTCCGAAAGATCCAGTCAGCCGGGATCAACGTGATTGGAAATTACATCTTTGGTCTTCCGGACGACAATCTGGACACCATGCGGGAAACCCTCGATCTGGCCCTCGAGCTGAATTGCGAGTTCGCCAACTTTTACTCCGCCATGGCTTACCCCGGCTCTCCTCTCTATCGGCTTGCCTCTGAAAAGGGCTGGCGGCTGCCGGCGAGCTGGTCCGGCTATTCGCAGCATGCCGTAAACACGCTGCCGCTTCCCACCCACCAGGTTTCGGCCGCTGAAGTTCTCACCTTCCGGGATGACGCGTTTCACGCCTATTTCAGCAACCCGGCGTACCTGCGTATGGTCGAAGAGAAATTCGGGCTCGAAACCGCCGATCACATTCGCTCCATGGCCAGCCGGCGGCTTGAACGCTGTCTTGTCGCGTAAGGCGCCGGCGATGCGGGATTCGGTTTGCCGCGCGGAGGATGCGGGGAGCGCCTCCCGGTCCTTTTCACCGTCAAGGACGTTTACCCTTTTCTGGAGGCTCCTCGCCCGATGCGCCGGCACCGACGGAGGTGGTTGAAGGATTGGCTCTGAGCGGAAAGATTATGGTCGCGGGTTCTCGCGGGTTGGTGGGATCGGCGATCGTTCGCCGCCTGACAAAGACGCCGGGGATTGAGATCCTCACGCCGGACCGCGCCGAGCTGGACTGCGCCGATTACGCCGCGGTCGATTCATACCTGCGCGCACACCGGCCGAACTTTCTGGTCAACGCGGCCGCCAGGGTCGGGGGGATATCGGAGAACATCCGCCACCCCGCCGAAATGATTTACGACAACCTCTCCATCCAAAACCATCTGATCCATCTCAGCCACGTCCACGGTGTGGATCGGCTGGTATTTCTCTCCTCCTCCTGTGTTTATCCGCGCGAAGCCCCGCAGCCCATGCGGGAGGAATTCATCCTTACCGGGGCGCCCGAACCCACGAACGGGCCGTATGCCATGGCGAAACTGGCCGGAATGGCCATGGTCGAGGCCTACAACAACCAGTACGGACGCCGTGACCTTGTCCTGATTCCGGCGACGCTGATTGGACCCGGGGAAGGATTCGACCTGGAACGCGCGCACGTGATGCCCGCCCTTGTGAAGCGGTTTTGCGACGCGCGAAAGGCCGGTCTCCCCGAGGTGACCCTTTGGGGGACGGGGACCCCGATTCGTGAAATTCTACATGTAGACGATCTGGTGGACGCCATCCTCATGCTTCTGGATCTCGATGAAGCCCCGCTGCCCCTCAATGTGGGCGCCGGATCGGGCCACTCGATCGCCGTTCTCGCTCGGATGGTTCAGGAAGAGGCGGGGTATGATGGCTGCATCCGCTGGGACGTCACAAAGCCCGACGGAATCCCCGCCAAGACGCTGTGCTCTGAACGGATGGCCACACTCGGGTGGTCGCCGCGCCGATCGATTCGGAAGGGCATTCAAGAGATGCTCGCGGAATACCGAGCGGTGGAAGAGAAGCTACACTACCATTCCGGCGGCGAGCCTAGAATCTCCCGCCGGGCCGGATTGACAGATGGCCGGTGATCAGTCCCGAAGATTTTCGCCGGCTTGATGATTTCCTCCCTGCCCCCAATCCAGGCGATTCTTCGATTCTCCGTGAATGCCGCACGTTCCCGCTTCATTCGGCCACTCATGATCCAAAGCTTGACGGACCGCGCTGAATCGTGAAGAAACTCAAGATATCCTTCTGCCTTCTGCCGCTTCTGCTCTTGGCATTATTTCTTCGAACTTACGGCCTTTCCGGGCGGGGGTTGATCGATGAAGATGAAGTCGCCTATTACTCCATCACCGGAGGCGCCGCCGCCCATCTTCGCTGGTGGGCGGGGGAGACGATCGGCGGATCGAAATCCTCCGGACAGCGCGAAACGTTGACCGATCGCCTCCACCGCTTGCATCTCCGTCCCAAATACCCATTCAGCTACGGGGTTGCGTATGTCCTGCTCGTAACCCTGCTCTTGTCCCTGACCGGTCCCACGCTTTTCCACTTTTTGTTGATCAATGCGACTCTCGGAGCAGCAACGGTGGCATGGGTTTTTTGGCTGACGCGTCGCTTGGAAGCCAATCCGGCGTTCGCCTGGATGGCGTCATTCGCGTTGGCATTATCCGGCTTCCACATGATCTGGTCGCGAAGCGGCTTTCCCCATCTGGGGGCGAGTTTCTTTCTGGTTTTGGGCTATGCATGCTACGCGCAGGGGGTGTGGGGCGGAGGTCAAAAGCCAAGAGGCTGGCTGTTGGGCGCGGGCCTGGCCTTGGGCGTCGCCTTCGCATCCCATCCGACGATTTTGCCTTTTTTGGGAGCATGTTTCCTGACGGAGCTGTACCGGCCGTTTCGGGGCGTCCCGATTCGGCGCGTTATCGAAAATCTCGTCCTTCTAAGCGGGGGGATTCTTTTGACCTTTGGCCTCCTGGAAGGGCTGAGCCGGGCGCTTCACTACGGGTTCGTGGCGGACTTTCCCGGAATCTACGGCGAGGGATCACCTTCCTACCTGGATAAGGTCTTTGCGATTGCGGGAAGGAACGTTGCGGGGACGAATGACCCGGCAGGCTCAAGGGTCAGTACGTACCTGCGAATGCCGTTTCTTTATGGGGAGGGGGTGCTTTATAGCGCTTTGGCCGCACTTGGTTTTGGATCGCTGATCCGCCGTTTTTGGAAAGAGCAACGGCCGCAGGACTTCTTTGTGGTGGCAGCTGTGGCGGTTCCGTTCCTCATATTTTTGGGCGCTCCGATTCGCAATTTTCCGCGGAATGTCGTCAGCTTGACACCGCTCGTCGCATTGTTGGTCGGCCATGGTTTATTCATCGTCCGTCCTCGACGGACCCTTCTCCGCTGGGCGATTCTGCTCCTGTTTGTCTCGGTCCAGGTTTCGCATTTCCGGTACTTGTTCAACCTTCAATCTTCCTTTGCGCAGGCGGAGGTATGGCTGGCCCGCGGGGGACCCGTCCGGGTTCTCGAGCCCTCGGGAAATCGGGCGATCTTGTATGCACACGGCGTCGGGATCTTCCATGTGATACAGGCGAAGGGAGGGAGGGAGTTGGTGATTGCTGAATGGCCGGCGGGCTCAAGGCGATCGTTCAGTGCCTCCGATTCTCCCTTTTACACGAGCATCACTGGAAACGACGCCGGCAAGAGGATGTCCAAGGCGCTCTCCGCGCTGGGCCCGCCTATGGAAGAGGTCAAATTCCCCAATCCGCACCCTTTCACAACGAAAAAGATTGAAATGATGAAGACAGTCCTCTGGCTGGCGCGGACCGTGGGGTCGGACAAAGCGTCAGCGTGGGCCGAAAGCTGGCTTAAGCGCGGAGAAAAGATTGTGGACGCGGTCTCGCTGCGCTTGTTGCGTATCCGGTGGCCGCCCAGCCGGTCCGCGAAATGACATTCCGCGATTGGGTCCAACCCTTTCTTCGGGGCGAGGGGGATGAATCAAGTCGGGACGCTTCGAGGGCTTCTCTTCCCGAGGAATTCAAATCATCCCGGCTTTCACGGCATCACAGAAACTTCGATATCCGTCGGGCGTTCCGATGTCGTAGAAGGGGCCCTCACATTTGGAGACGCCGATGACGGCCCCGTGCACCAAGGCGGCGGGGATGGCCTCTCTTTCCAGCGACAGGGTACGCCCCGGCGGAATCCGGTCCACAAAACGGTCTGTCACCAGATAGACTCCCCCGTTCATCCAGCCGGGTCCGCGGCCTTTTTTTTCCGTAAAGCGCACGAGCCGGCCGTTCTCGTCGGCCTCAATGGAACCGAATGCCGACACGTCGGGGCGCCGCAAAGTGCTGAGGACCAGTTCCGCATCCAGCCGGTTCATGGCCACATGGAGGGCGCCAACGTCGAAATGCACCCAGGAATCCCCATTGAGGAGAAGGACGGGGTCCCCCCGGCAGAGCCCGGCGACATGGCGAAGCGCTCCAGCCGTGCCGAGGGGACGGGTTTCGGTGACACAAGTTATCCGCATGCCGCCAAAAGATTCTCCCCCGTACTGCTGCGCGACTTTCGCGGCCATATGGCCGGCCAGGAGAACGGATTCCTCCACGCCCGCGGAGACCAGCCTTTCCAGAACATAAGACAAGAACGGACGATCGCCCACGGGCGCGAGCGGCTTGGGAACGTCGGATACGGCGGGGGCGAGACGGGCGCCTTTCCCGCCGACCAGAATGAGTGCGCGCATCGGTTCTCCCACGCCGTCTCCTCGCGGGACGCTCATTGAATAATATTCTGCGAGGTGTACGGCCGGACCGCTTACGGATTATAGAAGACAACCTGACTGCCGTGCGATTCGAGCGAAACCGGTACAAACGGCAGGGGAGCAAGCCGCTCCCGGATGGTCTTGTGGCATTCCGGCCGGGCAAAGCACAGCATGAATCCCCCGGACCCGGCGCCCAGAATCTTCCCCCCGAGCGCACCCGCCTCCACCATCGCTTCGTAAATCTCATCGATGTAGGGGGTGGTCACGTCATCGGACAACTCCCGCTTCACTTTCCAACTTTCGTGCAAGAGTTTCCCAAAATCCCCTATGTCGCCCGTTCCGGTGAGAATGCCGAGCCCCTCCTCCACCATCTCGCGCAGAACGTTCAGTTGCGCGGATCGTTGAGAGAGGTTATCCACGATCCCCTGGGCCACATCGGAAGCGGTCCGATAGATGTCCGTATGGAACAGCATCAGATGGCTCTGAAACTGAGCGCGGCGTTCCAGTTTCAAGATCACCGGCCGGATGGTCATGTCTCCGGTTTCGCTGAACGTGATGTGACAGAGCCCGCCATGGGCCGTCGTGGCTTGGTCCTGCGCGCCGACCACATCACGAATCATGTCTTGCTCTATGTGAATGGCATCCTGGGTGAGCTGCTTCTTGCTCGGCATGATTCCCTGAAGACCGTAAATCGCATGAAGCAGACCGACGGTGAAAGCGGAGCTTGTCCCGATGCCGCTACGGGCGGGCAGGTCTCCGTCGTGGTGGATCTCCAGGCCGTCGTCCATGTCGTTTACGTTCAGATAGCGCATGACCTCCCGGGCGGTCGGATGAAGGATCTCATCGACGCCGGAAACAAGTTCTATCTTGGAGTAAACGATCCGGTGACGATGTTTGAAAAACGGTCTCAGGCGGCGGCAACTGATGTAACAGTACTTATCAATCGACGTGGCGAGAACAGCGCCGCCGTGCTCCTGATACCAGTCGGGGTAATCTGTTCCCCCGCCGAAGAATGAGATGCGAAAGGGGGTGCGTGTGATGATCATCAGAAACTTTCGGCAGGTGAATCGGTGAGGTTGTTCATCGAGGGGAGATCCAGAAGGCAGTCATTCCGCACCGCGCCATTTTCGCGGGACAACCTCTCTATCGTGAGCGCACCGGAGATGAGAAAGACGAGGGACCCAACGGTTAGCCTTTGCATCCAGGACGTTCCAGTCCTGAGTCGTTGAGCCCCGACGTCCTCTATGGACCAAACAGTTGTTGCGGAGTCATACCAAAGACCCAATCTTACCGCCGGAAATTCGCCGCAACAACGGTCTATCGTCAAATTCCACATCCCTGCTTCCTCGATCCGGGAATTTAAAGATTAATACGATTCATTAACAATACTCATTTAACTAATTGAAATAATATTTAATACATAACAGACCCACCATCCACCAGCAGGGCCTGGCCGGTGATGTTTCGTGCTTCTTCAGAGACTAGGAATACGGCGGCCCGGCCGATGTCCTCTGGGGTCTGCTCCCGTTTGAGCGGCTGCCGGGCGACAAACTCATCGAAGACCTGCCGGGGAGAAAACCCGGCGAATTCGGAAAACTTCGCGGCGTAAAGCCTGCCCAACTCATCCCACATGGGCGTCCAGACCAGACCGGGACAGACGGCGTTGACGTTGACAAAGGCGGGCGCCAGCTCCCTGGCCAGGGCCATCGTGAAGTTGATGACCGCCGCCTTGGTACTCCCGTAGTGGGGAAGCGTCTCCCGTCCGTCCCGTCCCGCCCGGGACGCAATGTTCAGGATCTTTCCCTGCCGCCGCTCTTTCATGTGCGGGGCCACTTCACGGCAGACCAGAAACGTCCCGCGGACGTTCACCTCATACGCCCGGTCCCAATGCTCAATGGACAGGTCGGTCAGCGGCACGCCCAGGACCATCCCGCCCAGGACACCCGCGTTGTTGACCAGGATGTCGATCCGCCCGTAACGCTCCAGCGTCTTGCCGACCCCATCCCGGATGGACGCCTCGTCGCGAACATCCATCTCCAGGGCAAGGGGATCTCCAGCCATTCCTTGCAATGATGCGACGACCTCCCGGGAGGCCACCCCGTCCACGTCGGCGACGGCGACCGAGGCGCCCTCCTCCGCGAGGCATCGGGATATCCCCAAACCGATCCCCCTGCCGCCCCCCGTCACCAGCGCCACCTTGTCGCCAAGCCTCAACCGCCCAGCCTCCGGGAAGCGGCCGCCCGAGCTGTCCTCAGACGCGCGCTCGTCATTCAGGCGTGATCCCCCGGGGCGGACCACAGACGGCCGCGCATAATCCAGACCGCCCCGACGGCCATGAGCAAAACACTGATCACCTGCGCGGTCCGGAGATCTCCGAGCATCAGGCTGTCGGCCCGAAACGCGCTGACGATGAACCGGCCGGCCGAGTAGAGAATGACATAGAGGGCAAAAACCATCCCGTTCCTGTGCGGGCGCTTTCGGACACCCCAAAGGACGGCGAACCAGCACAGGTTCAGGAGGAGCTCGTAAAGCATGGTGGGGTGGAGGGGCTGTCCCGGGAACTGCCGGCCCGCGATGCTCGCCGCCGGGAATACGATCCCCCACGGGAGCGCCGTGGGCACGCCGTGGGCATCGCCGTTCATGAAGTTTCCGAACCGCCCGAAAGCCTGCCCCAGGATCAAGGCGGGCGCAACGGCGTCGCCCAGCCGCCAGATCGGAATCCCCCGCCCGCGCGCGTACCAGAGGGTGTACAGAACCCCCGCGATCACCCCGCCGTGGATCGCCAGTCCGCCGTGCCAGATGGCGGGGATCTGCAAGGGGTATTGGCCGTAATAGGACCAGTTGAAGACCACGTAGTAAATCCGCCCGCCCACGATCCCCGCGATCAGACCGTACAAGCAGTAATTGGCGACTTCGTCCTTCGACAGCCCGAGGCCGATTCGATCGGATTCCTTGCGGATGAGCCAAACACCGACCAACAGGGCGACCACGTACATCAGGCCGTAATATCGAACCACAATCGGACCGAGCTCAAACAGGGCCGGGTGCAAAACGCCTCCTGGGGAAACGGGGAGACCGGCCGATCAGCGCCGGTCATGCGGATCGTGAAGAACCCGGAACAGGCTCCGCCCTGTCCGGTAAATGAGCGCAAGGACGTTCTCCGGGGCCTTCCGGAGGGCCTCCCGGAACGACGCCTCGTCCCGCACGGACCGGCCCTCGACTTCTTTGATGACATCACCCACCTGAAACCCGTCAAAGGACGCACCGCTGTCCGCACCCACCGCCATGACCTCACCCCCGCCCCGCACGCCGCGCATGCCGAGCACCTTAGCCACCCCCCGAGTCAGCGCACCCACCTTCAAGCCGTACGAGGATTTTTCCGGCGGAAACTCGGGCTTGGGCACCGCCCGGGGGGTTTGGCGCGCCCCCAAGACGAGGGGGACCCGGATGCGTCTTCCGTTGCGTTGAATACTCACCTTCACAAGCGCGCCCGGCGGCGACGCGGCGGCGAATCGCTGGAGCTCCGGGACATCTCGGACCGGACGGCCGTTGAACCCCAACACGATATCCCCCCGTTTGATCCCCGCCTTGGCCGCCGCACCGTCCTTCATGAGATCGGAGACGAGCGCCCCGACCGGCCGGCCGAGTCCGAACTTGGCGGCCAGGTCCGATGAGAGCGGCTGGATTATCAGCCCGAGCAATCCACGCTCGACGACCCCCTTCTGGATGAGGGATCGCGCAACCCACTTGGCCATATTGATGGGGATGGCGAAGGCGATTCCGCCGTTCGACCGGGGGATGATGGCCGTATTGACGCCGATCACCTCGCCTTTCAAATTGACCAGGGGGCCGCCGCTGTTTCCCGGATGGATGGAGGCGTCCGTCTGGATAAAGTTCTCGTAATGGGCGATGCCCATGCCGGTCCTGCCGATCCCGCTGACCACGCCCACCGTGACGGTCCGCCGCAAGCCGTAGGGATGGCCAATCGCGATCGCCCATTGCCCGGTGCGCAGCCGGTCCGAATCGCCGAGGGGGACGCTTGCTGGGCGATCGGCCGCGAGTATCCGAATCACCGCCAGGTCGGTCCTCTTGTCCGTTCCGACCAACTTGGCCGGGTGCTCACTCCGATCGGAAAGGACCACCGTAATCCGCTTGGCCCCTTCCAGTACGTGATGGTTCGTGAGGATGTGTCCTTCCGCGTCAAAAATGAATCCGGAGCCGAAACTTCTACGCGGAATAATCCCCCGAGGCGGCGCCGGACCTTCTTTCTTCCGGTTCCCCGCCCCGCGCGCCTCTTGGGTCCCGACAGTTTGTATGAAGACGACCCCCGGCGTTACTGACTCGGCAATCCCGATGAAGGTCTCCTCAAGCGTCCTCGCCTGCCGGAACCCCGGGCCTTGGCCTCCTGCGGGGGAAATGCCCGCCGCCAGCGGGAACAGCGCAATCCAGACAAACACACAAACCCTCGTGAACGCCCCGTGTAAAGAGGGTCCGCAAACCATGTGTCTCCTCATTTCAGACTTCCTCAACGAACTGAGTTCCTCCGGCCGGTCCACGCCTTCGGTTTTTCAACCCGATGGGCGGCGCGTCGCCGCCGTCGGCCTCCCCTCAGGATTCCGTGACCTGGACATTCCGTTCTTCCACGTACTCCCGTAAAGCGTCTTGCAGGGCCCGTCTGGCGCGGAACAGGCGGGACATGACCGTCCCCAGCGGACAGTCCTCAATCCGCGCGATCTCCTTATACGTGAACCCCTCCACTTCGGACAGGATAAAGATGCGCCGGAAGCCTTTCCACCGCCTCCTTGATCTGCTCCCCCGTCACCTTGCTGAGCAGGCGGTCCTCCGGGCCTCCCCCGCCTCCATGGAGGCTTCCTCCACCCAGGATTCTCCGCCCGTCTCCGGGTCATTGCTCGAGACATTGGCCCGGCTGTGGGTCATCGAGCGCTCCCGATTGATGAACGCGTTCTTCAGGATCTTGAACAGCCAGGCCCGGCAGTTCGTTCCGCGCTCGTATTGATGGAAGGAGCGATAGGCACGTAGGAACACCTCCTGGGAAAGGTCCTGGCGTCGGCCGGATCCCGGCTCAACGCGCAGCGCGGCCCGGTAGATGGCGTGCAGGTGAACGAGGGCCGATTCCTCGAATTCTCTACGCTGTTGATTTCACGAGGCCAAAGGATTTCCCCCCGGAAGGTTCCGGGATGTTTCAACACCGGGGCGCCGGCCGGCGCGCCTTCAGCCGGCCGCCTCGGCAATCACCTCGAGCTCGACCGGAACGCCCAGCGGCAACGCGCTCACGCCCATGGCGAGTCGCGCATGCGCCCCCCTTCCGCCCAGGACTTCGGCAAAAAGGTCGGAGGCGCCGTCCATCACCTGCGCCTGGCCGGTGAAATCCTCCGCGCCTGCAACGTAACCGCTGAGTCTCACGAGGCCGTCAAATCCCGACCAGCCTCCCAGGGCCTTTCGGATTTGAGCCAGCGCGTTGATCGCGCACAGACGGGCGGCCGCCTTTCCTTCATCGACGCTCAGGTCCACCCCGACCTTTCCCAGGAAGCGCGGCTTTCCATCCGCCAGGGGGATCTGCCCGGAGACGAAGAGCAGGCGCCCCGACCTCCTGACCGCCACGTAAGCGCCCACCGGCGCGGGAGGCTCCGGAAGCTCGATCCCGAGCTCTCTCAGGCGCGATTCCACATCGACAAGATCGGACACAGGCCCTTCTCCGGTTCCCCCGCCCCATGAAAATAGAACAGGCGGGGATTCATTTCCACAATTCAGCCGTCCGCCTCATCGTCCAGCGGCGAAAAAAGGGCCGCCGCGGCGCACCCGCCTTTCTCGACGCGGCCGACCCCGGCGGGGATCACCAGGAAGGCGTTCATTTTCGATGGGGCGAGAAGCTCGGACTTCCAGGGCATCGCCACCAAAGAGCCGTCCGAAGGGTTGTGCTTCACCCTGCCGCGGACGTAATTCGGCAGGCCCTCCCGCGGCTTGACGCGGACTTCAGCGCCGAGTCGGACCTGTCTCAATTCCCGAAAGGGTCGTCGGAATCCGGCCATTCGGCGCAGGGCGGGCCGAACAAAAAATTCAAAGCAGATGTGCGCCGCCGACGGATTTCCCGGCACGTTGAACACCAGACTGCGGCCCAGAAGGCCGAAGGCGGAATACGTGCCGGGCCACATCGCCACATTCTTGAAAACCATCGCCGCGCCGGCTTCCCGCATGCCCGCCTCGACCAGGTCTTTGTCCCCTTTGCCTGTCCCGCCGGTAATGATGACCGCGTCGGCGTAAGCGCACCGGCGGAGCCGCTCCGCGATGGCCTCCAGGCTGTCGGTGGCGATCCCCATCCGGAGGGGAGATCCCCCCGCCCGCTCGACCAGGGCGGCCATGTAGTAATTGATGGAACAGTAAAACTGTCCGTGCCCCAGGCCGCCCTCCACGGTTCGGTGATCCTCGGGCTCGACCACTTCATCGCCCGTCGAGAAAACTGCGACCGCCGGTTTGCGGCCCACCTCGAGATGGGTCCTGCCCATCGTCGTGACGGATTCAATGTGGCCGGGCCGAACCTCCTCTCCGCGATCCAGCAGTCTCGCGCCCGAGCGGATCTCGTCGCCGGGCTTGCGGACGTACTGGCCGGTGGAAACCGGGACCTGGAATTGAAGAAGGCCTTCCTCCACCCGGGCCTCTTCCAGCGGGACGACGGCGTCCGACCCCGCGGGCATGACCGCGCCCGTCATAATGCGAACGGCTTCTTGCGGGCCGAGCGCCCCGCCGGCCTCGCCCCCGGCGGTGAGGGTCTCGGTGATCTTCAGCCGGATGGGACTCGCGGGCGCGGCCTCCGCGGTGTCGGCCGCCCGGAAGCCGAATCCGTCCATGGCGGACTTTTCCCACCGGGGATGGTTGAAGGCCGCAACGACGTCTTCGGCGCTCGCGCGCCCCAAGGCCGCGAGGACCTCGACCTTTTCCGATCCCAGAAAAGGGGCCTTTTCAATCGCCTGCCGTCCGGCGTCATCGACAGAAAGCAAATTCTTCCCCCTCCCTCTCCCGAACGCACGATGTGCCTGTTGACGTTATCACTAATGGGTCCCGCGGCTCAATGACGGCGGTGATGGAAATTGAAGGACCATCCTGATTTCGCGCCGATTCTCCCAACGTTTCCATGACCCTGACGCCGCCGCGGGCTCGCCCGCCGGTTTGATTTACGCAGTAAAATCTAATTTGCTTGGATTATCAGCGACAATGAGGGAGCTATTTTGAAAATGGAAACCGGCATGGACCGTCCGGAGGCCGCCCCGTTTCAGTAGAAAATCAATAAAAGTCGGATGAAGGAAAAGGGTGAATACGTTTCTTAATAATTAGAAACATTTCAATTGACAGCACGCCCCGGTCTCACGGATATTTCGTGCTTCCTCATTCGAGATGCCTGGGACATGTGGTTTTCATCATTCGTATTCAAGTCTATTTTTTCCAGCTTAAATGGTGTTTGGATCCGCTCGTATGAATGCCCTAAATCGGGATCACCCCCAACGGGAGAATTTTCGGTTTCCCAAGCTGACTTTACGCAGGATCCTGTTCGGGCTTGCCGGGATGGTTCTGGGCCTGCTCGTTCCCATCGGAACCTACCTGCTCCGACTTTTCGTTGTATTCCGGGGAACCCAGGCCCGGTCGACTTGTTCCTCTATGAGCTTCGGACTCACCCCTCGTTCTATCTCGACATGACCCTTGCGGGCGCCTTGATTCTCGGGGTCCTGGGTTTTTACATCGGGGCGGAGAAGGGCTGGCTTTCCCAACAGCGGGAAGAGTTGAAAGAACCCCATGACTTTTACCGGGCCAAGATCGAGGAGGAGGTTCTCCGGGCAAAGAAACTTGAAGCCGTCAGTCGGCTTGCCGGCGGGATCACCATGATTTCAATAACGTACTCACGATGTTTTTGGGGAATCTCGCCCTGGTGAAATTATCCTCGGGCCTTGAAAAAGAAACCGAGGATTGAATTACAGCGGCGGAGAACGCGATTCTTTCCGCAACAACCATAACCCAGCAGCTGCTGACGTTCTCGAAGGGAGGCGCCCCCATCAAAAAGACCATCGAGGCGAACCGGTTCATCCGGGAAGCCGCCGAGTTTTCTGCGCGAAGCTCCAAGCTGCCGCGCGACGTTTCTTTCGCCTCTCCGCTTGAGCGGATCGACATTGACCATGGACAGATGACACAGTCCCTGCACCAACTGATCCTCAACGCCCATCACGCGATGTTCCTGGGCGGAAAGATCAGGGGCAGCGGAGAAACCCGCACACTCGGTCCGTAGGACGACCTGCCTCTTCCACGCGGAAAATACGTCAAGATCGCCGTATCCGACGCTGGAGTCGGCATACCGAAAAACCACCTCCCCAACATCTTCGATCCGTATTTCACGACAAAATCCGATGGAAGCGGACTCGGTCTGACCATCGCCCATTCCATCGTCGCAAAACATGAGGGTTACATCCGCGTGGAGTCCAAAGAGAAGGTCGGCTCCACTTTCAACATTTACCTGCCCATTTCGAAAAACCCCGTTTCGGAGCAGGCGAAGGCCCCGGAAGCCCCCCCCAACGGTCGGGTGATCGTTATGGACGATGAAGAGATGATTCGCAACATGCTCCGAACCCTGCTGGGCCGGTTTGGATACAATGTGGTAGTCGCTTCGGAAGGGGCGAAGCCGTTGATGCCTACAAAAAAGCAAGCCTATCCGCCAACCCGTTCGATGGCGTCATCTTGGACCTAACGGGCCGGGACGGGATGGGCGGCTGGGAAGCCATCGAACAGTTGTTGGAGTTTGACCCGGAGGTCAAGGCCATTGTCTCCAGCGGGTACTCGACCGATCCCATCATGTCCGCGTATCAGGATTACAGGTTCAAAGGAGTCGTTTCAAAACCGTACGGAACCGAGGAGTTGTTGAACACGCTGCGGGAAGTGATCCCGGAGATTAAGGCCTGAAGGGGGATCGGGGGCTCCGCCCCCGCCGAGCGTCCCAAACTATACGTCCATCTTCTCCACCCGGACGCTCAACAATACAGCCATCCCCGCCAAAAAGAAAACCATCACGGAAAGAACGGCCACCCGCTGACTTCCAGTCCATGCCGAGACGGCGCCGAAGGTGATCGGTCCAAATATCGCGGACAGCTTCCCGCACACACCGTAAAAACCGTAAAACTCCCCGGCTTTGCCCTTCGGAATGAACAGTGCCATCAAGCTGCGGCTGGCCGACTGCACGGATCCCAGTCCCACCCCCGCCACCATCGCCACCGCGAAGTACTGGGCCTGCGTCCGGGTGAAAAAGGCGGCGAGGACAACCCCGCACCAAAGCGCGAGGAGATAGAGGATCGTCTTCTTCGCGCCCAGCCGATCGGCGACGAATCCAAAGGCGAACGCCCCCACGCAGGCCGAAGCCTGCACCGCGATGAACAGGACCGTCACATCCGCAACAGAGAAGCCAAGCGTCCCGACAGCGAAGATGGCGCTGAACGCGATGACCGTCGCGATGCCGTCGTTATAGAGGAGAAACGCGACCAGAAACCGGAATAGGTCCTTGAGGCGGCGGACATGCTGAAACGTATCACGGAGCTGAATCCACCCCTTCCGGATTCGCTCGGGCCACGCGGCTGGCTCCTCCCCGGTCTTTCGTTCCCGCAGCCAGAGCATTGTCGGGATGGAGAACACGGCATAGAAAATCGCAACGCGCAGGAACGCCATCCTGAAATTGGGGAGGTTTTCCGGCGCGAATCCTCCTTTTATCAGGGGTAAGACCCAGAGAAGACAGAGAAGCCCTCCGACGTACCCGAACGCCCAGCCACACCCCGAAACTTTTCCATAGTCCGCCGGATCGGCGATTTCAGGAACAAAGGCGTTGTAGAAAACCAAGCTGGCCTCGAACCCGATGTTGGCGATGACGAAGAACAGGACGCCGATCAGGATGTCCCCCTTCTCGACGAAAAAGAGGAGACCGGTGAAGACGACGCAAAGCCCGCCGAAGAACCCGAGGAATGTCTTCTTGGCACCGGAGACGTCGGCCAGGGAGCCGAGGAACGGAGCGGTCGCGGCGACGAAAAGCATGGAGAGGGAGATCGCGAGCCCCCAGTAGAAATCACCCCCTCCCCCTGGAGTCCCGGCCGCCGAATCTCCGCCGCCGGCAACGACGGTCTTGAAATAGATGCTGTAGGCGACTGTTACGATGACGGTGGGATAGGCGGAGTTGGCAAAGTCGTAAAAGGCCCAGGCCGAAACGGCGCGCCGATTCATGGGAAGAACCTCGGGAGGATTGAGGCCTGAACGGGGTGACAAACGAACCGGCCGCGCCCTATCTTAGCACGCGCGCCGCAGATGGCCTTCCCCATAAACTCGCCCACCGGGTCTCCCCCTCCCTCCGAATCGCCGAAGGCTTGCTCCTCGATATCCGGACTGACATCCGCCCCGCTTTTGCCAGGGCGGAATTCCTGCGGTAAGATTTCGCGGTCCTTTGCCGGATCCATCGACTCCGGCAATTTACACCATTTCCCACCGACCCCGAAGCACGGGATACCGCTGGATGTCCGTGTTGGCCGCAAAAGTGTTCTCGACGGTCTTCCCCGTGTTTTTCCTCCTCGGCCTGGGGTGGCTGTTCGGCCGGTTCAAGAAGATCGACCTGAACACGGTGACCGATGTGGTCGTTTACGTCGGATCGCCATGCTTGGCCTTTTCGGCGCTCTCCAAAAGCGCTCTCCCCCCGAAGACCTTCGGCCTGATCTTTCTCGCGGGGTTCATCATCATCCTGGGCATGTGGGTCCTGGCGACGGTTTTCTTGAGGTTTTTTCGCGATGACGTCAAGGGGCTGTATCTTCCAATCATGTTTCCCAACGCGGGCAACATGTCCATGCCCCTGTGCCTGTTCGCCTTCGGACAGGAGGGCTTGGCGCTCGCCGTTATCATCTTCACGGTCAACGTGTTGACCCACTACACCCTGGGCATCGCCATCATCAGCCGGGGGTCGGAGAACTCGCGCGAGGCCCTCAAGCTTCCGATGACTTATACCGCCATCGCCGGCATCGTCGTCTCGATGATGGGTTGGGAGGTCCCCGTGTACATTTACCGTCCGATCGAGATCATGGGCAACGCCGGCATCGGCTTTATGCTCTTCTCGCTCGGATACCGGCTGGTCAGTGTTGAGCTCACCGCCTACCGGATCGCCTCGGCGGCGGCGTTTCTCCGCATCGGGGGCGGCT
>CAYRGS010000042.1:19365-28649 GCA_964423875.1 uncultured bacterium
ATGGGCCGCCACGGCCCTGTTCGGGATCGAGGGCGTGCCCCGGGGCGCCCTCATTCTGGCCTTCAGCATGCCCTCCGCCGTCATCAACTTCATCTTCGCCCAGAAATTTGACAGAAACCCTGAGCTCGTGGCGTCGGTGGTGTGGATCTCGACGCTCTTCAGTCTGGCGACGACGCCGGCCGTCTTGACGTTTTTGTTGTAGAGCGACACATTGAGGGGGATCGCGCGCGCGGCGGGAACATGCGGCGCGGGGAATCTTTTCGCCGAAGAAAGAACGGTCATATCCTGTGGAGCAAAAATGGGATTTCCCATCTAAGGAGATGAGTCCCCAGTGAGCACTGATATCCGCGTCCGCTTCGCCCCCAGCCCGACGGGGTTCCTCCACATCGGCGGGGTTCGTACGGCGCTGTTCAATTGGTTTTTCGCCCGGCGTCACGGCGGAACGTTCATCCTGCGCATCGAGGACACCGACCGGGAGCGGTCCACCGAGGCGTCGATCGACCAGATCCTGGACGGTCTCGGCTGGCTCGGCGTGGACTGGGACGAAGGGCCGTACCGCCAATCCGAGCGCCAGGCCATCTATACGGAAAACGCCGAGCGGCTCCTGGCCGAGGGCAAGGCCTACCGATGCTACTGCACCCCCGAAGAGCTGGAGGAGATGCGAGAGCGGGCCCGGGCCGAGAAGAAACCCCCACGGTACGACCGCCGGTGCCGCCGCCGAACGGACGAGCCGGACCTTTCCCATGTCCTTCGCTTCGCCGCTCCACAGGAAGGGCAGACCGTCATCCGCGACCTCTTGCGCGGAGACGTGACGTTTGAGAATGCCCAACTCGACGACATGATCATCGTCCGCAGCGACGGGACGCCGACGTACAACTTCGTCGTCGTCGTCGATGACGTGGACATGCGGATCTCCCACGTCATCCGGGGGGACGACCACCTAGCCAACACCCCCCGGCAGGCCATGATCTACAAGGGGCTCGGCCTTGCGCTGCCCGAGTTCGCCCACGTCCCGCTGATCCTGGGACCGGACAAAAAGCGCCTCAGCAAGCGCCACGGGTCAACGTCGGTCCAGGAGTACCGGCGCGACGGATTTCTCCCGGAGGCCCTGATCAACTACCTCGTCCGCCTGGGATGGTCCCACGGCGACCAGGAGATCTTCTCCCGTGAGGACATCATCCGGCTCTTCGACCTCGGGCCCATCGGGACTTCTTCGGCCATCTTCGATCTGGACAAGCTCCTCTGGGTGAATTCCCGGCACGTGAACCAAATGGACCCGGCCGGACTGGCCCCCCTCCTGGAGCCATATCTCGAAGAAGTGGGCGTCACGTTCCCCCAGGACCCGGAGGGTGACGCCCGCCTTCATCAAATCATCCGCAGCCTTCAGGAACGCTCTCGGACATTGAAGGAGCTGGCCCGATCGGCACGGTATTTCTACCGCTCCGATTTCGAGTACGACGAAAAGGCCGCGCGCAAGTTTCTGACGGCCGAGAGCGGGGAGCGGCTCGGGAGGCTTCGTTCCCGCCTCGCCGGGCTTCCGGACTTTGGCGAGGAGGGCATTCACAGCGTGTTTCAGGGGATCGTCGAGGCGGAGGGGGTCAAGCTCGTCGCCGTCGCCCAACCCGCCCGCGTCGCCGCAACGGGCGTGACCGTCAGCCCACCCATCACGGAAGTGCTGGCGATCCTGGGGAAAGACGAAACCCTCGCCCGCCTGGATCGCGCCGTCGCGCACGCGCTCCACGCAGAAGATTGACAAGAGGAAACCAGCCCCTCTTCCGAAAGAATTGTTGACCGGCTCGGCCGGGAACGTTACATTAAATTGGCATTTTCGGCTGGGGAGTGGTCCAGCGGCAAGACGTCTGACTCTGGATCAGAAAACCAAGGTTCGAATCCTTGCTCCCCAGCCAGTTTTTATCTTATCCCTCCGCCGCGGCCCCATCGTCTAGCGGTTAGGACGCTGCCCTCTCAAGGCAGAAACACGGGTTCGATTCCCGTTGGGGCTACCAAGCAAATCAAAGGGTTACGGCGGATGTCGTGTCCCTTTCTTTTTGTCCGGTGTCCATATAGGTGTCCAGTCGATTGATTGCGGCCCTCTTGTGGTCGGGGGCAAGGTGGGCATACCGGAGGGTCATTTCAAACCTCTTGTGGCCCAGAAATTCCTTCACCGTCATGAGGTCCACACCCGCCATAACGAGATGAGAGGCGAATGTATGCCGGAGGTCATGAAACACAAAGCCCTCGATCCTCGCTTCGTCCAGGGCCTTTAGAAATCGCCTCCTGATGTTCACCAACTCTTTCCCTAACTTGCCGGGAAAAACGCAAGGCGAATCCAGGCGACGGGGTATGCGCCGCAAGGTCTCCCGGAGTGTGTCACTCATGGGAATCTCCCGCCGATCCCCGCCTTTTGTGTCCACAACCCGGATGACCCCATTTGGAAAATCCAGGTCATCCCATCCTTTCCTGGCCTACCTCATAATCGCGAGAGCATCCAACCACAGACCTCACCTCGCTTATGAACGGGGTGAACCAGCCCACCGAACTTGTGTGAGAATCTAGGCGTCTGTAGTTGGGACCCTGCAAGAGTCTCAAAACAGTCCATCATCAGGGACATTGGATAGTCATCGTAATCGTATCCATAGATGACTATTGCTTTGTCCCCCTTAAAGCCCGATTCCCTCAGTTTCTGGATGTCGGTCAATGCACTCCTCTGTTGGGGGTACGGTGACAGGATGTGCATTGCGATGTTGTCATTAGTTTTCCCATTGTCCCCGAACAGTCTCATCATCTTGATCTCGATGAAGAGTTTCCGATGGGGTGTCACGATACAGAGGTCGCCCTTTTTCCCCCTTCAGCACCTCCCCCGCCTTCCTCTCGGTCCGCAACTTGATCTCAGCGCACTTGTTCTGCGCCTCAAGACCAGCGCCCGCTTGGGCGGCGTATTGGCGCAGGACCTCGGCCTTGTCGCGGATGCCCTTGATATCCTCAAGGGATTCCGGCTTTCGGACGACCATAGCCCCTCGATTGAGCGATTGATTCCGCAAAGAGACCCTGAATCAATGGTAGAATGGGTGCCCTGATGTCACACATGGGGTGCAGGATGGCTGGAAGTGGTCATCTGGGAAATCCCGGTCTCTATGAGCGAACCGCCTGGCAAGACCCAGCGTATTTTGATTCCAGACCAAGGGATTCCGCCAAGATTCTGGGATCAAGTCGTGCGCGCTGCCTTTCGGTTGCTGATGCTGGACTACGATGGGACCCTGGCCCCCTTTCACGTGGACCGGATGAAGGCCCGGCCACATGCGGGTGTCCTCGAAATCCTCGTCCGCATCCGCGATTCGGGCGACACACGATTGGTCGTGGTCTCCGGGCGTCCAATGGCCGAACTTCTGGTGTTGATGAATGTGGACAAGGTGGCGATGGTCGGCAGCCATGGCTATGAGTTCCGTAATGAATCCGGAGAACAGACAACGCATCCCCTGGCCGCCCGTGCGGAGGTCGACCTCGCTGCGTTCGATGAGGCCGCATGTCAGGCGGGATACGGCGAGCGGCTGGAGCGGAAGTTTGCCGGCATCGTTCTCCACACCCGCGGTATCGATCCATCGGCGGCCCGGAAGATGGAGGGAGATTTCCGGGCGCTCTGGGGGGATTGGAAACGGGAAGGAAGCTCCGGCCTATTCGAACTCCGGCCCTTCGACGGCGGGGTGGAACTTCGCACCTGCGGACGGGACAAGGGAGTGGCGGTCGGCGAACTTATTACGGGTTCAGCCCCGGGGACGCTGGCGGTCTATGTGGGAGATGACGAAACGGATGAAGACGCCTTCCGTGTGTTGCGGAATCGGGAATTCGGGTTCAAGGTTGGGGCCGAGGACACGCAGACGGAGGCCCTGGGCCGGCTGGCGGATTGCGGGGCGGTTCTCAAGTTCCTGGAAACGTGGGAGGAGGTTCTCAAAACGAGGGGCCAAAGAGGTGCGGGATGAAAGCAGAACGGCTCGTGGTGGTGACTAATCGGCTGCCCGATCTAGAGCACGACTCCAAGGAAGATGTCAGGCGGCAGGCGCCCGTCGGGGGGCTGATTGCGGCCCTGCGGCCCGTCCTGAGTGAAGCTGGGGGCGCCGTATGGTTCGGATGGAACGGTCGGTACACGCCGGGCTCGAAGGCGGGCGGGATTGCCGAGAAGCCCCTGGGAGACATCCTTCTGGCCGGGTTGAAGATTCCTGAAACCGAATTCAACGCATTCTACAACGGGTATTGCAACCGGAGCCTCTGGCCAATCTGTCACAGCATGCTTGATCGAATGCACCAGTTGAGGTCTTGGGAGCGAGCCTACCGGAGCGTCAACAACCGCTTCGCCACGGCCATTCTTCCAAAACTTCATGATGGTGATCTGGTCTGGATCCATGATTTTCATTTGATTCCCCTGGGGGGGATTCTACGGAAATTGGGATGGAAAGGAAGTCTGGGCTTTTTCCTCCACGTACCCTTTCCTCCCTTTGAGATCTGGAGTGTCCTGTCCAACCCGGCCTTGTTGCTGCGGGACCTGATGGCATACGACCTGGTCGGGTTCCATACCCAAGCCTACCTTGAGAACTATGTCCGGAGCTGCTCTCGTGCACTTCACGCGGTCTGGGACGGGAGGAAGCTTTCCGCAGACGGCTGCGATCAGAGGGTGGGGTTCTACCCAATCGGAATTGACGTCGATCGAATTCTCCCTGCCGTAAAATCCGGAACGGGAAAGCGTCGAAGGGTGGGGCGCTTGGGCACTTTGGCGGATCAGAAGCTGCTCCTTAGCGTCGATCGTCTGGACTATACGAAAGGGATCCCCGAGCGTATGTCCGCGATGGCAGTCCTTTTCCGGAATTGGCCCAAGTGGAAGCGCAGGGTCCTGCTGATTCAGATCTGTTCGCCCTCCAGGACACGGGTGCCCGAGTATGTGGATCAGAAGCAACTGGTGGAAGCCGCGGTCGGCCATGTGAACGGAGAGTGGGGGGATCCGGATTGGGTCCCGGTCCACTATCTGTTCCGGACATTTCACTACTCCGAGCTGGTTCAGTTTTACCGAGAGGCCGATATCGGACTGGTGACACCGATCCGGGACGGAATGAACCTGGTGGCCAAGGAGTACGTGGCCGCCCAGGACCCCGAAGACCCGGGGGTCTTGGTCTTGAGCCGTTTTGCCGGGGTGGCCGAAGAGATGCCCGAGGCCGTCCTGGTTAATCCGTACCTGGCGGAGGACGTTGCGGATGGGATTGCACGCGCCTTGCAGATGAGCAACAAAAAAAGACGGCAGATACACTCCGCCCTCCTTTCTGGAGTGTTGGAGCGACCCGCTCGCCGTTGGGCCCAGGAGTTTCTCGATACGCTTCGAGCCGCCCGTTGAGACCCGGCCGCCTTTGCCCGCCCGGAGACCGATGCGTGCGCGGAAGAGCGTAGCTTCCTCTGCGCGGGGAATATCATCGCATTTTAAGAAGACCCGGGAATCTCGATCTTTCTGAGGAGAACGTCCGTGGGCTATCAGCCCCTTGAAAACTACGGGATCATCGGAGATATGCACACTTGCGCCCTCGTTGGACTCGACGGCTCCATCGACTGGCTGTGCCTGCCTCACTTCGACTCACCGAGCGTTTTCTCCAAAATCCTGGACGATAAGAAAGGGGGCCGGTTCCAGATCACCGCAACTTGCGAAACGAAGCAGCGGCAGATGTACCTTTTCGAGACCAACGTCCTGGTGACGCGGTTCATGAGTGAGGCCGGTGTCACAGAAGTCATCGACTTCATGCCGATCAAGTCGGCGAAGAGGTCCAGAGACCCGGGAACCCACGTCAGTCGGGTTGTCCGGATCGTCAAATGCACCCGCGGAACCATGCCGATGAGGATGACTTGTCAGCCCGCCATTGATTACGGCCGGAGAGGTCATCGATTGGAAGTCAAAGGGAGCCAGGCGTTCTTCAACACGGTGAATGGAGAAAGGGCCCTGGGTCTTTCAGGAAGTATCGATCTGAGAGGCGACGGGAGGACGGTGTCGTTGGACTTTCTTCTCCGGGCGTCGGAGCGCGTCGAGTTTGTTCTCTGGCCGGTGGATCCGGAGAAACCGGATTCACAAAACCGTCCTGTCACCGATACGGCGCAGTCTCTGGAACACACCATTCAGTTCTGGCAGAGCTGGATTTCGAAATGCACCTACAACGGGCGGTGGCGAGAGGCCATCCACCGGGCTGCACTCATTCTCAAACTCCTCACGTTCGAGCCGACCGGCGCAATCATTGCCGCCGCCACCACGAGCCTTCCAGAGAAAATCGGTGGTGAAAGGAACTGGGATTACCGTTACACCTGGATTCGGGACGCCGCTTTCACAGTCTATGCCCTGATGCGGATCGGTATGTCGGATGAAGCCGAGGCCTTTATGAATTGGATTCAGGAACGCTGTCAGGACCTGTCCGAGGACGGCCCGCCGCTTCAGCCCATATATGGCATCGACGGCCGGCGTGAATTGCCTGAGGAGGAACTGTCGCACCTGAACGGTCACATGGGCTCGCGACCCGTGCGAATTGGAAACGGCGCTTACAACCAGCTTCAGCTGGATATCTACGGAGAGCTTCTGGATTCGGTCTACCTTTTCAACAAGCACGAACCCATTTCGTATGACTTGTGGACAAGCCTTCGCAAGCTGGTGAATTGGGTTTGTGAGAATTGGCGCCTCAAAGATGAAGGAATTTGGGAGGTGCGAGGAGGAAAGCAAGAATTTGTCTACAGCAAGCTCATGTGTTGGGTGGCGGTCGATCGGGGGTTGCGCCTAGCGGACAAACGAAGCTTTCCGGCAGATCGGGACCGGTGGCAAAGCGTGCGGGATCAAATTTATGAAGAGATTATGGCCAAAGGGTGGAGTCCGGAACGGCGGGCCTTTATTCAAGCTTACGGATCAAAGTCGCTGGACGCTTCCAACCTCCTCATGCCCCTGACCTTTTTTCTCGGACCAAAAGACCCGCGGATGCTGTCCACGTTGGACGCCATCATGAAGGGCCTCATGGAGGACTCGCTCGTATTTCGGTACGACGTTCACGAGGCGGTGCCCGATGGGCTTGTAGGGGAAGAAGGGACGTTCAGCATTTGCACCTTCTGGCTGGTCGAGGCCTTGACACGGGCGGGTCGCATTGACGAGGCCATTCGCATTTTCCAGAAAATGCTGGGCTATGCCAACCATGTCGGTATGTACAGCGAGCAAATCAGCATTGGGGGAAGCGCTCTCGGGAACACCCCGCAGGCCTTTACGCACCTCAGCATGATCAGCGCGGCCTTCAACCTGAATCGGGCGCTCGGCGATTAGGGTTGCCAGAGGAACAAAGCCACCTGCCGAACCAGATCATCCAATCCAAGGCGTTGCGACTTGAAGTCCGCCGCGAGACCGGACGCCGTGTGGCATGACCGTTGCCATGTGGCCGCCGGACTTCAGGCTGGCCAACATGTGCTGCACAAACATCAGATCGGCCTTCTTGCCGGTCTCTGGGCACCATTCGCGGAAGCGGCTGGGAAATTTCAGGTTGGCGCGGCTGTAGTTCTACGAGAAGGGCAGATTGGCCAGCACGCGGTCAAACTTGCGCACCTGGCCATTTTCCAGAATCTGCGGGTCCTCCAGGGTGTCACCGTTTTCGATGGTGAAGCGGGTGATGTTGTGAAGGATCATGTTCATGTTGCAAATCGACCAGACAGTGCCGTTGGAGTCCTGACCGTATAGGGCAAGATCGTTGGGGTCTTGCCCCCTGGCGGGTTTAGCGATTATCCCTTTTTGTCCTCCGTTCATATCCTCAAACCCATATGTATCCGGCTCGCAACGCCAGGGGGTCCATTTTTCTACTCCGCAATTCTCATGCTACGGCAACCTGGAGTACCCCTTCATATTCGTAAAAATATACATCTTCCAAAAAGGTTGTATTCCCGTTGGGGCTACCACCCTTTATAGATAGGATTGTTCCTGCGCTCTATCATTCGAAAACACATTATACTTGAACATGTAACTCATTGTATCTGTTGCGATTACTTCCTTTAATTCAATACGTCAAACGAGCATAAATATTCATCTGTTTCCAAAGAGGGTGTAATCCCGTTCGGGCAATGGGTTGTCCCACAACGAGTTGACGCGAAAAAGCGTGTCTCGGCCCTTTCATGGGTGATAAATCCAGGTTAATTCCCATGATGATGGGGCCAGGTATTGAATCTTGTGTCCCGTCCGCCGGGTGAAGGGATCTCTCAACCGCCCGTCATCGGGATGCCCATGACGATCCGGATCTCTTCCTCGCCGGAGAGGGACGTCTCGAGGCCCTCCCGGGCTTCGGGTCTCTGTCCGTCAATCAAGAACAAGATGCGCGGGTCGAGCCAGCCCTGGATATTGTAGAAGATGTCCCGCAGATGCTCTCCGTGCTCTTCAATCAAGCCGTCCAGGACGGTCCGCACCGTCACGGGCGCCTCCAGGCGGAGTCTTTCTTCATCGCAATCCATGACCCGCCGGAGAGGGCCGATGTAACTGACCCTGATGTCAATAGCGCCCACCCGAATCCCCCTGCCGAACCGGCGGATAGATCCCCACGCGCAACGTCAAAAGCCTCAGGTAGTAACCCCCGATGAGGAGCAGGACCGCGGAGATCGCCATCAACGCCCCCCTCGCGCCGTCGGAGGCGGCCGCGATCAGGCTCAAGACGAGCGGGACGACGGTTCCGGCGGTTATCACGAGGCCCACGAACAGCCCCCTGTACCTGTCCCTCAGGAGCCAGGCCAGGCTCTCACCCTTGGCCACATCGCCCTTTTTTGTTGAAAGGTGCCAGACAATCGAAATCAGCAGAAGCGCCACAAAAATAATCTGAAGGAAGACGACGCCGGGCGTGACGGCCTTCCCCACCGCCAGGAAGAAGAAGGAGAGAACCCCGGTGGATGTGGCGGCGGATGAGAGCACGAACTGCGCCGGAATGAGAGGAGAATTCCAATAGGGGATGGATTTCGGATCGGACAGAACGGCTCCCGCGTAGAACATCACGACGATCGCCGCGAGGATGGAGATTCCCTCAAAGAGCCTGCCCAAACCGGAAGTCGCCTCGGGCCCCCAGGGCAGGCCCGCGAAAGGCGCCGCCGAGCCGAGCTTGAGGCCCGGCAGGATCAAGAGTGTTGCCAGGACCAGGAACACGAAATCCGCGACCGCTCCCCGGGAGATCCAGGACGTCCGCACGTTGAGCAGCGCCCGGAGAAACCGGAAGGGTTTCCCGAGGTCCGCCAGCAGGATCAGGCCCCCGACGCCGATG
>CAYRGS010000043.1:0-28234 GCA_964423875.1 uncultured bacterium
ATAAACGTGAGAGCGAACAATTCTGTATGAATTTTTGACGCATTGGGGTTAGTAATTCGCTTGTCCACCGAAACAATACGGATGGTAACAGTTAGGATCTGCTCCCCCCGCCACCTTCTCCAGGTCCACGTCAGAGAGGTCGCCTTCAGGCTTCGGGGGTATGACGATGTGGTGCATGTCTGCGGTCGCCTCGTGGACGTGGACCTCATGTCCACCTGGTACGTTGATCCCCACCTCGGCCAGGGCGGCCTTGGGATCGGCTTTAAGCCTGGCCTTGAACTCCTCGTCCGTCCACGTCTTGGCGATGAGCTGGCCGTACTACTTGCCCTGTTCTTCCTGGTTCATGTCATTGTCCTCTCCTTTGGTTTTCACAGGTCGGAAGGCAAACTTCTCTATGGGGAGGGTAGCAGATTGCCCTTTCCCCGTCGCCGGTTACAGAGCAGAATTCGGCGGACGACCTCGACGAATTTCGAGTCCTCGCCTACCTGACACCGGGGGGTCCGTGATCCGGGGGGTCCACGACCCGGAGGGTCCGCGATTTGGGCCGTTCGAACAACAACCCCTATTCTCACGATCACAGCCGCCGCACGGCCGATGAACACTGGGGATCACTGAGCGCAGAGCGATATTGACAAGCCCGGAGGAGGAGCTTCTAATCGCTTCATGTTTCAGTCCTGACGCCATTCTCGGAAGACCAGCGGAGGTTGAGGGTCAACCGACCCGCGCTACACGGCTTTCGTGAAGGCGTGAACCCGCTATAGGACGTCGCCCCATCGGGGCCTCTTACGGCGAATGGTTGGTGAGAAATCGAGGTTCACGGTGTTGGCGCCATCGCCAAAGAAAAGTTTTGCGATGGTGCGCGGGGAGCGCCTTTCAAGGCTTGTTCCGAGCGCGGGGTGACCAACCCGAAGCCCAGGAAAGCGCCCGCCGCGACTTTTCCTTCGGGGGGATTCTCCCATGTACTGGGTGCAAGAGGTCCTTCTCTTCTTCCGCCTGATCGGCCTGGGGCTTTACATCGGGTTTCACGCCGTGACCTACCTGTTGAGCGCCCGGATACAGGCCGCCCGGGAGGCCGGTGAGGAGGGGGGGGCCGAGGAGCTGGCCAACAGCCGCATGCTCTTCCGCGTCCTCGTGATGGCCATCTGGGGACTCGTCCTGCTCCTGTCGAGCGGCCTGGCAATGTCCATCCTCAGCGGGTACGGTTTTTTCGGGACGACTTGGCTCACCGTCAAGCATGTGGCCTTTTTCGCGATGATCCTGAACACGGCGCACCTGCTGTTCATCATGCGGCTCCTGGGGCGGGAGCTGTCGTCCGTCTCCGGTCCGCCGGTCCCCGAGGCGGTTCGCGCCCTGGTGGAGCGGCGAAAGCCGTTCGGTCTTTTCAACGAGGTCATGACGGTGATCATCATTCTTTCCGGGGTGTTTCGGTTTTGAGCGTCGCCCCCTCCGGCGGGAGCGAAGATTGAACCCCTATTTAACCGTTTGGTTCGCGGGACTCTCTTTGGGGGGCATGGGCCTGTCGGCCTGGGCGGGCCATCTCGGGTTCAGACGCTTGGCCGTCCGATACGGTGCCGTGGGCTTGCCCCCGCCTCCCGGCGTCCTGCGGGCCCTGTTTCGGATCCTGCTCACCCTGTGGGTCTATCTGGTCGGGGCGATGCTGGCCGCGCTGGCGTGGCGCGTCTGGCCCGAGGTCACCTCCATGCCCGCGGCGGTTTCGGCGGGTCTGGGCATACTGGGCCTGTCGGTGGCCGTCTACTATCTGGCCCGCGGATATTGAGGTGAACCCGTTCTCGCACGGAATCGGCCGCGCCGATTGAGGCGCCCGACGCTTTTTGTTTTCCGCCAAATTCAGGAGGTTCTCATGCCGACCGCAACCCTGCCTTCCGAGATGGACGCCCTCGTTCTCACCGGCCCCGGGGCGTTCGAGCTCCGCAAGGTCCCCGTCCCCGAGCCCGGCCCCATGGAAATCCTTTGCCGGGTGCACTCCATCGCCATCGACACCGGGACGGACTCCAAGCTGATAGCCGGCGTGTTCCGAGACGCCTGGGGCTGGCCCCCTTACTATCCCATCACCATCGGGCACGAGTGGGCGGGCGAGGTCATCGCGCCGGGCGAGGGGGTGTTCGACTTCCAGCCGGGCGACCGCATCTGCGCCGCTTCCCACAAGGGCTGCGGGTACTGCCGGAACTGCGCCCTCGGCCGGTACACCCTGTGCCTGAATTACGGCAACGAGGGCCGGGGCCACAAGCAGTACGGCCACTGCTCAGCCGGCGCGTATTCGGAGTATTTTTCGATCTCGGTCAAGAGCGTTTACCCGATACCCGATTCGCTCTCCTACGACGAGGCGAGCCTGGTGGACCCCGCCGGCATCGCGCTGCACTCCGCCAAGCGGGCCAAAATCGGCCCGGGGGACACGGTCGTCGTCTTCGGCCCGGGAGGGATCGGCCTGCTTTCCCTTCAATGCGTCGCCGCCATGGGCGCGGGCCGGGTCATCGTTGTCGGCCGGGGCGAGAGATTGAAAAAGGCCGCCGAGCTCGGCGCGGAGACCGTGGACTTCGAGGCGGTGGACCCGGTCGAGACGATCCGGGAGATGACGGGCGGCATCGGCGCGGAGGCGGTCATCGAGACGGCCGGGAAGCCCGAATCCTGCAAACAGGCCGTCGGCGTCGTGATGAAGGGCGGGAGGATCTGTTATGCGGGCGTGACGCTCGGCGACGTCCCGCTTCCGCTCGGGGAGATCACGCTGAATGAGATCGACGTGTACGGCCTGCGCGCCAATCCCAACACCTGCCCCGAGGTGATTGCGCTCATCGTGAAGGGGAAGATCGACCTGAAGTCGCTCATCACGCACACCTTCCCCCTGACGGAGTTCGCCACGGGTTTGGAGACGGCGGTGGAGCGCATCGACGGCGCTATCCGGGTGATTATCCATCCGTAGAATTCCGGAGGGGGAGGGGTTTTTTCTTTGGTTGCGCACGGATCCCGCCCGGACGAATCCGGCTTTCCGCCCCCCCCTTGATCACTTTTACTCTTTTACCCTTTTGGGGTGGGGGTCTAGGGAGTCAACCGACTCAAGGGCGTAGCCCCCTGGCGGTTATTTTGAATGGGGGTCTGTGATTTGGCCGTTATGAGGGATGTCTATTTTCGGGTGCGCCGAACGCCGGTCGCTTCGCCGGATGTCTCTCAGGACGCCCGCCCGCAGCGTGTCGGGCGCTTTGTCCTTGGAAAGCGTTTCGCGGATCAGGAGACGCAATTTCTCCTCCTGCTCCAGGATCGCCCCGCACCGGGGATCGGTCTCGACCCATTTCTGGAACTTCACCGTGGAGGCGGAATCCAACTCCCCGTCCAGGTATAAATTGACGCTTCTTTTAAACGCTTCGAAGTCCATTTTCCCGCTCAGTGGGCAAGGTTCCAGCCGCTTGTGAATTCAAGTGCGATCTGCTCTCCCTTGAAGAACAAATCAAGCCCGAAAATATTCCACGGATATCATCAAGGGCGCGTCTCGACTTGGATCGCCGATTCGAAAAACTCCGCCGGTCCGCCGGCCGGTCCCCCCTCCCCCCCTGCTGCTCCCGGGCGCGGCACCGTGGGGGCGGGTGCGGGGACAACCCCGACGTCCCGCGTCTTGATGTCCAGCTCGTTCCGCGTTCCGCCGTAGAGCCCGAGGCCTTGGGCGATGCGGTCGAGCGAGATATCGGGAAGCTTTTCCGTGCTCGCGTACAAGACAAACCGCTCGCGGCCGTACGGGGGGTGGGTCACCTGAAGCCGGTACCGGTCATGTTGTTCGTCGGGGAGTCGGTATTCCTTTCTTCCCTTCCGGAGGAAATTGTCCTTTCGGTACTGGTTGGGGAACAACTGGATCACTTGCCCCTTCGAGTTGATGGTGATGATCCGGACGTACGCCGGCTTGTTGGCCACGACGCGAAGGACGATTTCTTCGCCCTTGCGGTAGACCCCCTTGTCCGAGGAGAAGCGGACCGTCAGGGGGGCGGAGGGGTCATTCAAGTCCTGCACCCGCCGCTTGGGCTTCGAGACGAAGTAGACCTCGATCTGATATCGGCAATGGGTTCGGCGGGGCCGATTGGGGTCGTCGTACGCGCAGTCTTTACGCTTGAGGATGCGCATCCCGATCAGGCCCGTCGAGGTCTTGACCTCCGATTTCTTAACCAGCTCGTTTTTCAGATCGGTGTTGCTTTCGACGAACACCTGAGTCCTCTCGGCGGCCATTCTCAGCGCCTTGGTCTTCGCCTTCTCCCAAACCTGCGTATCGGTCTCGTCTTCGCCGCGATAAGCATAGGCGTCGTACCAATTGATGTCGGAGCTTGTGACATCTTTCTCGCGTCCCTTCTTGACCCAATCCGGCGTCTGGCCGAAAAGGGCCGAAGGCCCGAGAAGAACCGCAACCGTACATAACACCCGGAGCGCCCGACGGCGCCGGGTCCCGAAACGGCCCATGAGTCTGTCCCCTTCAGGAATTTCAGGAAATAAAAAGACTTCAAAAATCGTACCACGTTTGAGAACAGCGGACATCTATTTAGTGGTCCATCTCCGGTCGTTTGTTCCACGAATCAGCGGCCCCGCATCCATCCTTCGAGCGGAGGGCCGGGAGGCGAGGCCCGTTCATCCTGACAAGAGCGCCGATGACGTGCAATGATGACTTACTATGACGGGCCCGTCGAAAAAGGGGGGGGATTCAAATATCTGAAAAAGGAGCGTGCGGCCATGAATCAGAAGAAGCTCTTTTTCCGTCCCGGCGAAGCGGAGCCCCTCCGGATGAGTGGAACGGCCCCCCGAGGCTGGGGAATCGTCATCAGTCCGGACGGCGTGGGGTCCGAGCGTCTGTCGTTCGGCGTTCAGGACGTGGACGTAGGCAGCGAGATCCCTTATCACGTGCACGACAAAGAAGAAGAAATCCTTTTCTTCTGGCGGGGCAAAGGCAAATGCGTTATCGAGAATGAGGAATACGAGATCACGCCCGGCTCGTCCGTTTATTTCCCCATCGGGGTGTGGCACGGGATCGTGAATACGGGCGACGAGCCCCTGAGCCTGACTTGGTGTTTCTCCCCCCCAGGGTATGAAAATGAGTTCCGCCGCATGGCCGAAACGGGCGAGGACCACGAGCCGCGGGCGGATCCGGCGCACTGACGGATTGAGCGCCGGGGGCCGGACCCGGATAACGGACGCGTCCGCCCCCGCCGTCCCGTCGATCGCCACCGGCCAGTGACGCGCTTGTCCCGGCGCTCCCGGAGACCCCGAAGGAAGGATATCCCATGCGCGTTGGCGTGATGTACGATGGCTTCTCCCCGCTGCCGGAAATCATTGATTTCGTCCGCCGGGCCGATGATCTCGGTCTCGATTCCGTCTGGATCGCCGAACACATCCCCTTCCGGGACGCCTTCGGACCGGCCATGGCTTTTCTCGGCGAAACCCGGAGGATCGCCGTCGTCCCGACGGCGGTGAGTCCCTACGTTCGGAACCCGGCGATGATCGCCATGTCCCTGGCGACCCTGGCGGAGTTTGCGCCCGGCCGGGTCCGCGTTGTCTTGGGGACGGGACAGCCGGACGACCTGCGGGCCATCGGCGTCGAGCCGGCGCGGCCCCTCCGGACCATGAAGGAGGCCCTGTCCATCGTCCGGAAGGCATTGGCGGGAGACTCCCTCGCGCACGAGGGAGAGGTCTTTCGGATGGAGGATCGGCGGCTCGACTTCCCTCCTCCCCCGGCCTCTCCGGTTCCCCTGTACCTGGCGGCCGTCGGGCCGAACATGCTTCAGCTGGCCGGAAGACACGCCGACGGCGCCCTGTTCTCAGGCGGCTGCTCTCCGGCTTACATCAAGTGGGGAAAGGGTATTGTGACCGGGGGGGAGGGGGGGGAAGACGGCGGGAAGGCCGGAAAAAATCCGCAAGGACAAGCCATCGCGTCGGTCATCGTGGCGTCGCTGTCATCGGACCGGAACGCGGCCTATGCGGCCGTCCGCCGGGCCTTGGCGTTCATCCTTCGGGGCGATCACCATGACCGCAACCGCGAGTTGGCCGGAACCTCCCTGGACCGGCAGGCCCTTGCCGATATGGTGTCCCGGGCGGATTGGGACCGGGCCGAGGCGATGATCGACGACGACGTGGTTCGGGCCCATTCGGTCGTGGGGGATGAGGCGGAGTTCGCGGACCGCCTGGGCGAATTCGGCGACGCCGGTCTCGATTACGGAGTCCTCGCGCTTCAGGGCGCGCCCGAAGACCGCTTGCGGGCCCTCGAGGTCGCGGCGCGGGTCTGAGGCGGCCGAAGAGGTTCCGTGGGGCATCCCCCGTTCGCGGGCCGGGGGAGAGGGAGGGGGGCTGAAGCCCCACCGCTTTTGAATCATGCGCTTCCATCCACTTTCTGATCTCTTGTCTCTCCGGGGTGAAGGGGGTAGTGTAATAGACTGAATTTGTGCGCCTTGACGCTGAATGGAAAGGTCCGGCCAAGATGTGCGGGATTTGCGGAAAACTGGTTGAGGGCGAGGGCGCGGAAGCGGGGGTCACCGAGCCTCTCCTGCGGGCCATGAGCGGACGGATGGTCCACCGCGGGCCGGACGGCGAGGGGGTCCTCGTCCGGCATTATCGGGACCGGTCCATCGGGTTGGGACACAGGCGCCTCAGCATCATCGATCTCAGTGAGGCCGGCGCGCAACCCATGTCCAACGAGGACGGGACGATCTGGGTCCTGCTGAACGGCGAGATCTACAACTTCCACGAGCTGCGCCCGGCCCTGGAAGCCAAGGGGCACCGCTTTCGCTCCCGCACCGACACCGAGGTCATCGTTCACCTGTACGAGGAGCACGGCGAGTCGTTCGTGAACCATCTGCGGGGGATGTTCGCCGTCGCGATCTGGGATGAGCCCAATCAGCGTCTGGTCCTCGCGAGGGATCGCCTCGGCCAAAAGCCCCTGTTCTATTCGGAATCGATCGGCGTCTTCCGCTTCGGCTCCGAGCTGGCCGCCCTGCTGGAAGACCCCGCGCTGGACCGGGAGCTGGACCGCGGCGCCTTGGTGGATTTTCTCACGGTCTCCTACATCCCCGCGCCGGCGTCGATCTTCCGCGGGATCCTCAAGCTTCCCCCCGCCCACCTGTTGGTCCGGGAGAAGGGGAAGAGCCGCATCGAGCAGTACTGGTCCGTGGCTCGGGAGCCCAAGTGGATCGCCGCCGAGCAGGAGTACATCGAGGGCATCCGTGAGCGGGTCGAGGAATGCACCCGGCTCCGCCTGGTGAGCGACGTCCCGTTGGGGGCTTTGCTCAGCGGCGGGATCGATTCCAGCGTGGTGGTCGCCGCCATGGCCGGCCTGATGGATACGCCGGTCAAGACGTTCTCCATAGGCTTCGATGTGAAAATCTTCAACGAGCTGGAACACGCCCGGACCGTTGCCGAAAAGTTCGGGACGGATCACAACGAATTCATCGTAAAGCCCAACGCCGTGGAGATCCTGCCGCGTCTGGTCCGGCACTTCGGGGAGCCCTTCGGAGACTCCTCGGCCCTGCCGACGTTCTATCTGGCGGAGATGACCCGGCGGCACGTGACGGTGGCCCTCAACGGCGACGCGGGGGATGAGACCTTCGGGGGGTATGATCGCTACGTCGCCACCGGACTCGGCGTCCGCCTCGACCGGCTTCCGGCGGCCCTGCGGCGGGGGATCCGCGCGACGCTCCGGGGCGCGCTCAGCAACCCCCTGCACGAAAAGGGAATCCGCCGCCGGCTCCGGCGGTTCTCCGATACCCTGCTCCTGACGCCGCAGGAGCGCTACTTCCGGTGGGTGTCCGTTCTTCAAAAGGATATGCAGCATCACCTGCTGTCCGACGGATTGCGGGATTCGCTCAACGGAGCGCCGGAGCATCCGCTCCAGGAGACCTTCCTGCGGGTGCGGGACGGCATGGGGATACATGACCCGGTCGAGCGCGTGATGGCGCTCGATCTGGAAAGCTATCTGCCCGGCGATCTGCTGGTGAAGATGGACATCATGACCATGGCCCACAGCCTGGAGGCCCGATCCCCTTTCCTAGACCACAAGTTCGTCGAGATGGCGGCTTCAATCCCGACCCGGATGAAGATCCGCCGCGGGAAGACGAAATACATCCTGAAGCGGGCGTATGCCGGAATCGTTCCGGACCGTATCCTGGGCCGCGGCAAGATGGGATTCGGCGTTCCCCTGGCCCGGTGGTTCCGGGGGGAGCTGCGCGAGTACGCCCGGGAGATTCTCCTGGACCCCTCGGCCCTTCGAAGGGGGTACTTCCGGGAGGACGCCGTAACCTCCATGATGGACGAGCACGCGCGGGGGCGGGCGGATCACGCCTTTCTCATCTGGAACCTGCTGGTGCTGGAACTCTGGCACCGGCACGTGTTGGAGGGTCGGGGAAAGCCCCGTCCGGAGTCCGTGGCGGCCTGATGCGGGCGCCCGGCGCCACCGGAAACCCGCTCTCATGAGATAAAGTCCGAGGGGCGTCCGCCCGAATGTCCGTCCTTTCGGCCTGAGCGTTGGTAAAGGAACAACCGTTTCCGATGTGGTTTTACCTCCAGCCGTTCCTGGCGGCCTTGATTCTCGGTTTGATTGCGACCCCCGCCGTGCGGTGGGTGTCCAACCGTTACGGGTGGGTGGCCCGCCCGCACCCCGACCGTTGGTCCCGCCGAACGACCACGCTCTTCGGCGGGGTCGCCATCTTCGTCTCCGTAATGGCGACGGTTCTCTATTTCGTCCCGATTGAAAACGACAAGAGCCTGCTGGGCATCCTGGTGGGCGGCAGCTTCATGTTCTTGGTGGGATTGATCGATGACATCCGCAAGGCCCCGCCCTACGCGAAGCTGCTGGCCCAGATCATCGGCGCCTGCACGGCCGTTTACTCGGGGATCTATTTTGAATTCATCCCCAAGGCCGTCTCGATCCCGCTCACCATCTTCTGGATTGTCGGGATCACGAACGCCTTCAATCTCATCGACAACATGGACGGGCTTTCCGCCGGCATCGCGGTCATCGCCTCTGGGACGCTGTTCGCCTACTCCGTCTTGAGCGGCGAGGTCTTCATCGCGCTGGTCTGTCTGGCCCTGGCGGGCGGGGCGCTGGGGTTCCTGTTTTACAACTTCAATCCCGCGCGCATCTTCATGGGCGATTCCGGCAGCATGTTCATCGGATACCTCATTTCGGTGCTCGCCATCATCGGAACGGCCAACCATGTCTCCAACCTGGTCGCCACCCTGATCGTTCCGACTATGGTGTTGGGCGTTCCCATCTTCGACACGGCTTTCGTGGCGCTTCTGAGGCGGCTGCGCGGACAGGCCATTTCCCAGGGGGGGCGGGACCACACCTCGCACCGGTTGGTGACCCTGGGCCTCAGCGAGCGCAAGGCGGTCCTCCTGGTCTACGCGTTCAGCATCTTCTTCGGCCTGGTGACTTTCTTCTACGCCCGGGTCGACCTCTCGCTGGTGATCATCCTGACCGTCCTGACGGCGATTCTCATCGTCGTGATCGGCCGGTTCCTGAGCGAGGTGAAGGTCGATCCCGAAGGGGCGGCGCCCGAGGCCGGAAACGGCAGGGACCGGACCGCCGCCGGGAGCGCGTCCGGCCCGGTGCTCTTGAACACCCTGCTCTTGTATAAGCGGCAATTCCTGGAAGTCCTGATCGACTTCTGTCTGATCTGCGTCGCCTATTTCCTGGCGTACCGTCTCCGCTTCGAGGGGATCGGCACGGATTGGTACATGGACCTGTTCGTCGAATCCCTTCCCGTGGTGATCGCGATCAAGCTGGGGACCTTCTTTTACTTCGGGCTTTACCGCAACGTTTGGCGGTACGTCAGCGTGGAGGACCTCGCCGCCATCGCCAAGGCCGTCACGCTGGGGTCGATCATCAGCATCATTGTCTTTATCTATCTGAGCCGTTTTCAAGGGCATTCCCGCGCGGTGTTCATCATCGACTGGGGGTTGCTGCTTGTCTTGGTGTCGGGGATCCGGCTCCTTTTCCGGGGCCTGCGGGAGTACTTCTCCCGTACCCGGCCGGGCGGAAGACGGGTCCTCATCATGGGGGCTGGAGACGCCGGGGAAATGCTCCTGCGGGAGCTGAGGAACAACCCGAGGCTAGATTACCTGCCGGTCGGTTTCCTCGATGACGATCCGGACAAAGTCGGCCGGGAAATCGCCGGCGTTCCGATCCTCGGCCCGCGCGAGGTCATCGTCCGGGAGGTCCGGCGCCGCCGGATCGATGAGGTCCTGGTCGCCATCCCTTCGGCCGGGCCGGATCTTCTCGACGACATCCTTCGATTTTGCAGAGATGCCGGCGTGCCTTTTCAGAGACTCTCAGGCATCCTTCAGCCCGGTTCTCTGGTGAAGAATCCCTAGATGTCCGCATCCCTGATGAACGGCGAGTCCCCTCCCTTCACCCGCTCCATCCGGCGGGCGCCCCCGAGGGGTCCGCTCCTCCTCACCCTGGGCATGTCCCTCGCTGTCGCCCTCTGGTCGCCTTGGCTCTTCAACCAGCCCTTCGCGCCGGCTTTCCTGTTCACGCTGCCGGTGGGCTTGTGTCTGGGGTTCATCTTATGGCGGCCTGAGGCGGCGCTCCCATTGGCGCTGTTCTCCCTGCCGCTCGTCAACGTCCATTTCGAGCTGGGGCTGGCGGAGAAAACGCTGTCTTTCGACAAGTTGATGTTGGTGGTCCTTATCGGCGGATGGGCCCTGAGGCGGATTTCTCTGAGGCAGTGGAAATTCCCCCGGGACCCCATTCTCTCCCTGTGGTGGATCTGGCTGGTGGACCAAGGCGTGACCGTCCTCACCACCCGAAATCGCCTGGGCGATCAACTCTGGTATCTGACCGAGCAGCTCACCTACATCCTCTTCTTCGTGGTCTGCCTGGACGTGCTGAGAGACCGGAGAGCGATGCGATCGGCGATTCAAGTGGTCGTGGCGTCGGGCTGGGCCGTCGCGTTGTTGGGGATGGCCGGGCGCGTCAGCCACATCCTTCTCGGCAGAGACGTCCTTTCCCTGACCTATCCGGATACGGGCAAATGGGCCACGGAATTCGGGTCGACCATCGGGCATCCGAATTTCTATTCGGCGTTTCAGATTCTCTCCATCCCATTCACGGCTTGGGCCGTGTGGGAGACCCGCGGCCGTTGGCGGTGGTTCTTCGTCGCCATGTTGGTGGTGCAATGCGGCTCCGTGTTCGTCGCCAAGAGCATCGGCGGGGTGCTGGGGTTGGCCGTGGCCGCCTTGATCGGCTGCTGGTGGACCGGGAGACGCTCCTGGCGGATCATCGGTCCGTTCGCGGCGGCGGTGGGGGTGGTGGCGATCTTGTGGGTGGTCCAGTCGAGAGACCCGGTCGGTCTGGACCGCTCCGCGTTGACGAGGACGCATATCCTGCGCGTCTCGCGGCATGTCTTCGTGGAGCGTCCCTTTTTCGGCCACGGGTTGGGCTCATTCACCCGGGTCTTTCCGGATTATGAGTTGGTGTACGGGCGGGAGCGGCTGGTCGGAACCCTTGCCCAATGGCGGGATTTTCCGCGAAGCGTTTCCTCTCACAACTGGTTTTTGCGCCTGATGATTGAAGGGGGCCTCGCGAGTCTCCTGACGTTCCTGGGTCTTCTCGGATGGGTGATGGCGACGCGTTGGTATTCACTGCGCTCCCCTCCGCCGGAGGAGCGGCCGGCGCCCGGGCAGCCGGACATTTTCGCGCCCGTGTACCAGCGCTCCCTCCGCCTGGCCCTGGCGGCGGCGCTGGTGGGATTTTTCGTTCAGGCGTTTACGGACGAACTTTTCGCGTACTCCAAGATCGTCATCATCTTCTGGGCGTTAACGGCGATTGGCGTGACGATGGACATGCGGTCCCGGGAGCCCGCCTCTACGGGGGCGCCGCGTTCTCCGTCGTAGGCCGGTCTTGAGCCGGTGGGCGCCCCGACCCGTCACAGGCGCGCCAGGAACAAGATATTACGGCTGGGTCAACACCCGAGCGTTGGGCAAGTCTTTGAGAGACAAACGCTTCACTTTACTCATTTTGTTCGGGCGTTTCGCTTTGTGAGAAATCCAGATGAATCCCCTGATGCCGTTAAAACAGAATCCATCGGATCAGTCACCCTGGTTGCGAAAATTGGCGCCCCCTTTTCTGCTCCTTTGCTTGGCGATTCTGTTCTTTCGCGAAATCATCTTCAAAGATCAAGTATGGTTTGATGCGGCGGCCCTGAATTTTTACTATCCATGGAAGGCGTTCTTCGGCTCGTCCACGTTTCCGGACATCCTCGCCGAAGATTCCGTTCGCCAATATCTACCGCATCAATTTTACCTCGTCGAATCCCTCTTCAAGGACTGGCGGTTCCCGCTTTGGAATCCCCTGGAATTTACGGGCGTTCCCTTTTTCGCCACGGGTGTGAAGGGCGTTATCAAGGTTTCCAATCTGCTCTAAGCGTTCCTGTCTTTTCCGACCGCTCTGAATCTCCAAACCGTCCTTTCCTGTTTTCTGGCGGGATTGTTGATCATCACTGAGCAAGAAGGCAATCTGGATCCGCTGAAGCCCCCCCTCTGGGAACGGCGGGCGCCCGGGAGTCAAGACGGGAATCGATGGCATATCGTTTTGCGTGTCCAGGCCTTTAAAATCGCTCGATATGAGGTGACGAATCGGTCCTACCGGAAATTCGTTGATTCCACGAACCGGGCGCTTTCCGCATATGATTCCGACGCAAGGTTCAATCACCTGGAGAATCCGGTCGTCGGCGTGTCTTGGGAGGACGGCCGGGACTACTGCCGGTGGGTCGGGGGCCGTCTTCCCGCGGAGGCGGAATGGCTGAAGGCCGGCCGTGGGAAGGACAACCGCCAAACGTCATGGGGGTGGGATCAATTTATCAACTACAATGTCCTTGACCGGGCGAACATTAATCCCGTGGTCTCGCTCAAGTTATACGACTGGTACGGGTCAAGATTCGCGGCCGATGGATACCGTTTCACCGCGCCTGTTGGCAGCTTCCCGAAAGGCGTGAGCCCTTATGGAGTCCACGACCTGATCGGAAACGTTTGGGAATGGGTGGACAGGCGCTTGCCCCATCCTATGTTGAAGAGCAGACGCCGGGTCCCGCCGCGGATGAAGCCACTGAAGGGCGGTTCTTGGATGTCCCTCGCGAATTATCTGAGCTTGGGCACGCGAAGGTGGCGCGATCAGTCCCTTCGGCAGGATTCTACAGTGGGATTCCGGTGCGCCCGGGACCCTTGAGCGGGAGGCGAGGCCCCCGCTTTCGCGGATCAAGATGGATCGCGTCCAATACACTTGGTGTTTCAGGCCGGACGTGATTCTTCATGATAAGAAAGTTTGAAACCCTTCACGGGACGGTCAAGGGCGAGATGGATCTGCGGACGGAGGCCAAACGGTGGCTGGCCAGGTTTCAGGCGCCGTGGGTGACCGCGACATTGCGCCGATCCCGCGATCGGGCGCTGAGCCCGCGAACGCTGAAGACGGAGGAATCCCCCAGGATTCTCGTCATCGCCTACCCGCCCGGCTTGGGAGACACGGTGACGGTGACGCCGTTCCTCTCGGCGCTGGAGAGGCTTTATCAGGGGTCTTCGATATCGGTCCTGGCCGGTGGAGAGACTTCCCGCGTCCTGGGCCGCCATCCGGCCGTCTCGCGCGTCATCCGTTACGAGGACGACTGGATCTCCAAAGACAACAAGCGCGGGCCGAAAAAAAGTCCGGATGAGCGGCGAACCCTGCGCGACCGGCTTCGCCGGGAAAACTTTCACGCCGTGTTCGACCTGTTGGGCAATTACGCCTCGGCGCGCCTGGCGGCATCGGTTGGGTCCGCGCTCCGCATCGGGTACTCCAGCGGGTTCGACGCGTTCCTGACCCATCCCGTCGCGGACCGGCGGTTCGCCGAAGCCGCCATGCCGATGGCCGATTACCACCTGGATCTGTTGAGACAGGTAGGTCTGGAGCCGGGCCATCCGCCGCCGGCCATCACGGCCGATCGGGAAGAGGAGACATACGCCGAAGAGCGCGCCGGAGAGTCCGGGTCTTCCGGAAGGCTCGTGGGTCTGGCCCCCGCGTCGGCCAATCCGGAAGACGAGTGGCCGGCTCGGAAGTTCGCGGAGGCCGCGGACGCCATCATCGAGTCGGCCGGCGGAAGGGGGCTTCTGTTGGGAGCGGAATCCGATCGCCCCATGCTGGAGGCCGTCGCGGGGCGGATGCGGACGAGCCCCCTCAACCTGTGCGGATGCACGACGGTTCTCCAAGCCGCCTCCCTGATGCGCCGGTGCCGCCTTCTCCTGAGCGTGGACACGGGGTTGATGCATCTGGGGGGAGCGGTCGGCGTCAAGCTGGTGGCCCTACTCCGCAACGACAACCCGCTCTGGCGGCCATGGGGAGAGGGTCACCGAATCCTGACCGGTTTGGGCAAAGACCCTTTTCCCGGCGCGCTGCGGGTGGAGGACGTTGTCCGGGCGGGGCGGGACCTTTTGGAAAGCGGGACCGGGACGTGAGCCGGTTTCGGGTTCTCCTGGTCTCCCACGCGTACGTGACGCCGTTCAACCGGACCAAGGGGGAGGCGCTCGCGGCCTCCGGGGAGGCCGAGGTGACGCTTCTGGTTCCCGGCCGGTGGGAAGCGCCCGTTTCGCCGCCGGCGGAGACGGCCGCTTACCGGCTGGTCCGCCTGCCCGCGGCCTTTCCGGGCCGGGCCGGAGGATACTTCTACCGGGCCGGCTTGTCGTCCCTGGTCATGGGGCTTCAGCCGGATATCGTGCACGTTGAAGAAGAGCCGTGGTCGGTGTCGGCGCTCCAGTTCGCCCGGTTGAAACGCAAGGCCGAATTCCGCTATGTGCTTTTTTCCTGGGAAAACCTGCGTAAAGACTTTCGCGGGGTGCGGGGCTGGATGGAGCGGCAGACGCTTCGGTCGGTCGATTTGGGAATCGGCGGCAACGAGGCCGCGGCGCGCGAGCTGCGGCGAAAGGGCGTGGAAACCGTCCATGTCCTGCCCCAACTGGGGCTGGATCCGGAGTGGTTCCGGCCGGGGGAACGGCCCCCATCGGACGTATTCACGATGGGCTATGCGGGACGGATGGCGCCGGAAAAGGGAGTCAACCTGCTGTTGCGGGCGGCCGCGGGGCTTGGGGGCGAATGGCGGTTGCGGATCCTCGGGTCCGGGCCTGAGCAAAGTCGCCTGCGCGCGCTGGCCGGCGAGTCGGCCGTCTCGGACCGGGTGGAGTTTCTGCCGGCGGTTCCGCACGAGGGGGTCGCGGCCTTTCTCCGGACCTTGGACGTCCTAGTCCTGCCGTCCTTGACGACCCGGAATTGGGCGGAGCAGTTCGGCCACGTGCTGATCGAGGCCATGTCGGCGGAGACGCCCGTGGTCGCGTCGAACAGCGGAGCCATCCCGGAAGTGGTTGGCGAGGCCGGTCTCCTCTTTCCGGAAGGGGACGTCTCCGCCCTGAAAGCGGCGTTGGCGCGGCTTCGGGACGACCCCGATCTTTCCGGCGCGCTGGGCGCGAGAGGACGGAAACGGGTCTTGGAACGTTTCACCTGGGATCGGATCGCGGGAAAGACCCTTGAGCTGTATCGCTCCATGCTGAACCACGAGAATCCCCCCCCCCCCCTGGCGGGGGGCGGCGGGTCCGCGCGGGCGGCGCCTGGACGGAGCGGGCGGATTTCATGAGAGAGGCGCCGGCGTTGAACGTAGGGGCTCGGGTGTTCCGGAATTCCGCTGTGCTGCTCGGCGGGCAGCTGGCCGAGCGCATCCTCAAGCTCGTCGTGATGGCCGTTCTGGCTCGGACCCTGGGAAAGTCGTCTTTTGGTCTCTACATTTTCGTCCTCACCTACGTGGAGTTTTTCCACCTCCTGACCGACCTGGGGCTCCAGACCATCCTCGTCCGCGAAATGGCCCGGGGCCCCGAGAAGACGGATGCTCTGCTGGGTGCCGCGCTCACCATCAAGCTGATCGCCGCTTTCGTCTCGGCCGGCATGGCCGTTTTCCTCATCGGATTCTCCGGCGCCCACGCCTCCGCCGCGGGTCTCGTGGCTTGGGCGGCGTTGGGGCTTTTTCTTTCCTTCCGGCTCAGCTCGGTCCGTCAGATCCTCGATTCGATCTTTCAGGTTCGGTTGGAGATGCGCGTACCCGTGGCCCTCGGCGTGGCTAGCGAGCTTCTCTCCACCCTGGGTCTTTTGGCGGCGGCCTGGTGGGGGCTGAGCCTGATTTGGCTCCTGGCCATCCAGAACCTAGCCTACCTGCCCGGCGCCTGGTGTCTGGTGCGGCTGACGCGGGGGCAATTCCGCCTGAGACCCGTTTGGTCGAGGACCACCCTGATCGGGCTGCTCAAAGAATCTTATCCCCTGGGCCTTGCGAACCTGTTCACGCTGGCCTATGTGAAGCTGGATATCCTGATGCTCGCGGCCCTGCGGGGCGATGAAGCGGTTGGGATCTACGCCGCGGCGTACAGACTGATCGGATCGCTGACCATCCTGCCCACGGCGATCCTGGGATCGCTCTTCCCGTTGATCTCCCAATACGCCCGGACCGCGCCGGAGGCCCTGCCCGGGATCTTCCAAAAGAGTCTGAATGTGATCGTGATGCTCGCCCTCCCGGTGGCCGTCGGGGGAACCGTGCTCTCCCGGGAGA
The DNA here is from genome assembly GCA_964423875.1 of uncultured bacterium. Lineage (GTDB taxonomy): Bacteria > UBA8248 > UBA8248 > JACPRG01 > CAYRGS01. The sequence continues at coordinate 16,593 of CAYRGS010000043.1, forward strand.
TCATCGCCCTCGTCTACGGCGAGCGGTTCGCGGATGCGGCGGGCGTTTTTCGGATCCTGAGCTGGGCCGTCGCGTTCAGTTTTCTCAGCTATCTGCTGACTTCGGCACTGAACGCCATGGGCCGGCAGCGCATCTACCTGGCCCTGACGGCCGCCATGACCGTGTTGAACGTGGGCCTGAACTGGATGTGGATTCCCCGGTACGGGTTCATGGGCGCCGCTGTCGCTACGTTGATCACGGAGTGCACGCTGATGCTCATCGGCCTGCGACTCCTCGGTGGCCACCTGAAGACCATCGAGCTTTCGCCGATCATGAAGTACGCGCTTTCCGCGGGGGTGATGGGCGTTGTGGTCCTGTTCGCCCCGATCGGTGTTTTCGGGACAATCCCCCTCGCCGCCGTCGTCTACGTCGGGTGCCTGGCCGCCTTTCGCGCGGTGAGTTGGGAGGAGTGGCGCGCCTATCTGGCGGCGATGGGTCTCGGGTCCGGGAAAGCGGGCGGGTCCGTCAAAGGGCGCGAATCCGCACACCCCGCGGGAGGCTGACTTGGCCGCTCGTCCCTATCCGTATCATTCCGCACGGCGACGCGCGGCGGCGCGGATCGTCGACGCCTTGGGAGACCGCCTGCTGGGAGACAAGCGGGGCCGGCCTCCGAAGGCCCCGGAGCCGCCGAGCCCCCGGGACGTCCAAAGAGTGCTCGTCGTCCGGCCCGACCACCTGGGCGACGTGGTGTTCTCGACCGCCGCGTTCTCCCCCCTGCGCGCCCTCTATCCGGACGCCGAGCTCACGGCCCTGGTCGGCCCTTGGGCCGCGCCTTTGTTGATTCATCACCCCCATGTGGATGAGGTCGTCTCGTTTCGAAGCCCGTGGTTCGACCGGGAAAACCACTCGGGTGGGCGAGACCTTTTCGACGTTCTCCAGTGGATGCGGCGTCGGCGATTCGATGTTGGGCTGGACCTGCGGGGCGACCCCCGGGTGATCGCTCTGCTCGCCGCGGGCCGCGTCCGGCACAAGGTCGGTTACGGGTGGGGAGGGGCTGGTTTCCTCCTTTCGCGGGAATTGGAGCACATTTCGGGGACCCACCAGGCGGAGCGGAACGTGGCGGTTGTTCAGGCCCTGGGGTGGCGTCGCCCGGACGGCTTCCGGCCGACGCCCCGGCTTTGGGTTTCGGAGGCCGAGCACGGCGCGATGGATCGAAGGCTGGCGTCCGCCGGCTGGAACGGCGGCCCCTCCGGCGTCGGCGCGAACCCTCCCGAAATCGGGGCGGGGGAAAGGCTTGCCGTCCTTCATCCGGGGGCGGGGTATCCGACGAAACGGTGGCGGCCGGCCCGGTACGGCGCCCTCGCGAAATGGCTGGCCGAATCGCGCGGGTATCGGATCGCCCTGATCGGGTCCGGGGAGGAGTCGGCCCTAGTCTCCGAGGTCATTCGGACAGCCGGGCCCGTGGGGGCGCTTGACCTGACGGGAAAGAATTCCCTTCGCGAGTTGATGGCCCTCCTCGCTCGGGCCGATTTGATGGTTGGAAACGATTCCGGGCCGGTCCATATCGCCGCGGCCCTGGGAACGCGGACCGTGGCGCTTTTCAGCGGGACGAACGACGTCGCCGAGTGGGCTCCGGTGGGGACGCGGACCCGCGTTATCCGTCAAGCCGTCGGGTGCAGCCCGTGCGCCCTCAAGGTCTGCACCGAACACAACCACGAGTGCATGGAGACCCTCACGGTGGAAGCGGCTCAAGAGGCGGTACTGGCGTGCGAATCCTCCTAGACGCCCGAATGTGGAGATGGACGGGGATCGGGACGTACGTGCGGGTCCTGCTGGAAGGATTCGGCGAGATCCTTCACGCGGGCGGGCATGAGGTCGCCTGTCTGGTTCCTCCGGCCGACCTTCCGGTGTTTCCCCTCCCGGGCGGCCCCGGCGTCGTTCGGGCCGTTCCCTGCGACGTCCGGGTGTATTCTCCCTGGGAGATCCCCGGTCTGCGCAGGGCGCTCCGTTCCCGTGATTTCGACTTGGCGCACTTCCCTCATTACATTTACCCCTACCGGGCCGGGTTCCCGGCTGTGGTGACGATTCACGACCTGATCCACCTCCGCTTTCCGTCCGATCACAAAACCCCCCTTCATTACGCCTACGCGCGTCACGTTCTTCCCCGGAGCGCCCGGGCCGCCAGGCGGATCATCACCGTCTCGCAACATTCCAAAGACGACATCGTTTCCCGCCTGGAAGTGCCGGCCGAAAAGGTAAAGGTTATCCACAACGGACTCGCGCGGGGCTTTTCCCCCGACCCGGACGGAGATGCGCCCCTCCGGGTCCGGGAGGCCGTCGGCCTCGACGGCCCTTACGTTCTCTATGTCGGAAACGCCAAGGCGCACAAGAACTTCCACGGCCTCCTCCGTGCTTACCGGCGGCTGACGACAAGAATGGAGCGGGAGGACCCGGGAAGGAAGAAACCGGCCCTGGCGGCGACCGTTCACCGGGAGGAGCTTCGCCCCGGCGCGGCGGACGCCGGCCTCGAGGGCGTCCATTTCCTGGGACCGGTGAGCGGCGGGGTATTGGCCGATCTTTACCGGGCGGCGACGGTGTTTGCCTTTCCCTCCCGATGCGAGGGATTCGGTTATCCGCCCCTCGAAGCCATGGCGTGCGGGACGCCTGTCGTCTGCTCGGACGCCGCGTCGCTCCCCGAGGTGGTGGGCGGCGCCGCGATTCAGGTCCCGCCCGACAACCTTGACCGCCTAAGTTCGGCTCTTTATGATTTGCTCACGAGGGAGGATCTGAGGATTCGGCTTCGAAGCGAAGGGCTGAGTAGGGCGCAATCCTTCACGGCCCGTGGGATGGCCCAGGCCGCCTGGAAGGTGTACGAAGAGGCGGTCGAAGTCGATTCGGCCGATCGGGATGAGTAAGCCGGTGAAGGTCGCCATCGTTCACGACTGGTTGACGGGAATGCGCGGGGGCGAGTATACCCTCGAGGTCTTCTGCGAGCTGTTCCCCCAGGCGGACCTGTTCACGTTGATTCACCGGGAAGGCTCGGTGTCGGCGGGCATCGAGGCCCGGCCTATCTACACCTCGCTCCTTCAGCGCATTCCCGGTGCGAAAAAGCGATACCGCTGGTTGCTCCCATTGATGCCGGCGGCCATCGAGCGACTGGACCTCACGCCCTATGACTTGGTCCTGAGCTCCAGCCACTGCGTCGCCAAGGGCGTGATTACTCGGCCGGACACGCTTCACGTCTGTTACTGCTACACCCCGATGCGCTACGCGTGGGAAAGCCATCACCGCTATTTTCCCGACGATCGGTTGGGTGTCCTGGGACGGTGGCTCCTGCCGCCGATTTTCACGTACTTGCGGACGTGGGATGTGGCCTCGGCAAACCGGGTGGACCGGTTCATCGCCATTTCGCAGGCCGTCCGCGGACGAATCCGGAAATACTACAGGCGCGATTCGGAGGTGGTCTATTGCCCCGTGGATACGGGGCGATTCCGGGCCTCGGAGGGTGGAGACTACTATCTCGTCGTCTCGGCGTTCGCGCCCTATAAGCGGATCGACCTGGCCGTCGAGGCGGCGGGCCGCCTAGGCCGTCCCCTCAAGGTGGTGGGGTCGGGACAGGACGAGGGGCGCCTGCGCAAGCTGGGCGCTTCCTTTCCCGGATCGAAGATCGAATTCCTCGGCTGGAAGACGGGCCGGGAGCTCGTCGAGCTGTATGAAGGGTGCCGGGCGTTTCTTTTCCCCGGCGAGGAGGACTTCGGCATTGCCCCCGTCGAGGCCATGGCGGCCGGGCGGCCGGTCATCGCGCTGGCGAAGGGAGGCGCACTGGAAACCGTTGTTGGCCCCGACAATCCCGAGGGTCGTCCCGCCACGGGTGTATTCTTCCCGGAGGAGACGGCGGCCGGATTGGCCGACGCCATCGAGGCGTTCGAGGGAAGGGAAGGGGATTTCGACCCGGACGCCGTCCGGGCGCACGCCCTCCGGTTCGACACCGAGAACTTCCGAACGGCGATGGCCGAATTCCTGCGGGAAGCCGACGCCGCGTTTCATGGCGAGGCGGCGGGGCGCATGATCGCAAGAGGACAGGTCCCCATCTCGTGAAGAAGTATGCTCACCTGGCTGTCTTCGTCCTCGTCCTTGCGGACGTACTGGCGGTGATCGCCGCTTGGTCGACGGCGTTTTTCCTGCGGTTCAACGTCGATATCATCCCCGTGATCAAGGCCTATCCGACTTTTCCCCACTACCTGTCGTTCGTTCCGATCGTTCTGGTTTTCTGGCTGGCGGCGGCCCGGCTGCTGGATCTCTATGGGCCCCAGCTGAGCCGGTCCCTGAGGGCCCGGGCCTGGAACGCCTGGAAGGCGGCCACGCTTTCCTTGGTTTTGTTGACGGCGTTGACGTTTTTCTATCGTGAATTTCCATTCGCCCGATTCTCGCGCGTGGTGATGGCCTATTACTGGATCATCGTTACGGTGTACGCGGTGATCGCACGAACCTTGGCGCAGACCATCCTGAAGAATTTACGGAGGCGCGGCTATGAGGTTCGCCGGATTCTGATCGCCGGGACCGGGGAGTTGGGCGTCGATCTGGGTGGAAGGATGCGGAGCAACGAAGTCCTGGGAATCGAGGTGGTCGGCTACCTGACCGACCGGGAGGAGGAGGTCGGAAGTCTAATCAGCGGTGTCCCGGTGACGGGGAGGCTGGAAGATGCCCGGGAAGTCATCCTCCGATTTCAGGCGGAACAATTGTTTATCGCCCTGCCCATGGACGGCCAGGACCACCTCCAGCGCGTTCTGGAGGGACTGGGCGAGGATCTCATCGACATCAAGGTGGTCCCCGATTTCCTGAAGTTCATGAAGCTCAACGCCGGGATCGAGGATTTCGACGGGCTTCCGGTTATCAGTCTCCGGGAGAGCCCGCTGTTCGGCGTGAACCGGCTGGTGAAGCGGACCGCCGACATCGTGCTCTCGCTCGCCGCCCTCCTCGTGCTCTCTCCGCTCATGGTCCTCATCGCCGGGGCCATCAAGCTGACGTCGCCGGGTCCGGTTCTGTACCGCCAGGAGCGGATGGGCCTCGATGGGATTTCGTTTCAAATGTTCAAGTTCCGGTCGATGCGGGAAGGTGCGGAGGAGGAATCCGGGGCGGTGTGGGCGAGCCCGAAGGACCCGCGCCGCACATCGGTCGGCCGGATCATCCGCAAGGCCAGCCTGGACGAGCTCCCCCAGTTGTTCAACGTCCTCAGGGGGGACATGAGCGTTGTCGGCCCGCGTCCGGAGCGCCCGGTGTTCGTCGAGGATTTTCGAAAGAACATCCCAGGCTACATGCTGCGTCACAAAGTCAAGGCGGGCATCACCGGCTGGGCCCAGGTCAACGGATGGCGCGGCAACACCCCGATCGAGAACCGGATCGAGTGCGATCTGTACTACATCGAGAATTGGTCGCTGGGGTTCGATTTGAAGATCCTGTGGCTGACACTCTGGAAGGGGATCATCCACAAGCACGCGTATTGAGGTGCCGTCCTGTGCGCCGCTGCGGCGCCTTTCGGACCGGGCAAGATGCCCGGCCTGCCAACTGGAGGGGAATCGCCCCACAATCCGGTAGGGCCCGCCCGCCCGGAGAGAATCGCTGTCCCCATGAGCGTCCTCGCCGTCATCCCCGCCCGGTACGCCTCGACCCGGTTTCCGGGCAAGGCCGTCGCCTCGATCGACGGAAAGCCGATGATCCAGCACGTCTACGAGCGGGTCCGGGCCGCACGCTACGTGGAGGAGGTCTGGGTGGCCACCGATGATGAGCGCATCCGAAATGCGGTGGAGGGCTTCGGCGGGAAGGCGGTCATGACCTCCCCCCACCACCGCTCCGGGACCGACCGCATCGCTGAAGCCGCGGCGGGGGCCGAATTCGAGTGGGTGGTCAACGTCCAGGGGGACGAGCCGCTCCTCGATCCGAAAGACGTCGACGCCGTGGTCCTCGCGCTCCTGGGCGACCCGGACGTCCCGATGGGCACGCTCGCGAAGCGCATTCAGTCGCAGGAGGAATTCTTCGATCCCAACGTCGTGAAGGTGGTCGTGGACGCGCGGGGCTTCGCCCTCTATTTTTCCCGATCCCCGATCCCTTACAATCGGGGGTCGTGGGAGAGACTCACCTCCGGAGAGATTCTTCAAGGGGATCGCGTCGAGCCGCCCGAGACCTGTTTCAAGCACATCGGGTTGTACGTCTACCGTTCGGAGGTCGTCGCCACACTGGCATCGACCCCGCCGACCCCCCTGGAGCGGGCCGAGGGGCTGGAACAGTTGCGCGCCCTCGAATCAGGATACAAGATCCAGGTGGTGGAAACGGAGCGGGATTGCATCGGCGTGGACGTCCCCGAGGACATCCGCCGGGTTGAGGAGCTTTTACGGGCTTGAGCGAAACGGACGGTATGAGCGGCGGGGGGAGTCGGACGAAATTCATATTTGTCACCGGCGGTGTTCTCTCTTCCCTGGGCAAGGGGCTGGCCTCCGCGTCCATCGGCGCCCTCCTCGAGAGCCGCGGTCTCCGCATCACTCTCCAGAAGTTCGATCCCTACATCAATGTCGACCCCGGGACCATGAACCCCTTTCAGCACGGGGAGGTCTACGTCACCGACGACGGGGCGGAAACCGACCTCGACCTTGGCCACTACGAGCGCTTCACCCGCTCCACCATGACGCAGGCCAACAACGTCACCACCGGCCGGATCTACTATTCCGTCATCACCAAGGAGCGCCGGGGCGATTACCTGGGCGGAACGGTCCAGGTAATCCCTCACATCACCGACGAGATCAAAGCGAACATCCACGCCATTACCCCGGGGAAGGACGTGGTGATCTGCGAGATCGGCGGGACCGTCGGCGACATCGAGAGCCTGCCGTTCCTGGAGGCCATTCGGCAATTCAGCTGGGACGTGGGGCGGGAAAATGTCCTGTACGTCCATGTCACCCTGGTTCCCTACATCCACACCGCCGACGAGCTCAAGACCAAGCCCAGCCAGCACAGCGTCATGAAGCTTCGGGAAATCGGTATCCAGCCCGACGTTCTGCTCTGCCGGTGCGACCGCCCGCTGCCCCCCGAGATCAAGGCCAAACTCGCCCTGTTTTGTAACGTCGAGGAAGAGGCGGTCGTCAATGCCCGCGACGTGGACTTTATTTACGAGGTGCCGCTGGCCTTTCACGAAGAGGGGCTGGACGGCATCCTGACGCGGAAACTGGCGATCCGGACCCCCTCTCCCGAATTGGATGATTGGCGGGCCATCGTGGAAGTCCTCCGGAAGCCCGAAACCCAGACCACCATCGCCATTGTCGGCAAATACGTGGAGCTGAAGGAGTCCTACAAAAGCCTGAGCGAAGCGCTCACTCACGGGGGAATCGGGAACCTCGCCCGCGTGGATCTGGAATGGGTGGACGCCGAGGAAATCGAGGCCGGCGGACCCGAGACGCTGCTCCGGGACGCACACGGCATCCTGGTGCCCGGCGGATTCGGCGCCCGGGGCGTGGAAGGGAAGATCCAAGCCATCCGGTATGCCCGGGAGCGGAAGGTCCCCTTCTTCGGCATCTGCCTGGGGATGCAATGCGCCGTCATCGAGTTCGCCCGCAACCTTTGCCGGATGGAAGGGGCCAACAGCACGGAATTCGATCCGGCCTCTCCGCATCCGGTGATCGACCTGATGCCCGACCAGCAGGCCGACGGGGACAAGGGCGGCACGATGAGGCTCGGCGCCTATCCCTGCGAACTCGGCGAGGGGACGATGGCCCGAGACATCTACGGAAATCCCGCTGTGCGGGAGCGGCACCGCCACCGCTACGAGGTCAACAACGAATGGAGAGAGCGGCTGGAGGAGTTTGGTCTGGTCCTGAGCGGACTTTCTCCCGACGGACGCCTGGTGGAGATCATCGAGCTCCCGCCGCATCAACACCCGTGGTACCTGGCGGGGCAGTTCCACCCGGAGTTCCGATCTTCCCCCCGCGTGCCCCACCCCCTGTTCCAATCCTTCGTCAGCGCCGCCCTGAAAACCAAGGGCGAGCTTTTTTCTTAAAGCGGTCAGGGTGAGGGAGAGGATCAAAACCTTGGGGGCTTCTTGAAAGACGTCCCCCAAACCCCCTTGGTAGGGCGGCCAAGATGGCCGCCCTACCCGGCCAAGCCTTTGGCTTGGCCTTTCCCGCGCTTGGAGGTTAGGTGAATTCAAATCGTCTGTTTGGCGCGGCCATGGCTCCATCCCTCGGTGAAATTTGCCTCTTGCGATAGCGGGCGGCCCTTCAGGGCTGCCCGCTATCGCGAAACGAAAGTTTTCGAGAGGGGATTGGGGGGGACACACCCCACCGGGTGAAATTTTCAATATGTCCCCCCAAAGTTTTCACATCATGAATCTTTTCAAAGCCTTTGACATTCCTCCAAAGTCCTCTGTCGCCATCGTGGGTGCGGGGGGAAAAACGACCCTCCTTTACCGTCTGGCGCGGGAAATGGCCCTCGAGGCGGCGAAGGCGGGCGGAATCGTCCTCATCACAACGACCACGAAGATCTTCCGGCCCACGGAGGAAGAGGCCGAAGCCGTTATTGTTTCCGCCGGCCTGGAGGAAGCCCGGAATCAAACCCGGAAGGCCGCCCGCAAGGACGTCCGCGTCGTCCTGGCCGCGGGGTCGCATGCCGATCCCCGTTACGGTCGGGACAAGCTGGACGGAATCCCGCCAGACTGGGCGGGCCCCCTCATTGAAATGGACGAGGTAGCGTGGCTGCTGGTTGAGGCGGACGGCGCCCAGAGGAGGCCCCTCAAGGCCCCGGGGGAGGGGGAGCCCGTGTGGCCCCGTCCCGTCCATTTGGCAATCGGTGTTCTCGGCCTCTCGGCCCTCGGCCGGCCCCTGGACCGGGAGTCGGTCTTCCGGCCCGAACGGGCGGCTTCAGTGACGGGGCTCGCCGAAGGGGAGGCCATCGGGCTGGACGCCTATGGCGCGCTCCTGGCCCGTCCGGACGGCATCTTCCGGGGATGCCCGGAAGGGGCCCGGCTGATTGGGTTTCTCAATCAGTCGGATGAATGCGGCCGGGTTGTCCCCGCCGGGGAGATTCGTTATATACTAAAAGATAATAATCTCGTTCAACTGGAGTCGGTTTTTTCCGGGAGCCTGGAGCGGGACGAGATTCGAAGGGTGTAGGTCGGATAAGCGCGGCCGAAAACGCCTTATGGCGATGGGCGCGAATCCGGCCGGACTCGACGGAGTATCCGAAAAAACCCGCCGCGGGCGGCGCGCGCACGGCCCACCGGGCTGGACCGCGATCCGGACGCGCCGGGGAAGGACAACGGAGGAAAGCATGGTCGACATCTATAAAGAGATCCAGGAGATTCTGGACAAAGGGGAGGACGGCGCCGTCGCCTCCGTGGTTGCGCGAAAGGGCTCCGCCCCGATGAGCGCCGACGCCAAGATGATCATCTACAAGGACGGCTCCATGAAGGGGACGGTCGGGGGCGGCTGCCTGGAAGCAGACGTCTGGGCCGAGGCCAAGCGGGTGTTGCGCAAAGGCGGCGCGGCCAAGATGAGCTTCGACCTCACCGAGGCCGAGGCCGGAGAAAGCGGCCACATCTGCGGCGGCATCGTGGACGTCCTGGTCGAGCCGCTCTCCAACTACTCCTCGGAAATCCTGTCCGAGATTGTCCGCATCCGCGCGGAAGGCGGCCGGGCCGTCCTGGCCAGCGTGATCAGCCGGAGCGACGGCAAAGCGCCCGGTCCCGACGACCGGATGTTCATCTACAGAGACGGGAGCGCCCTGGGGGTCATCGAGGGCGTCGAAGAAGAAGTCGTCCGGTTCGCCGCCGAGGTTCTTCACAACGAGAGGCCGGACAACAAGACGTTCACCGCCCCCGGATCGGACGTGGCGCTCGAGGTGTTCTTCGAGCCGATCATCACCCGGCCCACGGTGTACATCTTCGGCGGCGGGCACGTCTCCAAGCACATCGCCAAGGTGGCGGACGTCGCCGGGTTCCGCTTGATCATTGTCGAAGACCGCGAGTCGTACGCCAACAAGGACCGTTTCCCCGAGGCCGAGGATTTTGTCCTCGTCGAGGACTTCGAGCATCTGGACGGCGTGATGCCGGAGATCGAGCCGACGGACATGACGATCATCGTCACCCGGGGCCACCAGTACGACGAGGACATCCTGCAGTGGGCCTGGGACAAGCCCTTCCGGTACATGGGGATGATCGGGAGCCGGACGAAGATCCTCGCTACGTATCGCCACCTCGAAGAGAAGATGGGGGTTTCCCGGGAAGAGTTCATCCAGCGGGTCCGGGCGCCCATGGGTCTGGAGATCGGTGCGGACGTTCCCGGCGAGATCGCCGTCTCCATCGTCGCGGAGCTGTTGCTTGTCCGCAGGCAGAACCTCATCCGGGACCCGGAGCTGATGGGCCGGCCGAAGAGCGCGGCCTTGATGAAGCTCGTCAAGAAGGACCAACGGGTGGGCGTCTGAATTGGGGGAGGATGAATTTTCCCCGCGCGGCTTGAGCGGATGGGAAAGCCGAAAACCAAGCTTGATTGGACCAACCTTCGAGGGCTCCTTAACGGGGCCCTCGGTCTTTTGTTGCCCGCGTCCTGCGCCGCCTGCGGCGACGGGATTGGGACGGCCGTCCGGGCGTCCGCTGCCCCCTCCAGGGTGTGCGCCGAATGCTGGGACTCGATCACCCTCCCTCAACCGCCCTTTTGCCCCCGCTGCGGCGTGCCCTTCTCTTCCGCGTTCGCCCTCACGGATTCGCCCGGCCACGTTTGCGGAAAATGCCGCGACGTGCCGCCCGCTTTCGCCTCCGCCCGCGCGGCCGGCCTGTACGAGGGGGCGCTGCGGGAGATCATCCACGCCTACAAATACGATGGGGTCAGCGGCCTGTCAGTGACGCTGGGCAAGCTCATGGCCGGGCATTTTCGGGACCGGTTTCCGGACGAGGTTTTCGACGTCATCACGCACGTCCCCCTCCACCCGAAGCGGTTTCGCGAGCGCGGCTTCGATCAGGCCTGGTTTCTGGCGGGCGTCCTGGGGAGAGCTTCGGGGATTCCGGCGCGGCCGCTTTTGAAGAATAAACCCGGATTTCCCAGATGGATTATAAGTTTTTAGCAGAGTGGTTCCCGTTTCTGATGTAAAAACAACCCGTTAGCCTCCCCTGTCCACCTCAGAGCAGGGGAACCCTATGGGTGAAGGGAAAAAGAGGCTATTGAGGTTCAATTTCGACCCTCGCCTCAGGCTGGAGTTTCATGGAGCGAGGATCCCGTCGGACGCCGGTCTGCTTGGCCTCCCGAGAGCTCGATGACGTGCTGGGTTTGACAGACGCCGCAGGGACCTGCCTGCAAGAGACCCGAGGCGGCCGGACGTGTGGCATGCCCGCCGCGTAATCTTCCAGCTGGCCGAGGTGGCGGTGTCGCACCAACTGTTCAGGGCGATTCTTGAGCGAATTCGACGGTTGTGGTCCCCGCCCCCAGTACCAGACACCAGATAATGGAGCAGATGACCAGGAAGCTTAGTGACGTGGTGGAGACGGGGGATCAGTCTGTGCTGATCTCCTGTGAGCGTGCCGGCAGAGCTGGGTTTTCAAGGGATTGCGGCTGTAAGTCGGCCCTAACCCTTCGATTGAGCAGAGGGTTCTGCAAAGAGACCCTGGATCAGTGGTAATTTGGGAGTCT
>CAYRGS010000044.1:0-28111 GCA_964423875.1 uncultured bacterium
TTCTTTGTGGACCATTTGAACCATCTCCTTTTGGAGGGAATCCCGCGTCAGATGGTCCCCGCGGAGCGCAGTGTCCCGATGCGGCCTTCATCGTAGCCCAGAACGTCTCGCAGGACCTCATCGGTGTGCTGGCCGAGCGTCGGGGGCGGAAGGCGGATTGCGGCGGGGGTCTCGGACATCTTCACGGGGATCCCCGTCAGCTTGATCCGCCCCGTGGCGGGGTGATCGATCTCCTCCACCATGTTCCGGTGGAGGACTTGGGGATCCTGGAGGGCCTTGTCGATGGTGTTCACGGGTCCGCAAGGCACCCCCGCGTCCGAGATGGTCTTGAACCATTCCACCGCCGTGCGCGTCTGAATCACTTCCTGGATCAGGCCCTCGAGGGCGTCCCGGTTCTGGACGCGGTCCGGGTTGGTTGCAAAGCGCGGGTCCTCGGCCCATTCCGGATGTCCGACGGCCCCGCAAAACCGATGATAAAGGCTGTCGTTCCCGGCGCCGATGAGGACGTAGCTGTCCTTCGCCTGGAAGGCCCGGTAAGGGACAATCGAGGGGTGACAGGTCCCCCAGCGTTGCGGGACCATCCCGGCCACCAGGTAGTTGCTCGCCTGGTTGATGAGGACGGCCACCTGGGTCTCTAGGAGCGAGAGCTCGATGTGCTGCCCTTTGCCCGTGCGTTCGCGGGCGTAGAGCGCCGCCAGGATCGACCCGTGCGCCAGCATCCCCGTCGCCACGTCCGTGATGGCGACGCCCACCTTCGTCGGGGGTCCGTCCGGCTCGCCCGTGATGCTCATCATCCCGCCGATGGCCGAGACGATCACGTCGTACCCGGCGTAGTCCTTATAAGGCCCCGTCGAGCCGTAGGCGGAGATCGAGCAGTAGAGGACCTTCGGGTTGACACCGGAGATCGCCCCGTACCCCGCGCCCAGCCGGTCGATGGTTCCGGGCTTGAAGTTCTGGATGAAAACGTCGCTCTTCGCCGCGAGGTCCAGGAGGACACTCAGCCCCTTTGGGTCTTTGAGGTTCAGCGTGACGCTTTTCTTGTTGCGGTTGAGACTGAGGAAGTAGGCGCTCTCGCCTTCCAGAAAGGGAGGCCCCCACGACCGGGTGTCGTCCCCCCGGCCGGTCCGCTCGACCTTGATGACCTCGGCCCCCAGGTCGCCCAATAGCATGGTGCAATAAGGCCCCACAACGACCTGCGAGAGGTCGAGGACGCGAATGCCCTCCAACGGTCCCATTTCATCTCCCTTGAAAAGGATGTCAGGCGCGCTCGGGACGCGGAGATTATAGGCCGGACCGCCGGGGATGACCACCCGGGGGAGGACCGCGATTGGCGGGGAGAACCTTCAGCTCCGCGACGTTCCTTTGCACCGCTGTGGACTTTGGGGCATGGTAGCCTTTTGAGAGCGATTCGGATGGCGAGAGGAGAAGATCGGTGGACAGAAGAACGGGCGCCCCGGGTGTTCGGGAAGATGACGGCCAATGGATCCACATCGAGCCGAGCCCCCGGTACGTGCGGGTTGAATTCGGTGGAGAGACTGTCGCTGACAGCCAGGGCGTCATGCTGCTTCGCGAGGCGAAGCACGTGCCGATCTACTTCTTTCCGAAAGAAGACGTTCGCACGGACTGGAGGGAGGAAAGCGGCCCCGGCACGCATCACCCAAAGCTCGGCGACGCCACCTGGTGGACGCTCAAAGTGGGTGGCCGGACGGCCGAGAACGCGGTTTGGAGTTACCTGAATCCCTCCGATGAAGGCGCGGACATCCGAGGCTATCTGGCGTTCGAATGGAACGCGATGGACGCCTGGACCGAGGAGGAGGAAGAGGTCTTCGTCCACGCCCGCGATCCGTACAAACGGGTCGATGTCTTGAAGAGCGCCCACCACGTCCGGGTGATGGTTGGGGGGGAGGTTGTTGCCGAAACCCGCCGGCCTTCTCTTCTGTTGGAGACCGGATTTCCGGTTCGTTACTACATCCCGATGGAAGACGTCCGGATGGAGTTCCTCGAGCCGACCCCGACATCGACGCGCCGTCCTTATAAAGGGACCGCGCGCTACTGGTCGGTCCGGGCGGGCGGCGCGGTCCGGGCGGACATCGTCTGGAGCTATCCCGATCCCATCGCAGAATGTCCCAAAATCAAAGACCTGCTCTGTTTTTTCGACGAGCATGTGGACGCGATTTATGTAGACGGAGAGCGAGCGCCCAAGCCGGTGACGCCTTGGTCGTAGCTGCCGGTGGGTCGCTTGAGCGGCTAGGAGTGGTGTGGGAAAATTGCGACGCTGGCTCCGGTATGCTTTTATGACCCGGAGAGTCAGCCGGACTTCTCCCAGTGTAGTCGAGGCGATTGGCGGACCCAGGCCCGGATTTGACTGACAGGAACCGACCCGAGAGGGGCGGCCAACAAGTGTGGATCACTCCGGACGGGAAAAGGGTGTATGCGTCCGCGGGGGGCGGAGAGGGCGGGGGGGCGGCCAAACCGCCCGCGTCCACGTCATCGACGCCGATCCGGACAGCCCGGAATTCAACCGGGTCATCGAGACGATTGCCCTGGAAGGAGACTTCCCCGCGCAGATGGCTATACCCCCGGACGGCGCCCGCGCTTATGTGAGTCATGCGGACGGCTCCGTCACGGCGATCGACGTGCGGACCCGGTGCCCGATGGCCGTTGCGTTTGAAGATCGGCCCGGTCTCCCGGACGAGCGCCCCCCCGGGTCGGCGATTCGGCCGGAGAGTTCGGTTGTGCGCTTCGCCGCGTTCGAGGTCCGGAAGGTCCGTCTCAAGGTGAGCGAAAAGACTTACCGAGACCGGTTCCGCCTCAAGGGGAGTTTCTCTTTGGGCGAGGGGAGCGACGGGATCGACCCCCTCCATGAAGACGTGACTGTAACGTTCGGAGGATTTAGCGAGACGATTCCCGCCGGGTCCTTTGTCCGGTTTCGGGAGGTTATCTCGGGGGAAGATGGGGCGGCCAAAGACTTTCGCTATAAAGGCAGGATCGGCGGGGTCACCTGGATGAAGATTCACCGGGACGGGAAGTTCCGGATCAGGGCCATGGGGCAAAGCTGAGCGGGCTCGACCGCCACGCGCCGATCCCCTTTATCTTGCGGATCGGCGATGACCTGGGCGAGACGGAAGTCCGCTTCGAGAGGAAGTCCCGCTTCCTGAAGAGGGGGCGCGGAAACGGCGAGAAATCCGACGCCCGATAGGGCCGGGTGGGGGAACCGGGTCGGTGGGTCCCGCCCTGCACGCCTTTTGGCGGATGAGGTTGGGAGGGTCCACACGCCTCAAACCGAACCGGAACCGAGTTTCCGATCGCCGAGGCGGTCGATCCGTTGACATTTCGGAGTGCCACGAGGGGGGGTTGCAAGATGCTGTTCTGTTATTTCCATCTGATGCCCTACATCTACATGCCCGAAGATTACGTCGAAAAGCTCGGCTCGTCCTGGGCGACGATCCCCAACGCCTATTACGACCCGGAGCTTGGTCACGAGTTGTACAACGCGTACCTGGACATCCTGGAGCGGGCCGACGAGCTGGGCTTCGACGCCATTTGCGTCAACGAGCATCACCAGACCTGCTATGGCTTGATGCCTTCGCCGAACGTCATCGCGGCGGCCCTGGCCAGACGGACCTCCCGGTCGAAGATCGCCATTCTCGGCAACGCCATCAACCTGCGGGACCATCCCCTGCGGGTGGCGGAAGAAGTGGCGATGCTGGACGTGATCACCAAGGGGCGGATTGTGTCGGGCATCGTGCGTGGCATCGGGTCCGAGTTCACTTCATTCAGCATGGACCCCACCACCTCGCGGGACCGGTTCTATGAGGCCCTCGACCTGATCCTGCGCGCCTGGACGGAGCCGGGTCCCTTCGCCTTCGAGGGAAAGCATTACAACTTCCGCTACGTCAACCCATGGCCGCGTCCTTACCAGAAACCGCACCCGCCCATCTGGATGCCCTCGATGGGAAGCGCGGAGACGATCTCTTTTGCGGCCGAGAACCGTTACCCTTACATCCAGATATACA
The DNA here is from genome assembly GCA_964423875.1 of uncultured bacterium. GTDB lineage: Bacteria > UBA8248 > UBA8248 > JACPRG01 > CAYRGS01. Next base: position 4,017 of record CAYRGS010000044.1, read on the forward strand.
GCCCCTTCTCCCAAGTGAAGCTCCTGCATGAAGAGTACAAAGAAGAGGCCGCGAAATTCGGCTATGAGGCCGCACCCGAGCAGTTGGGCTGGGCCGTCCCCATCTACGTGGCCGAGACCGATGAAATCGCCTGGAAAGAGGCCGAGCCCCACATCGATTGCCTCTTCAACAGGTTTCTGAGGATGACGCCCCAGTTGCTGTTTCCTCCGGGCTACGTCTCGGAAAAGTCGATGGCGCGAATCCTGGGGGACAAAATGAAGACGATGGGCAAAAGGGTGGAGCCTCGCGGCCTCCTGGAGAAGCGGATGATCCTTGTGGGAAGCGCTGAGACCGTGCGTCAACAACTTGAAGAATGCCGGAAAGAATCCGGTCTGGGACTCCTGGTGGCGGTCCTGCACTTTGGAAGCCTGCCCCACGACCTCGCCCAAAAAAACCTGGAGTTGTTCGCTGAGGGGGTGATGTCCCACTTCAGGAAAGAAGCGGCGGCGACCGTGGCCTGACGGACCGGCCGGCTTCCGCGTCGATTGTCCCGGTCTCACCGGGCATACGAAGAAAAGGGCGGCCGTTTCCGGCCGCCCTTTTTCGTCCCATGAATGTGCTTCAGCCGGTAAGCGGAGGCCCTTTCAGGAAGAGCCGCCGCTTTCTCGGCGATCAGCGTGGAGGGTTACTTTTTCTCCCCGGGAAGGGTTCCCACGACGCCCCGAACGAAGTATTTCATGCTGAGCATTTCCTTGGCGGTGGCGGACCGGCCGGCGGGAATCCTGACTTTGCCCCTTTGGTCCTGAATGGGGCCCTGGAACACCTTCAATTTCCCCGACTCAATGGCCGCCCTCTTCTTCTTGACCAGCGACACGACGCCGGCGGGAATGGCCTTGTTGAAAGGCGCCAGGGTCACGACGCCGCTCTCCATGCCCGGCCAGATCTGATCGTTCTTCCAGGTTCCGGCGTGGACCGCCTTGGCGATCTGGACATAGATGATGCCCCAGTTCCACATGGGCGCGGTCAGGTGGTATTTCGGGGAGAACTTCGTCATGTCCGAGTCGTAGCCGAACACGTACTTGCCCCGTTTGGCCGCCGCCTGAATGGTGGCAGGGGAGTCTTGGCCATGGGACATGATGTCCGAGCCGATGTCGAGCAGGCTCTCAGCCGCCTCCCGCTCTTTCGCCGGGTCGTACCAGGTGTTGGTGAACACGACGTGGATTTTGGCGTTGGGACGACCTTCCCTCACACCCAGGACGTACGCATTGATGTGGCGGATGACCTCGGGGATGGGGTGGGGTGCCACATAGCCTAAGGTGTCGCTCTTGGACATCCGGCCGGCGATCAACCCGGCGAGGTATTTGGCCTCATACATTCGGCCGAAATACGTTCCCACGTTCGGGGCCGTCTTGAAACCGGAGCAGTGCATGAAGACCGTTTCCGGGTACTTCTTGGCGACATTGATGGTGGGGTCCATGTAACCGAAGCTGGTCGCGAAGATGAGGTTGTAACCCTTGCGGGCGTATTGGGTGATGACCCGCTCGGCCTCCGCCCCCTCCGGGACATTTTCGGTGACGGCGGTCGAGACGTAGGAAAGCATCTTGTCCATATACTGACGCCCCTGGTCATGGGCGTAGTTCCATCCGGCGTCTCCGACCGGACCGACCAGGACGAACGCCGCCTTGATCTTCTCCTTGGGCTTGATGGCCCATGAGGGTTTCGCGCTCAACAGGACGGCCGCGGCCGGCATGGCGGCCATCGATTCGGCGAATAATGCGAGAATCTCTCTCCGGCTCCACTGTTTCATGCGTGCCTCCTTGCGCTCTGGGGCATCATTGAAAGAGGGATCGCTTTATCCAACGTCCCCAAGGTTTCCCCCGGTAGCGGTTCGTCGATCGGAAAATCCCCCACAATGGGTAGGATATCACTGGATTTTTTGATTTTCAATCCATCCGGCGGATTGAACCGTCTCTCCCGGCGGATGAAGTTGACAACGCTCCGGTCCGTATTAGAATGGTCTGGGAACCAACTCTCATTGAGCATTCGCCGGTCCCCGTCCATTCAGGGACGGCGAGCTTTGATGTGAAGGGGAGGCGAGGCGAGAAGCGCTTCGGCTTCCCTTACGTCATTCGATTCCGAAGAGGGAGAATCAGACATGGCCTACGCACTGCCGGATTTGGACTATGCATACAACGCCCTGGAGCCCCATATCGACGCCCGCACGATGGAGATCCACCACTCCAAGCATCACCAGACCTATATCAACAACGTGAACGGGATTCTGGAAAAGCTGGGGGGAGACCTCGCCGGCATGTCGGTCGAAGACCTTCTGGCCAACATCGGCAAAGTCCCCGAGGATTCCCGGGGGGGCGTCGATTTCAACGGCGGCGGGACCGACAATCACAACATCTTCTGGAAGACCATGAAGCCGGGCGGGGGCGGCGAGCCGACGGGCGCCGTGGCCGACGCCATTAATTCCGCCTTCAGCGATTTCGCCGGCTTCAAGGATGCGTTCACCAAGGGCGCCATCGGGGTGAAGGGAAGCGGCTGGTGCTGGCTGGTGGCCAAGGGCGGCTCCGTTGAGATCAAGGCCATGCCCAACCAGACCAGCCCCCGGACCGAGGGAGCGACGCCCATTCTCGGCATCGATGTCTGGGAGCATGCCTACTATCTGAATTACCAGAACCGCCGTCCCGATTACATCGCCGCATGGTGGAACGTCATCAACTGGGATGAGGTGAACACCCGCCTCGCCGCCGCGAAGTAATCGGACGCATCCGAACGACGCCTCCGGGAAAATGCCCGCGGGCGCGCAGACAAGCTCAATCCCGGTCGCCGGAGGGGGGGCGGATTTCCGCTCCCCTTTCGTACAGGTTTACGCCCGATGCCCCCTCGTGGAGGGTGCCCCCTCGCAGAGGGATCGGAAAGCCGGGTGCGGTTTTGAGGAGAGTGCTGAAGGATGGAACCCAAAGGGCCGGCCCATTACATCTTCATTTGCAGCAACAAGCGTCCGGAAGGGCACCCCAGGGGGTCCTGCGGGCCCCAGGGATCCCAGGAGTGTATGATGCGATTCGCCGATGAAGTCGGCAAGCGGAATCTCTGGGATAAGGTCATGATGGCCTCCGTCTCCTGCCTCGGGCCGTGCGGCGCGGGAGTGACGGTGGTCATCTATCCGGAAGGCACGTGGTATTGCGGGATCCAGCCCGACGACGTTCCCGAAATCATGGAGGCCATGAGCGAAGGCCGCCGGGTCGAGCGACTTGAGTATTCCTGGACGCCTCCATGAGCGTCCGCCCCCCCCCCTCTCCCCCCCGCCTCCCTCAATATGAGCCGGAAACAGGCGGCCTGAAGGTTCCCACGGGGGCGCCCCCGATTCGAGGGTGAAGTGAAAGGCCCGGGTTCGTTAGACCTGGGCCCGGTTGAAAGTCACGTTCGTTCTTACAAATCCCGATACAATTTATGGCACGTCATGCAACCGGTTTCGATTCGTCCGAACGACCGGCCGACGGCTTCTCTGTCCCGGCTTTGCGTCGCCCGGATCAGCGCGTCCACGTCTTTTCGGAAATCCTTCAGTCTTTTTCCCAGGGGAATCCGGGGTGGAACGATTTTTGCGTATCTTTCTGTTTCAGCGGCCAACCCTTCGGCTTCGGACCGCAATCGCTCCCAGTCGCTCAGACCGATGGCGTATGCGATTTGCTGTGTGCGGTTGAGAAAGTTGATCATCAACACGGCCGGAAGCCGGAAGGCCGATTGCGCGCTGAGCGGGCCGGGGCTCATCCAGAAGAACCAGATCGCGAAAAGCAAACAGCCGATGAGTCGAGTCATCCGAAACGGTCCCTTTCTGGACGCTAAACCGGCCCGACGCTCGCGGAGACGGTCCCGCTATGAGCCAAAGGCGCGGCCATGCGACCCGTCCGCCGGTCAACTTGCGAACAACACCCGAGCCGCGAGGCTACCATGATCCAACGGCCGGTGGTTGCCGCGAGGCCGACGGGTTAGAAGGAATTGGCATGATATTCGCGGACGATCACACGGATCAGCCTGGAAGATCCTGGACCCTGCGCGGCCGGCGGAAGCGTCAGCCCCTGCGGGGGCGTTCCATTCTCGCGGCGGCCTTGGGCCTTTGGGCGGTCCTGGGCGCTGAATGGGCGGGGGGCCAGATGATGGGCTCCACGCCGGCGGCCTACTGGCTCGCCCAGTGGCTCACGTCCCCCCAGGTCTCCATCCGGTTGGTGGCCAGGCCGAATTCGAAATTTACGCCCCACCGACCCAGCCACTTCGAACACCCGAAGGTCAGGGCTTCGTATACACCGAAGCTGATTGGGATCATCAAGGGGCTGATGCAGGTCATGGTCCCTGAGATCCCTCTCGTGGGGGCGGCCGAATACCATGAGGTCCTGAGCCGCAACCTATTCGAGGCCGTCCCCGGGACCCTCTCCCCCCGGGACGCCATGATGGGGACTGTAAAAGAGTGGAAGGAAATCACCGCCAAGCTGGGTCGAAAAAGGCAGATTCAGGCGTGGAAATACCATCTCCGGGGTCTGCCCAAGAACGACATCCCCGAATAACCGGTTTGTCCCCGTGGGGGAATCCAGCCTCGTCGGCTGATCCTGAGCCCCCGCTCAATCCCCGCCCCTTTGCGCGTCATCGAATTCCAAGGTCCAGCCTAAGCGCGGGGTCGTCTACCGGAAGAGCTTTTGCAGGGCTTTCATTTGCCGCTCTACGGCGGAGGGTTTCCTTGTTCGCCCCCCGGCCATTTGCTCGTCCGGGTCTTTTTCCTCCCGGTAGCCCTCGGGAACTTCAAAGAGGGATTCGTCCAGCTCCCGACGGTCGATCTTCTCAACCACCCAATCCGTCCGCACCGGCCTGAAGCCCCCCGTCTTCTCGAGCAGAAGGATCCGTACGGCCGTTCCGCCGATGCGCTCCAGCTCGTCGAAGAGCATTCGGTCCATCGGGGCCAGCAGGTGGGCGGAGATCTTCGCGATATCCCGCTGGAGGTTGTATATTTCTTTGCCAGCGTCCGACTCCGGTGTGATCCAGATCTTCGCCCGGACCTTATCCTTTTTCCCCTGCCGCAGAAGATACACCCTCGCGTCCAGCCCGTGCACCTTGTCCATCTCGTCGGTCGGCACGAGGCGGTAGGCCTTTATTCGGCGGGTCGATTTTCCGCCGGCCAGGAATTCGTCCACGCCCTTGACGATTTTCGTTACGCCCTTCAGGACATCTTCCAAATCCTTGATCGGGATCTTTGTGTAGGCCTTCCGCTTCGGATCGAGACGCAGAATCAGACCCTTGTCGAAACGAACGATGGTTGATTTTTTCCGCCAGCCGTCGCCCTCGAACCGGGCGCGCCGCCCTTTGGCGTAGAAGATCACTTTCAGGGGCGGACGGGATCGGGCATCGAGAAACCGGAAGGTGAAGCGCTGGTGGAGGGTGACATCCGCCCAGAGGGGCGGCGGCCATCCCGGTGCCAAGAGGAGTATCCAAATCGCCGGCGAGAGGAGTCTCAAAGGGTTTCGCATGGCTTAGGGTTCCCGGGCATCCCCGTCGCTGATCCGGTCCAGGGCGCTCTGGATGGCTTCCGCCTGCGCGGTGGCGTTTAGCCGGGTGAATATCCGGTGGGCCTCTTTCAGGTTCTCCCCGGCCGCGGCCCGATCTTTTTCGTGCATCTGAATCTTTCCGATGTTTCCGAGGTCAACCGCTTCGCCCCAGGAATAGCCGATTTTCCGATTGATCTCCAGGGCGCTCAGGTAGGACTGAAGCGACTCTTCGGCCTGGCCCTGGAGAAAGAGGATGTTTCCGATGTTGCCCAGGTTGTTGGCCTCGCCCTTCGGGTTTCCTACCTGTCGGTGGAGGGAAAGACCGGTGCGGAAAAATTCCAATGCCTTCGTGAAGTCCTTCTCCAGGCTGTAAATCAACCCGATGTTCCCGAGGTTGATGGCCTCCTCGCGCACATTGTCCGACTCCCGGTTCATGGCCAGCGCCCGCTCGCTCAGTTTAAGGGCCTCCGTGTAGTCCCCTTTTTCGCGGAACACGGCGGCCATCAACCGAAGCTCCAACGCCACTTTGGACCGGTCCCCCAATGTGCGCCAACCCTCCAAGGATTCGAGGTGGTACTTCGAGGCCTCGTACAGAGACTGCTTGGCCCGGCAGAGCCGGCCCATCCGGCTGAGGGTTTCGGCCTCTTCCCGCTTGTTTCCCTGGCGGCGGTGGATATCGAGCGCCTGTCCGAAATATCCCAGTGCGTCGTCGGGAGCGCGCCGGTAGGTGGAGACCAGCCCCAGGTTGGTCAGGATGGTCGCCCGGTCGCCCGGCGAAACGGTTTTCGTCTCTGCGGCCTCGCGGAGCCTGCCCTCCGCCTCGGTTTCATAACCCTGCAAGTGATAGGTCAAACCGAGAAGATGCAGCACCGCGGCGGGGTCCGCGCCCGCGTCCAGGGTCAACTGGGAATAGGCCACCGCCGACTCGAATTCCCCGGCGAAAAAAGCCAGGAGCGCCAGATGGAAATGGGTTTCGGGCAGGATCAATCCGCCCTTGCGTTCTTCTTCATCGATGGCCGTTTGGACTTCGACCCACTCGTCCAAAAAGGTCGGGGGCAGTTGAATGCCGGGAGAGGTGGTGTCGGTTTCCTCTCTACCCTCGGATTCGGAAGACCCAGGCGGACGCCAGGACTCCAGCAGCGGCAGATCGGGCAGCTTGTATTTCGCCACCAGCTCCGAAGGCTGATTCAACAGCCCCCCCCCCCCTTCCCCCGGGCTGCCCTGTTGGAAAGGAAGGGATTCCGGCTCCGAGGAGACCGCCGCTGGCGCATCACCGGTCGGCGCGCGTTGATCCTCCTCCTCCCACTCTTCCCCCTCCGAGTCGTCGAAAGGCGGACGATCCGTCTCGATCAGTTGAGGCTCGGAGAAGCCTTCATCTTCCGGTGGATGAGTTTCCATCGGGTGCAATGATTGAATATCCGGCGCGGGTGTCATCGGCTCGGGCGGCTCCAGCCCGGCGATGATCGAACCGGGTGTTTCCGCTTCCACGGAAGCCGCCGCGATCCGCGATTCGCTCGTCCCGGTTCCGAAGTTGATTGAGCCGGCCCCCAAGCGGTTCTTCGCCGATAAGGGTTTTGGCATCCCCTTCCCCGGGCGGCTGAGCAGCCTGGCTTCCTCGATGCCCTCGATCGACCCCTCCATGCTGTCCTCATCGATCAGCTCTCGATCGGGCCCTCGGCCGCTGTTAAGGTCTTTCAGGACTCTCCTCGACCGGAACGCCAGAACCAGAACCGAAGCGATGCCCACGCCGATCAGGAAGGAAACGATGAGGAGCGTCAGCATGGTGTCTGTCATGGCGTCTCTTCCCCGCTTGGCGCAAGTCGATCCGCGCCGCGCTGCGTGCGCCCGGCCCGGACGCCGAGGTGGACCCCGTCTTCTACGGTCAATTCGCCGTTGACCATCACGAAATCGATTCCTTCCGGATAGCGGATCGGCGATTCAAACGTGGAAGTGTCGGTGATTCGTTCCGGGTCGAAGACGACGAGATCGGCCTTCATGCCGGGCGAGACGCGGCCCCGGCCTGAGATGCCTACCCTGCGGGCGGGGAGCCAAGTCATCCGGGCGATGGCTTCGGAGAGCGGCATCAGACCCTCCCCCCGGACGAGACTTCCCAGAACCCGCGGAAAGGTTCCAAACCCGCGCGGATGCGGAGCTCCCTCGCCCAACACGCCGTAATGGGCCCGCGCCTCGGCGTCGGAGCCGATGAAGACGTAGGGCTTTCGCAAAATTCTCCGGAGGTTGGATTCATCCATGAGGTTGAGCAATAGGATCTCGACCCAGAGATCCTCGGCGAGCAAAAGGTCCATCGCCCATTCGGCCGCTTCCTGGCCGGTGTGCGCCGCGCACGCCGAAACGCTCCGGCCCTCGAACGGCTTGCTCTCGGGACGGCTCACCAGGGAGATCACGACGTTGTCCCAATTCCTTTCCCCCCAGACTTCGCGGATCTGCGACCGATGGGCGGCGTCGCGCAACCGGGCCAGGGTCTTTGTCTTTCCGCCTTCGTGGGCCCAGTTCGGGAGCAGGGCGGAGAGATGGGTGTTGGAAGCCGTGTATGGGTAGCGGTCGCAAGCCACGTCGATTCCGAATTTCGCGGCCCGCTCGATGAGATTGATGGCATCGTCGATTTTTGACCAGTTCGGTTGTCCCGCCGTCTTGAGGTGGGAGATCTGGAGACGGACCCCGCTCCGGCGCGCGATGGTGATCACCTCTTCGATGGCCTCCAGGAGTCCGGCCCCCTCGCTGCGCATGTGGACACTGAACAACCCGGCGCGTCTGGCGGCGACTTCGGCCAGGGCGGCCGTCTCTTCAGGGGAGGCGAAACAGGCTGGCGCGTACACCAGCCCCGTGGAAAGGCCAAAGGCGCCCTCGGACATCCCCTGCTCCACCATCGCGGTCATGCTTCGAAGCTCCGCCCCCGTCGGCGCCCTGTCGTCGCCGCCCATGACGGACTGCCGAATGGTGTTGTGTCCCGCCTGGTGGACATAGTTCACTGAGAGACCCGAATCGTCCAGACGGTCGAGGTAGGCCCTCACATCGGAGAAATCGGGATCCAGTCCGTACCGTTCCCGGTAGAGCTTCCGGCGCTCGGCTTTCGCTTCGCCGCCGATGGGCGCGGCCGAATACCCGCAATTGCCCCCCACTTCGGTCGTCACCCCCTGCCGGACCTTGCTTTCGGCCAAGGGGTTGATGAGAAGGGAGTAGTCGGAATGGGAATGGATATCAACGAACCCGGGCGCCAGGGCCTTGCCGTTCAGGGAGAGGGTGCGAACCGGCCGCGTGGACCCGCCCCCCTCCTCCTCCTCCCCCCCCCCGTCGGACGTGTGCCGGACGGAGACGATTTCATCGCCCCGGGTCGCCACGTCCCCCCGAAAGGGCGGTCCGCCGGCGCCGTTGTAGACAGTGGCGTCTCGAAACAGGATGTCGCACCGATCAGACAATCTCGACCTCCGGCCGCTCCGCTCCAAGGCGGACGGCCAGACTCCCCCCCCCAATTCTATCCGCCTATCCGCGTCACGAACAAGCTGTTGTATGGGTTCAAGACATATGAGACACCGGGGCCGTTTTTTCGAACATCATCAGGGTCCGGCGGGGTTGATATGATGACTAACCCGCTCCCACTTGCGCGGCCTGACGCTGATCTCAAAGCCGGTCCACAGCCACGCGACCGCCCACGGCGACCCACCGGGCTTCCAGGTCGGCGTCCAGAACGACGATGTCCGCATCGGCCCCGGGAGCCAGAACGCCCTTCTTTCCGTAAAGCCCGAGAACACGGGCGGGGGTCTCGGTGACCCAGGGAAGCGCCTCCTCGACGCTGAAGCCGCAATGCCGGACGACGTTGGCCAGCGCCCGCCGCATGCTGAGGAGCGCGCCCGCCAGCCTTCCGCCGGACGTGACGAGCCGGCCGCCTTCCTGAAGGATTCGCGTGTCCCCCATCCGAAATCCCGCCGGCCCTTCCCTGCCATCCGGCGCAGTGTCCCCGGCCGGCGTGGCGTCCGACACAAGAAAGGCCCCCCCCGTCCCCTTGAGCCGAAGGGCCGCCTGGAGGGCGGCGGGGTGGACATGGATCCCGTCGGCGATGAATCCGGCCGTCACCCGCGCATCCGTCAGGACCAGACCCAGGACCCCCGGTTCCCGGTGGTGGAATTCCCCCATCCGGTTGAAGACGTGGGTGGCCACTCGGACGCCCGCGGGGACCGCTCTCTCTGCTTCTTCATACGTGGCCTTCGTATGGCCGAATGCGGCCAGCCAACCCCTTTGCACAACGGTTTTCAACAGGTCGAGGGCGCCGGGCAGTTCAGGCGCCAAAGTGATGAGGGCGGGGGCCGCGGGCGATCCATCCGCTTCGGCCCAGGAGTTCGAGAGCCGGTCGAACAAGCTGGGGTCGGGCGGCCGGATGTGCTCCGGAAGATGCGCGCCGGCCATCCCCGGGTTGAGGAAGGGGCCTTCCAGGTGGATGCCGGCGATGGAGGCGGCCGCGGGCTCATCCGCTCCGTCCGGAGTGGCGCGCGCGGCCGAGCGAATGGCCGAGAAGGCGTCGAGCAGTGCGGATTCAGGCGCGCTGATCAGGGTGGGCAGGAACGCCGTCGTCCCGGAGGCCGACAGGCTTCGGGCCGTCGCCCGGACGGCGTCCTCCGTGCCTTCCAAGATGGCCCGGCCGCCGCCCCCGTTGACCTGAAGATCGATGAATCCCGGCACCACGAGACCCCCGTCCACATGGACGACGCGGGTGCCGGGCGGCGGGGCGAGACGGGATTCACAGGCCTCGATCCGCCCCTGACGAAGAAGGATCTCGGCGGGGACGAAGGTCCTTTCCGGGGTGTAAACCCTGCCGCCCCGAAGAAGGATCGGGTGGGGGGCCATGTTCCGCGGACCTGGGAGAAGATTCGCTATTTGCGCGCCTTCATTTTTTTCCGGACTTGGTTGTTGGCGTCGATGAGAAGCTGGACATTCTCTCCGGCCAGCCGCCGGAGGTTGTCCCGGAAGGCCACCAAGAGAACGCGGCCCCCCAGCGTGGGGATGCCGGGCACCTCGGGCAATTTCAGCTTGGAAGCGCCTTTGGAAATCTCCGCAACGGACTTGGCGATCTCTTTATCGCTGTAGAGGTCTTTTTCTTTGTATTGGTAGGTCACCTTCACGTAATCGCGCTCTTTGCGGGAGTCATCAGGGGTTTCCCGGACGATGTTCTCCATGTTGATGGACTGCGGTTTTTTCTTCCCCTTCTGGACAATCGCCTTGACGGCGTTGAAGTATTTGGTCTGCGTCATGCCTTCGGCAAACTCGTCCTGGGGGATCCTGGAGCTGAGTTCGAATTGAATGACATCGTCTTGGAGCAACGGCGAGCCCAACTCGTATGTGACGCCTTTGATGTTGAACCGATCCCCCTTCTTGGACGTGAACTTCCCGCGAAATTCGTCCGTGAGACCGGAGAGCGCATCGGAAGCGAACTCCAGAAACAACTGTTCCTTCAGGGTGCTCATGAAATCGCCGTCCTCCTGATGATCTGATGAATCGGCCCGGGAAATCGGAATTGTAATCTTCCCTTGCCAATATATGTGAGAGATGCAGAGGAGGCAAGGCAATCCTCGGTTTCGTCGTCGGCCGCCCGGGGTCTTTGAGCGGACGACCTGGGCGTCCCCAATTTCTCCGCGCGTGAAATACGAAGCGCCGAAGGAGTCGGTTGTAACGCCGGCTCCGGGGAATGATTCTCTTCATCCGGACGGCGCGGGGCGGACGTTTGACAGCGCCTGTTCTCACGATCACCGGTGCCGCTCAGCCGACGCAAATCGGGATTCACTGAGGCGGACGCCCGGTGGACTTCACGGCGCGGGAGGGATAACATTCCGCGGTGTGCCCCCCTCATTCCTCCCCCCCCGGAAGCGGGAGGCGGGGACCCCGCGGCCGCAGGGGCCGTCAAGCATTCCGAAGGCGGCTCAGTAACCGGTGAACCCATTCCGGGTGAAACGATGAAAGAAACCGAAAGGGCGAGCCCGCCGGAGGGCGGGAAGAAGGACGTCGCGCCGATCCGGGTTTTTCGGGAAGGCGAGTCCGGCGGGCCTCTTGGGGGACGAAACCGGCGTTTTTCCGGATTTTTGACGTGCTGGATCCTGGCGGCATTATCCCTGACGGCCGTCGGTGGATGCGGCTTGTTATTCGGGGAGCCGGTCCGGGTTGATCATCCGGCCCGGGATTTTCAGATCCAAGTCAGGAACCTGCGGGGGAAGACGTTTGGAAGGGTGGAATCCGCGCGGAAGGGAAAGGGGCCCTACGACGTCCGGGTGATCATGAGGCCGGGGTGGACCCTGCTTAAACCCGGGATCAAAGAGGCGGACGCCGTCGTCCTGGCCCGCACTTGGGTGGCGGTGATCCAGCCGGCCGGTCCGGAGCGGGCCCGGGTGGAATTTGTGGATTCGCAAGGCCGGGTACTGGCGTGGGGCGAGTACCAGTCGGGCAACGGCCTCTTTGTGGGTTTGGGGGGAGGGGAAGGCCGTCCCCGGTAGAGCGGTTCGGGTTTCCGAGAACCACCGGATGCTGAATGAAAGAATAGGGGAATAGCGGACGATGCCGGTCAGCGGCGATGATCTCAGAGGGGCCATGGGCCGTTTCGCGACGGGGGTCACCGTTTTCACCCTTCTGGACGCCGATGGAACCCCCCGGGGCTTTACGGTGAACTCCCTGACTTCGGTTTCTCTGGACCCCCCCCTGGTTCTGGTGTGCGTCGAACTGACGGCCCAAATCTACCCCTGCTTCCGCCGGGACCGCGACTTTGTCATCAACATCCTGAGCGAGGATCAAGAAGAGATTTCCAGTCGTTTCGCGTCAAAGATTGAGGACAAGTTCGAGGGGGTTTCCCACCGGCCCGGCCGGTTGGGTCCTCCCCGGATTGACGGCTGCATCGGGTATCTGGAGTGCCGGATCATGAGCGATTTTCCGGGAGGCGATCACACCATCTTCATCGGGAAGGTAGAGGATGTGGCGGCGGGCGCGCGGGACGGAAAGCCCCTTCTCTTTTACGAGGGGAAGTACGCCGGACTTTGAGGCGGACGCCGGTGAGCCGGGCTTCGAGTCCGGGGCGGGAGACCGCGGGGAATCCGTTCTTTCGGTGAAAGTTCTACGTCGGGTTTTGCGCCGGGGATTTCGGGGCGAAATCCTCCACGCTCATCTGCTCATACTTCTCGAAAGGCTGATGGATCCAGGGTGAGTCTTCCAGGTGGTCCACGTAGTAATCCGGGGGGTACGTAGAAACAGCCTTGTACCACAACACCCCGGTCCGGAGCTCCTCGACATAGAAACCGTAGAAGTGTTGAAGCCACTCCACGCTTTTTTTGAGGGTGATGCCTGAGTCGACCAGGTCGTCGACCACCAGGACGTGGGACCCGAGGTTCGGCGTGGTCTTGGCCAGGTCGCGGGCGAAGATGATGTTGCCGCGATCACTCCGGTGCTCACCTCCGTAGGATTCCACCGAGAGGATTCCAAGCGGCAGATCGAACAAACGGCTGAAAATATCGCCAATCCTCAGCCCCCCTTTGGCGATGCAGATGATTTGATTGAACTGCCACCCACTGGTCCCAATCTGATACGCGAGATCCTCGATTTTCTTGTTGTATTCAGACCAACTAACGTAGAGATCCGTCATCTTGCCTCCTCATAACGTTGCACCTCACGGACAGGCTCACCCTTCCTGAAGGGTAAGAATCACCAACATAGATCGATGAGACCGAGTGCATCCTGTGCGGCTCCTTTTGAGAATCTACAGGAAATTCACCCGTTGTGAAATGGAAATATCGGCCGCTGTTTCCCCCCGGGAGCCCCAGTGTCCGGGCCGGCATGGGGCCGCGCGGATCAAAGGGTTTCATCCAGCTCCGGATAATGTCTCAACAAATCGGCAGGGGCTTTGCGCGGTTCCCCCGTTAGCAGACGCCGAATCTGTATGGCGTTGACCAACGCCTGTCCGCGGAGATGATTGTTGAGGATGACATACGTTTCCGGCGCTGCCCCGGCGATTCGGCAGATGCTCGAAAGCCAGGGCTCGATCTCCTCCCGGCTGTAGAGGTAGTCGTATCGGGCGTCCCGTCCGGCGTTCTCCCGGAACCAGTCGCCGGCGTTCCGGCCGTGCATCCGGACGTACCCCACCGGCCCGGAAGCGTGCGCGGTCCGTCCTATGGATTGTCCGATCACCGGCTGGTCGATGTTCACGAAACCGATGTCCTTGTCCGCGAGCCAACGCAGCAGCGCCGGTTGGTTCCAGGACGCATGACGAATCTCCACCGCCCGGGGCAGTCCCTCAAACGCCTTGAACAGGGTGTTCAGCCAGACCCGGCTTTCCTCCGTATTCTTGAACGACCACGGAAACTGCATCAGGAGGCAGCCGAACAGCCCCTCTTCCAGCAAAGGCTCGATCCCCTTCCGAAACAGGGTGCACGTCCTGTTTCGTAATCCCCCTTCTTTCGTGAGAAAATCCACGCCAGAGCTTGACGGTCAGCCGGCGCCGGGGATGGACCCCCGCTCTCGCGGCCCAGCTTCGGGCGGAGGATGTTGAAGGGGGGTGGTAGAAGGTGCTGTTGACTTCGATGGCGTCCACGTATTCAAGGAGAAACACCAGAGGATCGAACCCGCGGGGCGCGGGTTTGGGATAGACGGTTCCCTCCCAGTCCTTGTAGATCCAGCCGGCCGTCCCGACAAGGACCTTTCCCCGGATTGGCCCGGGGATGGAATCGGCGGAGCCGGAGGAAAGCGGGGAGGCTTGGAAGGGGGATGGCGCCTCCCCTTTTCGACTCGGAATCGGCATGGACGGCCTTCCTTCTCAGGTGGGTTGCATTGTAAGTGGATTTTCCGGCAACCTCAATAATCGAATGGGGGCCGGATTCACCCGGGTGTCGGGGGAGCGGGAATGATCATCGACGTTCATACGCATTACTTTCCGGAAAAGTACCTCGACCTGGTGGAGCGGGAGGGTTCCGCGTACGGGGTCGAGTTGACCCGGGACGCCGAGGGGGAGCCGGAGCTGCGGCTCCAGGGCCTGCTCCATCCGCCCCTCCGGCCGTTCTTCGACGTCGAGGTCCGGCTGCGGGACATGGAGGCCATGGGGGTGGACGTCCAGGTCGTCCATCACTCCTCCCGGCCCAACGTCCTCTTCGCGGACCCCGGCCTGGCGGGGGAGCTTTGCCGGGAAAGCAACGATGCCTATGCCAATCTGGTCCGCGCCCGCCCCGGGAAGTTCATCGGCCTGGGAGTGTTGCCCCTTCAGGATCCCGCCCTGGCGGCCCGGGAGCTGGAGCGGGTGCGGGCGCTGGGACTTCACGGGGTAATGCTGGCCTCCAACGTGAAAGGCGAACACCTGGGCGCGAAGGATTTTTATCCTCTTTATGAGACGCTGAACGCCCACGGCATGCCCGTGTTCGTCCACCCCATCGCCTCGGCGGGCTTCGAGAAGATACGGGCCTACCGGCTGTGGAACGGGGTCGGATTTCCGTTGGAGACCTCCTTGGCCATCGGGAATCTGCTCTTCAGCGGAACGCTAGAGCGTTTTCCGCGGATCCGATGGATTTTCGCCCACGGAGGCGGGGCGGTCCCCTACCTCCAAGGGCGCTGGGGCCACATCTACGACATCTCGAAGGAAATCCGCGAACACCTTTCGAGTCCGCCGGCCGAAGGCCTCTCGCGGCTCGGGTGGGACAGTCTGGTCTATCACCCCCCGGCCATTTCGTACCTGGTCGGTGAGATGGGCGCGGACAACGTGTTCCTGGGCAGCGACTACCCCTATGACATGACCCCGCCCGACCCCGTCGGGGACGTGAGGCGGGCGGACCTCGGTGCGGAGGCGGAGGCCCGGGTTCTCGGCGACAACGCTGGGAAGCTGTTCGGTTTTACATCCTAGAGACAGTCAGGAGGTCCAATCCATGAAGACCCACGAGCTCTTCGCGACGCCCGAAACGGTCCATTACGGCTACTACGATTACCGGATCGATCCCGTCCTGACCGTCGAGTCGGGCGACCGGGTCATCGCGCACACCGTCTCGGGCCGAGACGGCTTCCTGCCGGACGACGCCGGGAGAATCCCGAAAGGGCTCACGGACATCCTCGCCCGGTCCCGACAGGGCGCCGGTCCGCACATGCTGACGGGGCCTGTGACGGTGACGGGGGCCGAGCCGGGGGACGTCCTGGAGGTCGCCATCGAGGAGATCAAACTCGCGTGCGATTGGGGATGGAATTTGATTCGAGTCTTCGGCGGAGCCCTGCCGGAAGATTTCCCGTACAACGCCTGCCGCGTCATCGACCTGGACTTGGAGGGGAGAACCGCCGAGGTGGCCCCGGGGTGGAAGGTTCCGCTCAAGCCGTTCTTCGGCCAGTTGGGTGTTTGTCCGCCGGAAAGTTACGGCGAGATCCCGAGCAACCCGCCCCACATCCACGGGGGGAACCTGGACAACAAGGACTTGGTGGCCGGAAGCACCGTGTACCTTCCCGTTTGGAAGCCGGGCGCGGGGTTTTCCATCGGGGACGGCCACGCTGTCCAGGGCGACGGCGAGGTCAACCAGACGGCCGTCGAGACCTGCATGGATGGGACGGTGCGCCTCACCGTCCGCAAGGACATGAAGCTGAGCCTCCCCCGGGCTGAGACGCCGACGCACTACATCACGATGGGGTTCGACCGGAGTCTGGACAACGCGTCCAAGACCGCTCTGCGGGAGATGATCACTTTTCTGAGCCATGAGCACGGCCTCAGCCGGGAAGACGCCTACGTCTTCTGCACCGCCGCCGTGGACCTCCGCATCACCCAGGTGGTGAATGGAAACAAAGGCGTTCATGCCACGGTGGAGAAGGCGCTCTTTCCGTAAGGGAGCGCGTCGGCGGGCCGGCCTTCGCACCCGCGCCGCCTGCAAGCGGGGAGGGGGAGGGGGGGGATGACGACGGAGGCTCTGAATCGCGGGAACGGTCCTTATGAGGGGCCGAGGTGGACATGAAAAGTCTTTGGGACGACCGTGAGGCGGCCGGGTTCGCCGAGCGGTCGGGGGACCTGGGGTTGCGCGTGTACACCTCCCGCCTTTTGGGCCGCGATGACACGCTCGTGATGCACGGCGGGGGCAACACCTCGGTCAAGATCCGCGAGAAGAACATCCTCGGCGTCGAGGAGGACATTCTCTACGTCAAGGGCAGCGGCTGGGACTTGGCGACCATCGAGGAGGCCGGGTTCGCGCCCGTGCGTTTGGAGCACCTGCTGAAGCTGGCCGCGCTGGATTCCCTGCCCGACTTACGGATAGTCAACGAGCTGAAGACCCACATGACGGACGCCGCCGCGCCCTCCCCCTCGGTCGAGACCCTCCTTCACGCCGTTCTCCCGTATAAGTTTGTGGATCACACCCACGCCGACGCGGTGGCCGCGGTGATGAATTCGAAGGGCGGCCAGGATCGGATCCGGTCCATCTACGGCGAATCCACGGTCATCATCCCGTTCGTCATGCCGGGCTTCGACTTGGCCCGGGTCGTCGCCGAGCGCTTTCCCCGGGAGGCTGGAAAGGGCACCCTCGGCCTCATCCTCATGAACCACGGTGTCTTCTCTTTCGGCGACACCGCCCGGGAGGCTTACGAGCGGATGATTGCGCTGGTGGATTGTGCGGAACGGCACCTGGCCGTGAACCGGGCCTGGCACCTGCCCGCTGCCGATCAGGGGCCGGCCGACGGGCCGCCGCGCGCGGATGTGGCCCGCCTGCGCAAAGGGATTTCCGACGCCGCCGGCTTTCCGCTGATCCTCTCCGTCCGGGGCCACGGCGAGGGATCGGCGTTCGCGCGCCGGGATGACGTGAAGGAGCTCTCCCAGCAAGGCCCGGCGACGCCGGACCATGTGGGACGCACAAAGCGGCTCCCGATGGTGGGACGCAACGTCGAAGCCTACCGGGAGGCGTATGAAGAATATTTCACCGCGCACGCCCCCCAGGCCGTGGGCGACGTGAGGATGCTGGACCCGGCGCCGCGGGTGGTCCTCGACCGGGCGCTCGGCCTCTGCACGGCGGGCCGGACGGCGAAGGAGGCGGACATCGTCGCCGATCTTTACCATCACACCATCCGGATCATCCTGCGCGCCACGGCGCTGGGAGGGTACCGGGCGCTCGCCGCCAGGGACCTCTTCGACATCGAGTACTGGGACTTGGAGCAGGCGAAGCTGCGCGGGGGTGGAGCGTCCCCCCTGTTCACCGGCGAGGTTGCCCTGGTGACCGGCGCGGCGTTGGGGATCGGCAGGGCCTGTGTCGAGTCGTTGCTAGAGCGGGGCGCGGCGGTCATCGGCCTGGACCTGAACCCGGACGTCGAATTCCTTCATCTGCGGCCGGATTTTCTCGGACTCACCTGCGACGTGACGGACGGTCCAGGGATTCAGGAGGCCCTCTCCCGGGGCGTGCGCCGGTTCGGCGGGCTGGACATGCTGATCCTCAACGCGGGAATCTTCCCGGAGAGCCGGCGGATCGCGAACCTGCCCGATGAGGAATGGCGGCGCGTCATGGACGTCAACCTGGATTCCAACCTGACGCTGATGCGGGAGTGCCATCCACTCCTCAAGCTTGCGCCCAAGGGGGGGCGCGTTGTGGTCATCGGGTCGAAGAACGTTTCGGCGCCGGGTCCGGGCGCGGCGGCCTACTCGGCCGCCAAGGCCGCCCTCACGCAGGTCATGCGGGTGGCCGCACTGGAGTGGGGGGGCGATGGCATCCGCGTCAACACCCTTCATCCCAACGCCGTGTTCAACACGGCCCTCTGGACGCGCGAGGTGTTGGAGTCCCGCGCGGCGAGCTACGGCTTGAGCGTGGAGGATTACAAGAAGAAGAACGTCCTGGGGATCGAGGTGACCAGCCGGGACGTGGCGGAGCTGGCCGCGGAGATGTGCGGTCCGCTCTTCGCCAAGACCACCGCCGCCCAGGTCCCGGTGGACGGCGGGGACGACCGGGTGATATGAGCCTTGCGGATGGATGACTTTCGGGACCGTCAAAAAAGAACTGAAAGTTTCCACCCTCTCGCCTAAAACCGGGACGCCTCTCCGTTGAAATGTGATTATGAGCGGCAGCGTTTTATTGTGCTCGGCGACGGCCTGAACGCATTGGATCTACGGCGCAAAATTTGATATCAAAGCCTCGGTTTTCTGAATCCACCTGAGAGCAAGTCCTTGTCACACAACAAAACTACTTCATGGGATAACGCGACAAAGCGACAAATTCAGGTCACCCTCATCCTCATCTTCGCGGGGGCTTTGGCGTTTCGCCTCTGGGGGCTGTTCAATCCCCTGCTGGATTTTCACGCCTGGCGGCAGACCCTCACGGCGATGGTGGCGCGGAACTTTCTCCGCGACGGGATGAACCTCTTCGCCCCCCGGCTGGACGACCTGACGCCCTACTTCGAATTCGAGTTTCAGATTTTTCCCTACCTGGTCGCCATCCTCTATCAAGTGCTCGGCGTCAAGGAGTGGCTGGGACGGCTGGCGGCGGCGCTCTTCGCGATGGGGACGCTGGCCTATCTGTACGCCATCGGAAAGAAATATCTGGACCGGCCGGCCGCCCTTGTCGCCGCCGCCCTGTTCGCGGTCCTGCCGATGGTCGTATATTACACTCGGACGTTCATGCCCGAATCCTCGCTGCTCTTCTTCTCCTTGATGGGCCTGCACCACTTCGGCCGGTGGCTGGACGGTGAAAAGGGAAGGGGGCGGGACTACGCCCTCGCGGCGCTCGGGATCTGCCTGGCCGTCGGGGTGAAGGCGCCCGCGTTGTACCTGCTGTTCCCGCTGGCTTTTCTGGCGTGGGACAAGCTCGGGGGAAGGGCCGTGCGGGACGGCCGGCTCTGGCTCTTCCTGCTTCTCGTCCTGGTCCCCCCCCTTCTTTGGTACGCCTATACGGGCGCACAGGCGCGGGCGGTTCTCGGCGGAGGGAGCTTCTGGCTCCAGAACGACAAGCTCATCGGCGCCGAATACCTGCTGCGCCCCAAGTTCTACCGGCTCATTTTTCTGACCCGGCTGGGAGAGAAGATGTTCGCCTTCGCGGCCTTTCCCCTGTTCCTGGCCGGAATCTGCCTTTCCGTACGAGGACGCCGGGAGGTTTTCCTCCACGTGTGGCTGGGGGCGGTGCTGCTTTACTTTTTCGTCGTCGCGAAGGGGAATTACATCCATGAGTATTATCAGCTCCCTATCATTCCCGTGGGGTGTCTCTTTGCGGGAAAGGCAGCGAGCGCGGCGGCGAGCCGGGTGCGGCGGCGGGGAGTCCGGCTGGGCCGCGATCCGCTCATGTGGGCCGTCGCCGCGTTGCTCCTGTTCGTCCCGGTTCATTCCATCTGGAAGGTCGGCGAGCGGTTGAGGATGGACCTGTCCGTCCTGCGACTCAGCCGGCGGGTGGACGCTCATACCTCTCCCGAGGACCGGCTCCTGGTCCAGGACAACCACCACACCGATCTGCTCTACTACGCCGACCGCAAGGGCTGGTACGTGAGCCACCGGACGAAGATTGGTGAAGCCGGGCTGGAGTCCTACCGGAAGCGGGGCGTTCGGTATTATGTCAACCGGTCCCCCCCCCCCCGGCTCAAGCGGTGGAACCCCGCGCTTGACGGGTATCTGCGGAAGCACTACCGGTTTTTGGAGGAGGGACGGGACGGGATCATCGTCGACTTGACCCGCCCCCTGGGAGCGGAGGGGAATCGGTAGAACCGCGGCGCAGCCGGGCGTTCATCCGGGTCCACACAGGTTCTTGATCCGGAACCGGGGGTAAGATAGCCTCGATGGCGGCGGCGTTTTGGTCACGGAGGTTAAAGGAGCTCGACATGTCAGTTTTTTGGGAGCGGATGGTTCGGGCGTCAAAGCTCGATGTGAACCTCTATGAGGAGGTCGAAGCCGACAAGCAGACGCTCGGCCAGGCGATGGGGGTTGTGGTGCTGGCGAGTCTGGCCGCCGGGATTGGCGCGGGGATGCGGGCCGGGATCGGGGGTTTCGTCCTTCAGACCGCCGCCGCGCTTTTGAGCTGGTACGTCTGGGCGTTCATCACGTACTGGATCGGAACGCGCCTGCTGCCCGAGCCCCAGACGAAGGCCGACGTGGGCGAGCTCCTGCGGACCACGGGCTTTTCCAGCGCGCCGGGTCTGCTCCGCGTCCTCGGCGTCATACCGGGCATTCGGGGCGTGGTTTTCTTCGTGGCTTCCATCTGGATGATTGTCGCCATGGTCATCGCCGTCCGCCAGGCCCTGGATTACAAAAGCACCGGCCGCGCCATCGGCGTCTGCGCCATCGGGTTCGTTATCCAGCTCGTCGTCTTCGGCCTCGTGATGAGCCTGTTCGGCGGCCTCGCCCAGCCGATGTAAGAGGGCTGGCTACCGGATTTTCCGTAGCGATTCCGAAGTCGGGGAATCAATCGTCTTCCTTCCAGATTGCTGCTCGCATCTCATGAGCCCTCTCACGACCTCGGCAAATCCCCTCAAGATCCTCCGCGTTATCGCCCGGCTCAATATCGGCGGGCCGGCGCGGCATGTGATCTATCTGACCCAGCGGATGAATGGGGGACCCTTCCGGACAATCCTCGTCAAGGGCGCTGAAGCCGAAGCCGAAGGGACGATGGAGGACTTGGCCGAGAAGCGCGGTGTGCGGTGCGCCTATATTCCCGAGCTAGGAAGGGAGATCCGGGCCGCAGACGATTGGGTGGCCTTCTGGAAACTCTTCCGGCTGCTGAGAAAAGAGCGCCCCGACGTCCTTCATACCCACACCGCCAAGGCTGGGGCTCTGGGCCGGCTGGCAGGTTGGCTCTACCGGTGGACGACCCCGGGCGGCAGGCGGATGAAGGTCTTTCACACCTTTCACGGCCACGTCCTCCGCGGGTACTTCGGTCCGCTGAAAAGCCTGCTCTTCCGGTGGACGGAGCGCGTCCTCGCCCGGTTCACGACGCGGTTGATCACCCTCAGCGAGGGCCTCCGGGACGAGATTGCCGGCTTGAGCGTTGCGCCTGCCGGGAAGATCACCGTCGTCCCCCTCGGCCTGGAGCTGGCGGAGTTCGCCGCCGTGGAGGAGGGCGCGGGCGGCGATTTCCGCGATTCGGTGGGGATTCCGCGCGGGGCCTTCGGGGTCGGGATCGTCGGTCGCCTGGTCCCCGTGAAGGATCACGAAACCCTCTTCGAGGCTGTCAAGCTGTTGATCGAAGGTGGGCTGGACGCGCACCTGGCGGTTGTGGGCGACGGTGAGCGCAGAAAGGAGCTCGAGGCCCTAGCGAAAGACATCCTCCCGGCGGGCCGGTCGCATTTCGCCGGCTGGCGGTTCGATCTCTCCCGCGTCTACTGCGGCCTCGACGCCGTGGTCCTCTGTTCCCTGAACGAGGGAACGCCGGTCTCGCTGATCGAGGCCCTGGCGGCGTCCCGGCCGGTCGTGGCCACGGCCGTGGGCGGTGTCGGGGACCTCCTGGGCCGGCGCGGGGAAGGGTGGGGGGGGGGACTTCCCGCTGGAGGGTGGGAGGCGGCCGAGCGGGGGTTGATGATTCCGCCGCGCGATCCGGCGGCCCTGGCCGAGGCCCTCCGGTCGGTTCGAGACGACCCGGAAGGAGCCCGGATCCGCTCTCAGGCGGGAAAGCGGTATGTGAAGGCCCGGTTCGGCGTGGAGCGCCTCGTGGCGGACCTTTCGGCCTTGTATCAACAGGATTAGGGCTTGCCGGAAGGGTGAGAGAATTCTAGAATACGTGCGGGTTTGATATGGAACAGCGGATGGGGTCCCGCCCTCATCTTATTTCTGGAGATCGGCTTCATGGATATTTTGGTGACCGGGGGGGCCGGCTTTATCGGCTCTCATTTGACAGAGGCGCTCCTGGCCCGGGGGGACCGGGTCACAATCCTGGACAACCTCTCCACGGGAGAGGCCAGGAACATCGAGCATTTGTTCGATAACCCGAATCTGGAGCTCGTGGAAGGCTCCGTTTCCGATGCGGGCGTGACGGACCGTCTCGTGGGCGGGGCGGATCAGATCTACCACCTGGCCGCGGCGGTCGGCGTCCGGTTAATCATGGAGAAGCCCGTCGAAACCATCGAGACGAACGTCGGTGGAACCGAGGTGGTTCTCAAGGCCGCCCACCGGCATCGGAAAAAGCTCCTGATCGCATCGACCTCGGAGGTCTACGGCAAGAACAGCACCGGTCCGCTGAAAGAGGACGATGACCGGGTGATGGGCTCCGTCATGAAACACCGCTGGGCCTACGCCAACACCAAGACCCTGGATGAGTTCCTGGCCCTTGCGTACTGGAACGAATACCAGCTCCCCGTCGTCATCGTGCGTTTGTTCAACACCGTCGGACCCCGCCAGTCGGCCGCGTATGGGATGGTAATCCCGAACTTCGTCGAGTCGGCCCTCGCGGGGGAGCCGATCCGGGTGTTCGGCGACGGCGCGCAAAGCCGCTGCTTCGGCCACATTGCCGACGTCGTCCGCGGCCTAGTGGGGTTGATGGACCACCCGGACGCGCTGGGGCAGGTCTTCAACATCGGCAATCCGGTGGAGATCAGCATTGAAGAGCTGGCGCGCCGTGTGAAAGAGATGACCGGCAGCGACTCGGAGATCCAAATCATCCCCTACGAGCAGGCGTATGGCCAAGGCTTCGAGGACATGAGGCGGCGGGTGCCGGACACGACGAAGATCAGGAACATCATCGGCTGGGAGCCGAAAATCCAGTTGGACGAGATTTTGCGGTCCGTCATCGACCACGCCATCGGCCTGCGTGAAGAGAACAAACTGAAGGCGGCCGGGTCGTCCGGGGGGCCTTGAAGAAGGAACGGCCGGAGGGGGAGGGGGGGGGGAGCCGCCCGAATTCGTTGTAAAGAATCCCGTGGGCGCCGCCTATAAAGTGAGGGAATGCCCGTCCGCCGTTTGACACGGTGTGGGGGCGATCCTATAATGAAACTTGCGGTTCAAAGGACGCTGACGCCTGAGGGGCGAGTCTTTTTGGATCGCACTGTATGTAAATTCCGAATCAAAGCGGGAGAACCTTAGTTATGGCAACCATGATCACGGATGAATGCATCAATTGTGGGGTGTGCGAGCCTGAATGCCCCAACGAAGCGATCACCGAAGGGGAAGATATCTTCGTCATCGATCCCAACACGTGCACGGAGTGCGTGGGGTTCCACGACGAAGAGCAGTGCGCCGTCGTCTGCCCGGCCGATTGCGGTGTTCCGGATCCCAATAACGAGGAGACGGAAGAGCACTTGTTGGGCCGCGCCAAAGAGATCCATCCGGACACGGACATTCCGGACTTCGCGGACCTGACGCCGGACCTGTCGCGGTTCCGAACTTAAATCCCGACGCAAGCCGAATCAAACCTCCCGGCCTCAGAGGACGGGAGGTTTTTTTGTGTCTGCCGGCCGGTGCGGTACGGGCGCGCCCGGGCGGTTCACCACCGTTTTGATTCGTGGTCGAACGCGCGGAGCGTAGGGGGAAGAAATCCCGGGGGATGGTGTAGCGCGGGGGCTTTAGCCTGGATATCTCACCAATGGATCGACTGAATCGTGATTGGCCGAGGAACCACCCCCCGGTGATTCATTGTCCGTTGATGCTGACGGATTCTGCAATCGGTCGGTTTTTCGGACCGGTACGGA
>CAYRGS010000045.1:0-18460 GCA_964423875.1 uncultured bacterium
CGCCCCCCCCTCCCGTACCCTGGAGAAGTTTGAAAAAACGGCCCCGGTGTCTCATATGTCTAGAACCCATACAGGTTCTTTCAAGGCGTCGAGGAATATTGTACGATGAGGACGGTTAAAATTCCCATGGTTCCAGGGACCGCATTCTGTTTGGCTGGAAGCGAACCCCCAGAAAATGATTACCTTCGACCCCAAATACATTTTTACCGCGACGCAATCGACCGTCATCATCTACTTCGTCATCATTCTTTTCAATACTATCTTCTGGATCGTGGACTCCGTGCGGGGAAACGCGCCCTCTCCAGAGCACGCCTCCCCCCCCTTGCTCACCGTATTGCTCGGCCTGCTTTTAGGGTTTCTCGTGGCCCTTCCAATCACCTTCGCCTCTTATGCGCTCTTGTTGTTGCTCAATCCATATCTGTTCATCTTGAGAGTGCCCTTCAAGGTCATCGTATTTCTCGCCACCTGCCTGTTAACCATGGTGGCGATGGACTTGACGGTTGTTTTCATCGACAAGATCGCGAAGCGCCTCAAGACGGCCCGTCGGACCGGGCGGGTTTCGGGATAAGGGATGTCGACGCCCGGCGGATCGCGGCCGCGCCCAATGATTCGTGAATTACGCGCCCATGTCAAAAAACCGGACCCGCTCGCCGGGTCTGACGAAAGGACTCCCCATGAGGAAAAATTTCCTTTTTATGATCGTCGGTTCCGGGGTGATCTTCTTGTTGAGTGCCGCCCACATTTCCGCGCAGCCCCCTCGGGGGAAGAAAAGGTGGGGACCGCGCCCGGCCGCTGTGGTGTTGAGCCCCGTGGTGGAGAAGAATATCCGCAGGCAAATCACCTCCATCGGGACAGTAGAGGCCCAGATCGCGACGACGGTCAGCGCGGAGATCCAGGGCTTGACAAAGGAGTTCAAGCTCCAGGAAGGCGACCGCGTCGAAAAAGGGAAGACCATCCTCGTCCGGCTCAAGAACTCGGGCCGGCGCATCGATCTGGCCGAGGCCGACGCCGCCCACCGCAGGGCCCAGGCGCAGCTCGACAAGCTCAAGCGTGGGCTCCGGCAGGAAGAGATCGAAGAGGTCCGGGCCCAGCTCAAAGAGCGCAACGCCTTGATGCAAAAGTATCAGCGGGACATGGAACGGGCCGGGGAGCTGTTGCGGAGCAAGATCATCAACCTGTCCGAATACAACCGGACGGAGAGTGATTTTCTGGCCGCCAAGTATCAGGTCCAACGCCTCGAGCAGTCTCTCCGCCTCGCGCAGATGGGAACGCGCAGAGAGGACATTACTGGCCAGGAGGCCGAGGTCCAGCGCCAAAAAGCCAACCTGGACCGGATGCGGGACGAGCTGGCGAAGACCATCATCCGCGTCCCCATCTCCGGCTTCATCACGAAAAAGCACGTTGAAGTGGGCCAGTGGATTCAGCGGGGAGGCCGGGTGGCCGACATCATCAACATCGACACCGTTCTCGTCCGAACGGGAATTCGCGAAAAAGACATCAGCCATGTCAAAGTCGGCGACATCGCCGTGATCACCGTGGACGCCTACCCCAGCATGATATTTCGCGGAAAGGTCCGCGACATCATCCCCCAGGCCGACGTCGCCAGCCGTTCGTTTCCGGTGAAGATCGAGATCGCCAACCCCAAGTACCGCCTGAAAGGCGGCATGTTCGCCCGGGTAACACTGTTCTACGGCGAGAAGCACCCCACCCTCATGGTGCCCAAGGACGCCCTGAGCCAGTTGGGGTTGCGGGCGCACGTCTTTGTCGTCGCGAAAGGCCGCGCGCGTCTCGTTCCCGTGAAAACCGACCGGGTGATTGCGGGCTACGTCGAGATCGCCGAGGGAAAACTCTCCAAGGGCGACCGCGTCATCGTCACGGGAAATGAAACCCTGAAGGATCGCGGACCCGTCATGGTGCGCGCCATCCGGACGCCGGACGGGAAGATGATCGCCGTCCAGGGGAAGCGACCCGGCCGCCCAGGAACCCCGCCCGGAAAGGCTTGGAGCGGCAAACCCGGCGGCTCATGGAAACCGGGCGGGGCCTCCCCCGCCGGTCCTCCACGTGAAAAACCGGACACCGGACGGCAGAAAACCGGCGCCTGGGACGGGAAAAGGAAAAAGCCGGCCGGCACGGCCGCCTCGTCTGAATAGCTCCCAACCGGAACCTCCCGATGAAGCTCATCGACCTCTGCGTTCGATACCCCGTGTCCGTCCTTGTGGGCGTGATTCTGCTGCTCATGTTCGGGTTCATCTCGATGCTGCGCATCCCGATCCAACTGAAACCCACCGTGGACCGCCCGGAGATTTCGGTAGAGACGAACTACCGGGGCGCCGCCCCTGCGGAAATTGAGCGGGAGGTCACCGACCGAATCGAGGAGAAGCTGAACTCGGTCGAGGCTCTGAGCGGAATCACGTCCTCCTCCATCGAAGGCAAAAGCACCGTCCGCCTTACGTTCGATTGGGGAAGCAATAAGGACATCGCCCGCCTGGATGTCTCCGAGAAGCTGGGCCTGGTGCGGGGGCTTCCCGACGACGCCGACGAATCGATCATCCGCGCCGTCAACACCGATCAGGTGTCACCCATCGCCTGGATCGTTCTGAATCGGACAAAGGACCGGAACGGGCGGGTCCGGGCGCTGAACGAAGTCCGCATCGAGGCGGAGGACGTCATCAAACCCCGGCTCGAGCGGGTGCCCGGCGTCGGCGGGGTGCTGATGTTCGGGGGCCAGGAGCGGGAAGTTCAGGTGCTCCTCGACCCCCTCGCCCTCAGCGCCCGAAACCTGACCATCGGCGACGTGCGGCAAGCCCTGTTGCGGGAGAACCGGAACATCAAGGGCGGCAACATCAACGAAGGCAAGCGCCGATACGTCGTGCGGACGGTGGGCCAGTTCACTGACCTGCGCCAGGTCGAGAGCGTCATCCTGGCCCGGCAGAACGGGACGGCCATCTATCTGCGGGACGTCGGCGGCGTCCGGTTCGGTTACAAGGAGCGCGATCTCGTCGTCCGCCGGAACGGGATCCCCAGCATCGGGTTCGGCGTCCTGCGAAAGACGGGGGCCAACACCCTGGAGGTCATGGCGGGTGTCAAGAAGGAGCTGGTCCACCTGAACGAGAACGTCTACAAGGGAAAGGGCATTGAACTCCTCCAGTTGTATGACGAAACCATCTACATCAAAGATTCCGTCAACCTCGTCCTGCGTAACCTGGTATACGGCGCGATCCTCGCCGTGGCCGTTCTCCTGCTCTATTTGAGAAACACGTCGAGCATCCTGATCATCGGCTTCAGCATCCCGATCTCGGTGGTCTCGACCTTTATCTTCCTGAACCTGTTCGACAGGTCCCTGAACACCATCTCCCTAGCCGGCCTGGCGTTCGCCTCCGGGATGGTCGTGGACAACACCATCGTCGTGCTCGAGAACATTTACCGGCATCGCCACATGGGAAAAACCCGGTTCCAGGCCGCCCTGGAAGGCGCCAAAGAGGTGTGGGGCGCCATCCTGGCCTCCACCCTGACAACGCTGGCGGTTTTCATACCGGTGATCTTGGTCGAGGCGGAGGCGGGTCAGCTTTTCGGCGACATCGCCCTGGCCATCAGCGTCGCCGTCGCCCTGTCGCTGATCGTATCGATTACGGTGATCCCCATGCTCTCCAGCCGAATCCTCCGCCTGGGAAGAACCCGCGAGAAGACAAAGAAACCGCTCCTCGATTGGCTAACCCTGGCCTGGCTGGGGCGCGGGTTCTCGCGTTTTGTTCTCTCATCCATCGGCTGGGTGATCCAATCGCGCACCCGAGGCCTGGCGTTCATCGTCCTGCTCGTCGGGGCCTCTCTCCTCGTCAGCTACACGTTCATGCCCCCCATCGACTACCTCCCCAAGGGGAACCGCAACCTCCTGTTCGGCCTCGTGAAGATCCCGGCGGGCTTCAACATCCATGAAAAAGAGGCGATCATCAAAACCCTGGAGGGGCGGTTCCTCAAGATCCCGGAGTTGAGGCGCGTCTTTTCCGTCATCCGCCTCACGGACCCGATCTTCGTCATCATCGTCAAGGACGAGTTCGCCCGCACCCCGGCCCAGATGCGGGCGGTGGTCACCAAGGTTCGCAAACGGACGTTCGGCATTCCGGGCGCACCCTTTGTGTTCGTCACGCAATCGGCCCTGTTCCGCCGACGCGGCGCGTTCTTGGGCGGGACGAACGTGGAGATCGACGTCAAGGGGGACGACCTGGAAGAGATCCAGCGGCTCGCCGCGGAGATCCAGGCGAACATTCGACGAGCGCCCGGCGTCAACTTCGCCAATTCAAGCTTCAAGCTGGGCAACCCGGAGCTTCAGGTCCACGTGGACCCGGAGCGGGCCTCGGACCTAGGTGTTTCAGTGGCCGAGTTGGGATACGTCGTCGAGACCCTCATCAAGGGGACCGAAGCGGGGAAGTTTCGGGAAAAAGGCCGCGAGATTGACATCACCCTGAAAGGCAAAATCAACACGGCCATCCGCACGCAGGACCTGGAAGACATTCTGCTCTACACCCCCGGAGGACGTCCGGTCCGTCTGTCCTCCATTGCCCGGGTACAGCCCGCCTCCGGCCCCACGAAAATCGATCATTCCGACCTGGACCGCTCCATCACCCTGACGGTCAATATCCGCGGCGAGGTCCCGCTGGAAGAAGCCATCAACAACATCGAGCGCCTGGTCGTCGGGCCGATACGCGCCCGGCTGCCCCTGGGATACAGCATCAATCTTTCCGGCCAGGCCAAGGACCTGAAGGTGACCTGGGACACCCTGAAGTGGTCGTTCCTGCTCTCCCTGGTCATCGTCTATC
Organism: uncultured bacterium; assembly: GCA_964423875.1. Classification (GTDB taxonomy): domain Bacteria; phylum UBA8248; class UBA8248; order JACPRG01; genus CAYRGS01. Next base: position 4,815 of record CAYRGS010000045.1, read on the forward strand.
TGCTGATGTGCTCCCTGTTCGAGTCTTTCACGTACCCCTTCATCATCATGTTCAGCGTCCCGCTCGCGGCGACGGGGGGCATCCTGGGCGTGAAGCTGGCTCACACCCTCGAGCCCTCCATCAAGATGGACGTCATCACAATGCTCGGCTTCATCATCCTGGCGGGGATTGTCGTCAACAGCGCCATCCTGATCGTCCACCAGGCGCTGCACAACATGCGGAACGGACTCCCGCACAAAGAGGCCCTTCTCGAGAGTGTCGAGAGCCGACTGCGGCCGATCTTCATGACGGTGACGACGACGGTCTTCGGGATGCTGCCCGTGGTCGTGAGCTCGGGGGCGGGCTCCGAGCTCTACCGGGGCCTGGGGTCAGCCATCCTCGGCGGTCTCATCCTCTCCACCGTCTTCACCGTCTTCCTCGTGCCGGTCATGTTTTCCCTGTGGATGACGCTGAAGGACGACGTGTCCAGGCGATTTCGCGGGCGGCCCGCCGAACCCGATTCAGGGGGCGGAACCCAGGACCCCACTCGCCCCGAAGTCGAACCCGTGGGCGAGCCCTCCCCCGCCTGAGCAAGCCGGACAGCGGGATTGGCGTCGCGCCAAACTACGCATCTGTTGTAAACATCTGGGAAAATCCCGGCCGGCCGCTCAACCCCTCAATATTTCGAGGATTCGAAAGAGGCCCGCGTTAATGCTTTTTGTTCCGCCGAACACTTCATCCAGGGGTGTCTGAACGACCTCCCCGGCGCGCACGCCTACCATGATCCGGTCCGCGCCTCCCAGAATCGCCTCGACCGCCGCCACACCAAGACGGCTGGCCAGCACCCGGTCCCGCGCAGTCGGCGGACCACCCCGTTGGATGTGTCCAAGAACGCTCACGCGGGACTCGAGGTTCAGGTCCTTTCTCACCGCGTCGGCGATTCGCTGGGCGCCTCCCAGCTCATCCCCCTCGGCCACAACCACGATGAACCCGCGCTTGTCGCAGTCGAACGCATCGCGAATAAACCGACAGAACGCTTCCAGGTCGGTTGCCTTCTCCCGAGCGAAGACCTCCTCCGCGCCGGCGGCGATCCCGACCTCCAGCGCGAGGATCCCGGCCTGCCTTCCCATCACTTCGACGAAGAAGATGCGCTCGTGCGAGAGGGCGGTGTCCCGGATGCGGTCGATAGCCTCCAGGGCGGTGTTGACGGCGGAGTCATAGCCGATGGTGTCGTCGGTGCCGCAGATGTCGTTGTCGATGGTACCGGGGACGCAGACGACAGGCACGCCATGCTCCCGGGACAGGAAATCCGCCCCCTGAAATGTCCCGTCGCCCCCGATGACAATCAGACCCTAGACATTGCGCGCCTTGAGGTTGGCCGCGGCTTGCTCCCGGCCCCCCGCGGTCCGAAAGGGCTTGCAGCGCGATGTCTCGAGGAGCGTTCCACCCCGCTGAATGATGCCCCGGACGTCTCGATTGATGAGCCGTTCTATGTTGTCGTCCAAGAGGCCCCAATAGCCGCGGCGAACGCCCCAGACGCCGTGACCGCGCGACTCGGCCGCCCGGACCACGGCCCGGATGGCGGCGTTCATCCCCGGCGCGTCTTCGCCACTGGTCAGCAAGGCCAGGGTGGGGTCCGCCCCGGCGGCGGAAATCGATCCGGGGACAAGCGAAGAGCTGAGAGACATGGTGGGAGGTTCCCGGCAATCACACCTGCTGTCGCGAATGTCCTCTCGGCGGCATGCGCTCTCCTCAGCCGGAGCGGCCGAAGCCCCTTGCGGGGCGGCATTTCCGCGCTGGGCGTCATTTCGCATGTATAGCCTTTGCTCCGACAGCGGCAATCCAGTGTTCAATCGCGCTCGCCCTGATAAAACGCTTCAGCAAGCCGCACGTCTTCCTCGGACCCGATGATGAGCGGGCAGCGTTGATGAAGGGCCTCGGGCTCGATGTCCAGGATGCGTTGCCAGCCGTTGCTCGCAGCGCCCCCGGCCTGCTCGACGATGAAGGCGAGGGGGTTGGCTTCGTAGAGGAGGCGAAGCTTTCCCTCGGGGCTCCTGCGATCCCCCGGGTAGAGAAAGATCCCGCCTTTGAGGAGGTTGCGGTGAAAATCCGCGACCAGGGAGCCGATGTAGCGGCCCGAATACGGACGGCCCGTCTCCGGGTCCATTTCCTTGAGGTGGCTGATGCACCGGTGGGTCTCTTCGGTCCAGTGGGCCGCGTTGCCTTCGTTGATGCTGTAAATCTTTCCGCGGGCCGGGATCCGGATGTCCGGATGGGACAGGAAAAATTCCCCGATCCGGGGGTCGAGCGTGAACCCGAACACACCGTTTCCCGTCGTGTAGACCATCATGACGCTCGAGCTGTAGATGACGTAGCCCGCCGCGACCTGATCCCTCCCGCGCTGGACGCAATCGCTTGGCTCCCCGCGTTCGGAGGCGCTCTTCTTGCGAAAGATAGAAAAGATGGTGCCGATGCTGACGTTGACGTCGATGTTGGAAGAGCCGTCCAACGGATCGTACAATAAGGCGTAATTTCCGGCCGGGAACCGCTCCGGAACCATCAACACGTCATCCATTTCCTCGGAGGCCATGGCGCAGAGGTAGCCGCTGTGTTCCAGACAGTTGCGGACGGTCGAATCGGCGAACTCGTCCAGCTTCTGGACCTCCTCCCCCTGGATATTGATTTTTCCGGTCAACCCCAGGATGTCCGCCAGCCCGGCCTTGTTGACCTCGCTGTAGATGATCTTGCCCGCCAGGGCGATCTGCGTCAACAGGCCCGTCAACACACCCTGGTCCGCTGGAAAGCGCCTCTGATCTTCCGCGATGCAGCGCTCCAACGTCATGCCGAGATCAGCGACCACCATGCCTCCCGTTTCCTCCGGACCCCCGCCGTTTCTAAGATAGCGCCGCGGGGGCGGGGATGCTCACCTCCACGGGTTTTACAAACCGATTGACCGCCTCCCGGGTGTTCACCACGCCCAGCTTCTCGAACAGGAAGCCGAACCGTTCCTCGAGATCCACGCGGATCGGCGACCGCACATCCTCGGGCAAGGCCGAGAACTGAAGCTTGAAGGGGCCGAAGGCGCGCTTTCTCTCCCTGTAAAAGAGCTGCTCGTCCGTATCCCCTTCTTTCCGGGAAGACTGGTGCGTCTCCATGACCCAACCCTGGACTTCTTTGCGTAACGCCTCGGGGATGCGGTCATAGATCATATTCTGGAAGGCGGTCGCCAGGTGGACCTCCGAGGCGCCGCTCTCTACGAACCGGTTGAAGGCCTCTTCCGGCAGCGTCGAGGCGCCATGCTGAACGGCGCCGCTCAATCCGTACGATTCCCGGCACAGGCCGGAGATTTCCGCCAGGGCGTCGAAGTCGATACTCACTTGGGCCATCGTGCCGTCCGCCAGGAGGACCCCGCCGTGACTGGTCCCGGTCTGAATGCTCAACTTGCTGATCCCCTTCATCCCGCCGCCGTAAGAGGCCAGCGTCTCCCGATAATTATCGATGAAGGCCCGGGCCTCTTCCACGGTCGTATTTTTCCCGCCAACCTCGCCGACCTCGCCGCCGACCGAGACAGTCACGCCCTCGGGCTCGTGCTCCCGAATGCACCGGGTCAGCTCCGCCGCCTTCTCGAAATTCAACCGCTGCTGCTCTTTGATGTCGGGCCGGCTCAGGTCCACCAGGGTAGATGAATCAATGTCGATGTTGTAAAAACCCGCCTTCAGCGCTTCCAGAATCATGTCCCGGAGTGCGTCCAACTCTTGATCTGGGTCCTGGGCGAACTTCTTCGCGTTGATCTGAAAGTGATCCCCTTGGAGGAAGACCGGCCCCCGGAACCCTTCCTTGATCGCGCCCGCGAGGACCGAAGCCGCGTACTCGGCGGGCCTCTGCTCGGTGTAAACGATCTCGGAACGTGCAATCTCGAAAATCAAGGCGCCGACATCCCGCGACATCGCTGCCCGGATGATGGCGCGCGCGACATCGAAAGTCATGCCCCGGATGTTGATGGCCGGCGTCGTGAAGCCTCCCGCCTCCCCTCGACCCATCGCCATATAAAGATCGTGGATCGAGGCCGTCCGGATCTCCAGCGTTTTGGCCGCGCGCCGGATGAGCCAACGGCAATAGTCTCTCAATTCCTCAGTGGAATGATAGACGGCATGGTACGCAAGCGTGTCGATGAGCCCCGCCCGAAGCCGCTCGGCGTCCTTCACCTGAACGGACGCGTCTGCGCCGACTTCGACAATCCCCTCCAATGCGGCGTCGCAATCTCCTTTGTCAGCCCACATGACACTTCTCCCTCCAAGAAAAACCCGCCGAATGGATCCAACCGTTATGAGGACTCAACAAAAAAATCTCCTTCTCCACGCCCCCATGGGCTTCACGACGAGGATGAACGCACATCTCTAAGGTTGAAGATATCACGAAGAGAATCGGTTAACCGAATCGGCAAAAAAAACACGTCAAAATATCGGCGCCGGACGTTGCGAAAAGCCCCCGGGCAGGGATGCGACTAAGTGATTCTACCCCCTGTCCGGCCGCCGCGCAATGGATGTATGGGTTCAAGACAGGTGAGACACCGGGCCGTTTCTTCGGACTTTCCCAGGGCCCGGCCGGAAATCGACCGGCTCCCCTTCCCAGCATCGCGTCGGACCGAGATCGAATCGACGCACATCCCCAGCCCGAAGAATCAAGAGGGCCTGCGCTCACCCGCGGGGCAGGTCGGCGCCGCCTCTTTACTCATTCAACAGCGAGCGGCCGAATTTGACGAGCGGCGTCTCTTCATCGCCAATCAGGCCCACCAGATTGAAACTGAACTGGAAGAGGGTTTCGGCACCCCTATCCACAAACTCGAGGCTGTAGCCCCAGCAGCATCCCTGAAAGCGGAAGAGGATGTTCTTTTCCAAAAGCTCGGGATCCTCTCCGGTCCAACGGGCGCCGCCCTCCAGGAAGAAGACCTTCCAGACCCGGAACCCGCCCGAGAGAACATTGGTCAGCTCATCCTGATTCCCTGCGCCCTTCTGATCCCGAAACCGGACCTCATGACGCAGGAACCAGTCCCGCCCTTCCCGCAGGTCCAAACTGACGCCGTAGGACGCGATTTCACTATCGTAAATATTGTAACGGGTGTCGAAACCGACCCGCCACAGGCGGAAGGGTTTCGATTCGAGGCGGAACGCCACTTCCGACAGGGGTCTGTCTTCGCCCTCTTGGAGTTTATCCACATCGAGTGAATGGGAGACCGTCAGATTCAACACGTCCCGATTCTCGAAGGAATCCCGTTCCGCTTGATACTTCGCGAGCAGACGGTGCTCCCAGGCGTACGAGAGCGTATGCTGCGGGCCCAACCCGTCCACCGAATCTATCTCGACGATCTTTCCGCGGTCATTTCCGTCCATATCCGGACGGTAAAAATAAGACACGTTCAGTTGGGTCAGGTGCTTGACGGCGGGCAAGCGCTGAAACCCCAAGGGGTACGTCCGGAAGAGCTTCGGACCCACCGCGTTCACGCCCGCGGCCCAAAGCTCCCTGGAGAAAGATCCGGATTTCCGGCTTCGGTCCCCCGCCTCGCGCCCGTTGGTGTAGTACGTGACGCGGCCCTCCATGAAGGGGCTGAAGGTCAGCCACTTCAAATCCGGAATCGGGATCGAAAGCCTGGACGCCGCATCCATCCGCCAGAACTCGTCTTCTCTATCCTGCCGCCGGTTGAACCGAACGATGGACGTCTGGACCGTCGGATTGATCGAGATGGGCCCGAGCTTACCGATCGAGGGGCTGAGGTTGATGTTGATGTCCGGGGCCCGGTGAAAAAACTCACTCCGGCTCTCCTCGGCGGAGTCCAGAAATTGTAGGGAGAAACGGGCCGAGGCGATGTTCCAATTCTTCTGAAGGTTGACCCTCGATTCCACATTGCGCCGGGTCCGAATTCCCAGGTCAGATTCGAACGTCGAATCGAAATCCAGGTTGTTCACCCGCTCGACTTGGTAAAATCCGGTGAACTTGTCGCCGAACTCCTGCTTGTGCTCCGCGCGGATGCGGTAAAAGGTCTCTTTCGACAAGTCATCGTCCAGGAACTTGACATCCGCCGTTCCCCGGGTCGTCCCGCTCAACCGATACCGGAGTTCGGCCTTGGGGATGAACCCCCGGTTCTTCCGATATTCGAGACCGAAGGTCGCATCGGCGTGCTCCGAAAAGGCCCAGAAGAACTCCTGGTCGTACTTGAAACCGTCCCGGGTGCTGGTTCCGATGGTCGGCACCAGGAAGCCGCTGGCGCGCTTGGTCTTGATCGGAGCGATTATGTAGGGAAGATACCCCACCGGAAATCCCGCCAGCCAGAACGTCGGCTGACGGATAAAGGCAAACTCCTCCAGGGTGACGTCCATCGAACGGGACCGGAACTGCCACTCCGGGACAGGGCCTGTGCAGGTGCTGAGCGAACCGTCCTGGATCCGGTAATGCCTATTGTCCTGACGCTCGATCCGCTCTCCGGAAACTTTGTATTCGCGGCCCAATTCCCCGCGAGCGCCATAGAGAATGGCCTGTTGCCGGCGGATATTGAATTCAATCCGGTTGCAAACGAGGCGGTTTCCCTTGTCCTGGAACACCACATTGCCCGAGGCCACCCCGTCGCCCGTCTCGGTGTTGATCTCAACCCGGTCCGCCTGGAGACGGTTGCCAAGAAACCGCACATCCACAAATCCCTCTCCAACCACAACCTTGCGTTCCGAGTCCTCGGTGAGAGAGTCCGCCCGGATGGTGGTCTCCTCCCCGGGGAGAAGAACTTTTGGAGGGATTCCGCGCGGCGCGGGTTTCCTCTGGGCGAGCGTGGTCGTCGCGGGGGCCAACGGGAGCAATGGGGTCGAGGGGCGCCGGACGGGATGTTGAGGTCGCCCGAGGATGACGGGCTCAATGAGCTTCGGTCTGGATTGCGCCCATCCGGAAGGAGTGAAAACCCAGCCCCAGATGAAACACCAACCCAAAACGGCCCAGAAATACTTTCTCACGAATGATCCGCTCTTCCCGAACCCGACAAAAGCGGTCAGGCCAAGAATTCAAAGAGCCACACCATCAGGCACGTGGCAAAACGATAAGCTTTGAGCTTTCAGTAGGATACTAAGGCAAATCGAAGGAAATGTCAAGGAGTTGACATGCAACTTATAGATTCATTGAGTTTCCAGCATGTTCGGTTACATCCTGTTTCCGGTTCCGCCGGAAGAAGCTCAGAATGCCCTCGATGGGTCCCAACAGGGCGTAGCAAGAAAGCCCGAGGAAAAGCGTCACATGGGGAAATGTGGTCACCACCACCAGAATCAAGACCGATCCCACCAGGAGGTTGAAAGGTTTCCTATCCTTCCAGCCAACCGTCTTAAAATCCGGATATGGAAGGTTGCTCACCATCAAAAAGGCCAGCACATAGGCCAAAACGGCCGCCGCCAAAGCGGGCGGGGAGGCAAAGAGAGAAAACTCCTCGACCAGCATGACCGAGGCCGCGACGATTCCAGCGGCCGCTGGAATAGGCAGGCCCGTAAACCGTCCCTGGTTATCCGAATCCGACTGAATATTGAACCGCGCAAGCCGCAACGCCCCGCAAATCACGAACAGAAACACCCCGACCCAGCCAATCCGTCCAAACGGGCGGAGCGCCCAGGAATAAAGCAACGCCGCGGGCGCCACGCCGAAGGCCATGAGGTCCGACAGCGAGTCGTATTCTTTTCCAAAGGGGGTGCTGCTGCTCGTCCAGCGCGCGATCCTTCCATCCAGACTGTCCAGGATCATGGCGATGAAGATGGCCGCCCCCGCTTTATAGTGCAACCCATTCACGGCGGCCAGCAATGCATAGATCCCCGCCACCATGCCGGCCGTCGTAAACAAACTCGGAACGAGAAATATCCCCCGGCGCATCCGGCTTCGCCCGCCTTGAAGCCGACGTCTTTTACGGCTCACCGGCTTTCTCCCAGCGTGCAACGATGTCCGATCCGCCGCGGACCCGATCCCCGACCGACACCGTCGGCCTGACGCCCGGCGGCAGGAGCAGGTCCACCCGGGAGCCGAACTTGATGAGGCCCAAGCGCTCCCCCGGCCGGAGGGAGTCTCCGACATTCGTCCAACAAACGATCCTGCGGGCGATGGCTCCCGCAATCTGCCGCACCCCCACCTCTCCTCTTTGGCCGCCCGAAGGGTTCTCCGGAAGGATTCGAATCATGTTCTGCTCGTTCTCCGCGGACGCCTCCTGTCGGAATGCCGCCAGAAATCGGCCCGCCCGATATTCCGTGGCGACCACTCGGCCGAGGACCGGCGAACGGTTGATGTGAACGTTGAACACCGAGAGGAAGATGCTGATCCGGGTTCCGCCGTCTTCTTCCATTCGGACATCAACAACCCGGCCGTCGGCCGGCGCCAGCACCGCATCCGGCTCCCGGGGGAGCGTGCGGTCCGGGTCCCGAAAGAAATAGGCCACGAACGCCGTCAACAAGCCAAGGGGCCAGGCCGCCCCGGGCCATCCCGCGAGGGCCGAAACCCCGGTCAGAATCGCCCCCGCGCCCACATACGGGAAAGCATCTTTGGCCAAAGGCAAGCGCATGGTCAGACATCCCGCCGGCGGCAATGCCGGGCAAGGGCGCCAGGCAGGGGCGGTCAGACCGAAAGGGTCCGATTTCCGCGGGAGATCGCCACCTTTCCGGTGCGTGCGATCTCCTTGACGCCGATGGGCCGAAGGAGCTCCAGGATCGCCCGAATCTTCCCCTCGTCTCCGGTGATCTCTATGGTATAGGTCTTCGGAGACACATCAACAATCTTTGCCCGGAAGATGTCGGCGATGCGAAGAACTTCGGCCCGGACGGAAGGACCCGCGCTGACTTTGACCAAGGCCATCTCCCGCTCGACGAAGGGCTCATCGGTCAGATCGATAATCTTGATGACGTCGATCAACCGGTGAAGCTGCTTGATGATCTTTTCGACGATTAAGTCGTCGCCCGTCGTGACGATGGTGATCCGCGAGACGCCCGGTTCCTGCGTCTCTCCGACGGAGAGGCTTTCGATGTTGTAGCCCCGCGCGCTGAACAGGCCGGCCACGCGGACCAGTACGCCGAACCGGTTCTCCACCAAAACGGCGATGGTGTGCCTCTTGGAGCCTTCCTTCATCGCCTCAACTCAGGACTTCCCGCCCCTCTTCCAAGAGACTTTCGAAAGGCAGGGCGATCATTCCAGTCCGGGCGATCCGTTTGATCCCGAACCGCTCCATCATCCGTACCGCGTTGGTGACTTGGCGCTCGTTGCCGGTGAACTCGATGGTGATCACCTTCGAGGACAGGTCCACCACCCGAGCCCCCAGGGTCTGGCAAATCAGCAGGATGTCTCGTCGGGTCTCGTGGGTGGAATAGACCGTGACAAGCACCAACTCCCGGGTAACCGCGCTCCCGTAGGCGAGGTTTTCAACCTCCAGAACGTCGATCAGCTTTCGAATCTGCTTGGTCACTTGGGCCAGTTGGCCCTCGTCGCCCTGGGCGATCAGGTGGATCCGGGTGATCTCCGGGTCCTCGGTGGGGCCGGCGGCGATGCTCTCGATATTGAAGGCCCGGCGCGTGAATAGGCCCGCCACATGGGAGAGCACCCCCGGGTGATTCCGAACGCGGATGGATAGCATCTGCCTCATGTCAGTCGTAATTCTCCTCGATCATCTCCATCAGACCAGCGCCCGAGGGGACCATCGGCAGAACGTTTTCCTCTTGGTTGATGAACACGTCCATAACGACCGGCCCGTCATGGGCGATGGCCTCTTCCAGCATCGGCCGGACCTCATCCACCTCCTTGACCCGCATGCCCCGGATTCCAAACCCTTCGGCCACCTTGGCGAAGTCCGGATTTCGGGTGTAGTGGCTCTCGGAATAGCGTTTTTCAAAGAAAAACTCCTGCCACTGGCGAACCATCCCCAGGTACTGATTGTTGAGGATGAAGGTCTTGACGGGGAGACCGTACTGGTCAATCGTGGCCAGCTCCTGGAGGTTGATCTGGAAGCTGCCGTCTCCGTCAATGTTGACGACGAGCTTGTCGGGGTGGGCGACCTGGGCACCGATGGCGGCGGGCAGACCGTAGCCCATGGCCCCGAGCCCACCGGACGTGAGCCACATCCGGGGCTTGTCGAAGGGATAGAGCTGCGCCGCCCACATCTGGTGCTGGCCGACGCCCGTGCTCATGATCAAGTCGGTCCCCGCCACCTCGAACAACTGCTCGAGAAAGTATTGGGGCTTGATGGTTCCGTCCCAGTCGTACTTGAGCGGGTAGCGGCGATCGTTCTCGGCCAGCTCTTCCCGCCAAACGGCGTAATCACCCGGCTCCACCTCGCGGACGAGGCACTCGAGCGCCGCTCCGACATCGGCGTGCAGAGAAATGTGGGGCCGGATCCGTTTGCCGATCTCGGCCGGATCGATGTCCACGTGACAGATGCTCGCCTTGGAGGCGAACTTGCGCACGTCTCCGGTGACGCGGTCATCGAACCGCACGCCGAGCGCGATGCAGCAATCGGTCTCCGACAGGGCGTAGTTGACCGTGTGGCTACCGTGCATCCCCGGCATACCCATGCAGAGCGGATCCGCAATGGGGTAAATCCCCAGGCCCAGCAACGTCGTCGTAATGGGGATCTGTGTCTTCCGGACGAACTGGCGCAGGAGGTCCGAACACCCGGACAGGATGATTCCATGGCCGGCGTAAATCACCGGACGGCGGGCGTTGCGGATCACCTCGCACATCCGGGCGATGCCTTCCGGGGCCACCTCGATAGGCGGCTCGTACTCCACCAGCGAGGTTTTGTGATCGGCGTCGGGGTCGTACTCGACCGAATCGATCTGGATATCCTTGGGGACATCAATTAGGACCGGACCCGGACGGCCACCCCGTGCGATGTGAAAGGCTTCGCGAATCACCCGGGGAAGATCGGCGATCTTCTTGACCAGGTAGTTGTACTTTGTGCAGGGGATGCTCATTCCGTACACGTCAGCTTCCTGGAAGGCATCGCTGCCGATCATGGAGGTCGCCACTTGGCCGGTCAGCGCGACGATGGGCACCGAATCCATCAGGGAATGCTGGAGACCCGTCAGCAGGTTGATCGCCCCGGGTCCCGAGGTCGCCATGCAGACCCCCACCTTCCCCGTGGACTGGGCGTAGCCGTCGGCCGCCAGGGCCGCCCCCTGTTCGTGCCGAATGAGGATGTGTTTGATGCCGCTTCCGTACAGGGCGTCGTAGAAGGGCATAATGGTTCCGCCCGGCATCCCGAACGTAACTTCCACCCCCTGCCTTTTCATCTCCTCAATGATGATTTCCGATCCGGTCTTTCGCACGGTCGGACCCCTTCCTGTTTCGGCCCGGATGGGCCTGCGCGCCGGGCGCGCGATTCAGCCGGCCGCCGCCTTTTTGCGGCGTTTGCTCCCCCCGGATTTCCCGATCGGGTCGCCGGAGAAGATCATGTCCCCCATGCCCCCTCCGGCCGGGACCATTGGAAAAACGTTTTCTTCCTTGCTCACATGACAATCAATTACGACAGGCCCGGGAATCGCGAGGGCTTCCTTCAGGTCTTTCTTCAGGCGCCCGGGGCTTTTGATAACCACGCCTTTCGCCCCGTAGGCCTCGGCCAGCAGCACAAAGTCCGGATTCACCGCCAAGTCGGTGTTCAGGTACTCCTTGTCCCAGAACAGGTCCTGCCACTGGCGAACCATGCCCAGAAAGAAATTGTTCAGCAGGAACACCTTGACCGGCAGACCATATTGCATTGCGGTCGCCATCTCGCAGGCAACCATCTGAAAACCGCCGTCTCCCAGGATGGCTACCACGCGGGCGCTCGGCAGCGCGACCTGCACCCCCAAGGCCGCCGGGAAACCGAATCCCATCGTCCCGAGGCCCCCGGAGGAAATGAAGGTCCGCGGCTTCTTCACCGCGTAGTGCTGGGCCGCCCACATCTGGTGCTGACCGACGTCGGTTGTGATGACGGTGTCCTCATCGCACGCTTCCAGGAGGGCGCGGATGGCTTCCTGCGGTTTGATCTCCCCTTTGCCCTCTTCTGAATCGAGCGGATGCGCTTCCTTCCAAGACTGAATCCGCTTCAACCAGCCCGCCGCGCGCTTCCTTGGGGCGATCTTGTTCAACTCCCGAAGGATGTTTCGCGCGTCCCCCACCACAGGGATGTCCACCTGGACGTTCTTGCTGATGGACGCAGGGTCGATGTCGATGTGGACGACCTTGGCGTGCGGGGCGAAGGTGTCCAGCCGCCCGGTGACCCGGTCATCAAAGCGCGCCCCCACCGCAATCAGCAGGTCGCATTCCGTGACGGCGTAATTGGCGTATGCGGTCCCATGCATTCCCAGCATCCCCAGAAACAAGGGATGATCGCCGGGAAATCCACCGAGGCCCATGAGGGTGAGGGTGACCGGGATCCGGGTCTTCTCGGCCAACTTGCGAAGCTCGTCTGCGGCTCCGGAAATGATGATCCCGCCGCCGGCGTAGAGGACAGGTCTTTCGGCATCTTTGATGGCCTCGGCCACCCGGCGGATCTGGCGGGCATGGCCCACCAGTGTCGGCTTGTAGGAGCGCAGCTCCACCTTGTCGGGGTAGACGAATTCAGCCTTGGCCCCGAGGATATCCTTGGGCAAATCCACCAGAACAGGCCCCGGCCGGCCGGTGGCCGCAATATGAAAGGCCTCTTTCATCGTTCTGGCCAGCTCGGTCACGTCCTTCACCAAGTAATTGTGCTTGGTGACGGTCCGGGTGATTCCGACAATATCGGCTTCCTGAAAGGCGTCATTGCCGATCATGGCGGAGGGGACCTGTCCGGTGAAGGCCACCAGGGGGACAGAATCCATGAAGGCGTCGGTGATACCCGTCACCAGGTTGGTCGCCCCCGGTCCGGAGGTGGTCAGGCAAACGCCCACCCGGCCGGCGGCCCGGGCGTAGCCTTCCGCCGCGTGAACCGATCCCGCCTCGTGGCGCGTCAGGACGTGCCGGATGGCATGCCTTTCCATCATGTCGTAGATGGGCAAAAGCGTCGCACCCGGGTAACCGAAGACGTGCTTCACCCCCTCGGCGGCCAGACTCCGCACAAAGATTTCTGCCCCCGTCGACTTCTCGCTCATCCCAACGCTTCCCGCCGCTTCAAAGACCACCGAACAAAACAGTCCGGCACGTTGCGTCGATGACGCCTTTCAGGAATGAATCCGATGCTGGTTCAACAGCTGGGTCATCTCGTCCTTTGTCTGAAGCTTCAGTTTCTTAAGACGCCGGATCTCCAACTCCTCCGCGGTCGATATGTGCGGTCTGCACTCCAGGTTTCGGATGGTCTCATCCAACTCGGAATGCCGGTCGACCAACCGGGAAAACCCAACATCCCTTTGCTTGATGGACTCCAACAGCTCCTGTTCATCACCGTCCATGGCTTTCCTCCTCTCCCCCCTTGCCTCCAGTCGGATGATCAATATAGAGACCGGACGAAAATTATTAAACCCCTTATTTTATCACCTTTAACCTCCTACCGGCCGCGTTTCCCTTCATAGCGAAGCCGCCACTGAACCTTGGCTTCCGCTTCCCGGACGTACCGGGGGTGGAAACCCGCGGGCGCGCTCACCTCGCCCCGCCGGATTCGACGCCCGCCGCACAAGGCCCCCTCCCCCGCCGCGGCGGGCCCGTCTTCTCCG
>CAYRGS010000045.1:18470-27930 GCA_964423875.1 uncultured bacterium
GGGGAATCAGCCGGTCGCGTCCTTTCCCGAGCTGCCGGATGACCTCCCCGAACCGCTCGGCGCCGTCCCCCCAAATCCAGGTGGGGCCTTCCAGAAAACCGCAAAGGGCCTCTGGGGAAAGCACCAAATCCTCCGATCGCCGCACGAGCCAGCCATCCTCCCAACCGAAAAAGGCCGCAAACACCAGCCCCTTCCCCGCGTCCAAGACCGGACAGAGGCCCTGCGACCGGGGGCCGAGGGCCAGCGCCCACGCCCGCATCGTCTCCACGCCCACCAGGGGGACACCCAAAGCGCCGCCGAGTCCCAGGGCTGTTCCGATGGCGATGCGTAATCCGGTGAACGAACCCGGCCCCGCGGACACCGCCACCCCCGACAGGTTGCCGGGCTCCAGCGAAAGAATCTCCAGCATTCGGAGGATTTCCGGGGCGAGGCCCTCCGCATAGGTGCGGCCGGGACTCAGGGGCGAGAGGAGCTCCACCTTGCCGGCGGACGCGATCGCGACCGATCCGCTCCGCCCGGCGGTGTCAATCCCCAAAACAGGACCGACTCCAGGAGGATTTTCAGGCACCGCGGAGCAGCGGCTTCCGCGCATTGTGCTTGTCCTGCGTAAGGTAATAGGCGAGCCCTTCCAGCTCCAATTCGAGGTCAACGTTCCGAAGCTTGACGTCCTCCGGAACGTCCAGCCGGATGGGGGCGAAATTGAGGATGGCGCTGACCTTGGCCTTCACGAGGCGGTCCGCCACCTCCTGGGCGCTCTCGGCGGGCACCGCGATGATGCCAATCTGGATGTCCCTTTTCCGGACGATCTCGGACAGGGCCTCCATCGCCAACACCTCTCTGTTCTTCAGCCGTCCCAGGCGCGTCCGTGCGGGATCTTTATCCAGGATGGCGACGATCTTGAACCCGAGCTTGGCGAATCCCCGATACGCCAGCAAGGCGGACCCCAGGTTCCCCGCCCCGACCAAGGCCACGCGCCAGGCCCGGGCGACGCCCAGGATGCGCCGCAAGGCGTCACGCAGCTCGTGCACCCGATACCCCAGGCCCCGGATTCCAAACCCACCGAAGTACGCCAAGTCCTTTCGGATCTGAGCGGGATTGAATCCACACCGGCTCGCCAGCGTCGCCGAGGAAACGATGCTCAGGCCCTCGTCTTCCATCAGGTGAAGCACCCGGCTGTAGATCGACAGGCGATGGACAGTCGCCTCGGGAATGTGTCCGGCTTCAAGCGGCTTCGCCTTCCCTAATCTACTCCTGAATGATTTAGAGATCCGGCCAGATTTAGAACAACGAGGGGCTATTCTGCGTTTTCCGGGTGAACGCCCGGAATTGTCATTCGAAGAACTCATCGCGGTTTATTAGGCCTGATTTGCACTGAGCTTCTACGGTATGCACGGACCTCGCCGCGTTGAATGGATGTCCGTCTCATTGATTCGGCCGGGGGCCCGGAATTGGTCCCCCGGCCAGTAACTTACGCGTCAACCCCCTAGAGCAGCTTGAATGGGTCAACGAACAACAGAATAATGGCCACTAACAGGACGTAGATGACCAGCGACTCGATCAGCGCCAACCCAATGATAAGCGACGTCCGAATGTCACCAGCCGCTCCAGGGTTTCTCGCCATTCCGTCCAGGGCACTGGCGATTCCCTTTCCCTGGGCAGCGGCACCACCGATGGCGGCTATCCCCAGGCCAAACATACAACTAAACGCGGTCACCAGAAAGTATTTCATCTTTCCGGCACCCGCCCCACCCTTTTCGGCAGCCTCGGCTGCCCAGGCCACTTCGCCCACGAGCAGGAGTCCCCCCCCCACAAGGAGTAGGACTCCAAGCACTGTTCGGTTCATCAAATCCTCCTTTCCTTCATCCATCAGTGATGCTCTTCCAAAGCACCGGCCAGGTAAATCATCGACAGGAGCACAAACACGAACGCCTGGATCAAACTCATGAAAATCGCGAAGACGAGAATCAAGGAAGGTGCCAGCATGGGCACCCAAAGGAATTTGAAGAGGAGACTGAGAACGAAAATATTCACAATCACCTGCTCCTTCCCGAAGATGTTCCCAAAGAGACGAACTGACAAGGACAATGGACGAGCTAGGTGTCCGATCAACTCGATGACCACCATCAATGGGGCAAGCCACCAAATGGGCCCTGTAAACTGCTTAAGATAGCCCAAGCCATGAGTCTTCACCCCAACGTAATGGGTCATCAAAAAAACCGTGATAGCACACGAGGCCGTCGTATTGATATTCGCCGTCGGTGAGAACATGCCTGGAATGAGACCCATCAAGTTACAAGAAAAAATATAGATGCCAAGGGTGGCCAGAAGTGGAAAATAAGTGCGGCCCTCGCGACCCATCACACTGTCGATAAGATCGAGTGTACCCCCGAAAAGTGCCTCGAAAAAATTCTGACCGCCCATCGGGGCCCACTGAAGCGAGCGCTTGATGGCCAGGGACACCCCCACCAGAACGATCATCACCAGCCATGTGTACACCACGTGGAGCGGCAGACCCGGAATATAAAAATACATAAAGGGCTCTTTCATGCCCGCATCCCCGTACGCCTCGCCAAACGACTCCTCCTGAACAGACCTTTCATCGAATCACCGCCCTCACCCTTATCGGCGTCTTCCGGAACGGCCAAGCCGCCCCATATCACCGCCGTAACCGAGATGGAGAACCCGGCGATCACCCCCAAGGGGTGCGGCCCCCAAACGCGGAAGACAGCCCCCAGGAGCAGCGCCAGGGCGGCGTACTTCGCCATGTACGCCACATGCATCCACACTGCCGGCCGGCGGCCCCGCCTCAGGACCCTGCCGAAATACACCTTGATCAGACGGAAATTCAGCAAACCCACGGCGCCGCCCAAAACCGCTCCTCCGGCCGTGTCGAATCCGAAGAACCCAAGGGCAAACAGCGAGGCGGCGGCGAGCAACGCCCAACCCCGCCGCTCCACCGCACTCAGGACGGCGTCATCCGTCGTCGCCCCCACTGTTTGAATTCGTTGTTGAATCTGCGCGGTCATCTTTTCCGCCCAGGCGAATCGCCGTCCGAAACAGGCTGACAAACCCCGCCGCAACCCCCAGGAGGAGAAAAATGAGAATCCCCCACGGCCGCGTATCCAGCCACCTGTCGAGAATGACCCCCAGCGTCAGACCCACCCCAATGGAAAGGGCGAGGTTCCATCCCATCGAGAGCAGGTCGCCCATTTGGCGCAACCCGCCCAAGTTGGAGGATTTCGGCGGTCCCCCCGTTTCCTCCGAGACCCGTTCAGAATCTTGTGATGGCGTCGAAGCCGATTCCGGTTTCCGGCCGGGGCGCACGGCCAAGGTCTCCTGGGGAGCATGATAAATATTTCACAAACGCGAAGTTACAAGTCGGAGATTCGGATGTCAAGCTTGAATTCAAAACGCGGGATTCGAAGGGGGTGATGCACCTTGCGAGGGCCTGCCTTGCGTCACAACGCCATTCATTCAGCCTGATTCCGACTCTTCCAGACTCCGGGTCTCCTCGATGATCCGCGAGTAGATTCGGACCAGGGCGTCAGGCGGCAGGGGACCCGTCGCCATCAAGGAAACGCGCTTGATGACTTCCGCTTCCCGGTCCGGGTCGTGAATCGGTTCGCCCTGAACCCGTTTGGCCTCCCCCACCCGGAGTCCCAGGGCCGCCCGGCGGTTCAGCAACCGGACGATTTGCTCGTCCAAATCGTCAATTTGCGGTCGGATCGCCCTCTTTTCCATGGCAGGCGTAAGTTGGCACAAAGCCTGGCACGGGTCAAGTCAACCCGCGGCTCTCTATTTCTCTCCTGTGACTCCCTTGACGATCCACCGGCCCCCGGTTAGGATGAGAGTCGGTTGTTTGGCGTCACGGGGGGGCTTCAGTGATTCCCGCCCAAGCTTGAAGGTGGCCTGGGTCCTATGCGTCTTTTGCCGATATCCCCCCTGCGATTCCGCCCCAAGCGGCCGACCGGGGCCGCTTTCATCGTTCTTGCCTCCCTTCTTGTCCTTGGGGGATGCTCGGCCCGAACGCCCCCCCCCTCCGATTCCTCCGCGGGGGACCTGATCGTCCTGGGCCGGGAGAACATGCAGGCTCAGAATTTCGAGCGGGCCCGGGCGGCATTCAACCGGATCCTCCAGGAATACCCGGAGAGCAATCTTCGCAGCGTAGCCCTCATCAGCCTCGCGGACTCTTTTTACGCCTCCAAAGAATACGATGAGGCCAAGTTTCAGTACGAGAAGTTCGTCCAACTTTACCCGGTCAACCCGCAAACACCCCGGGCCTTTCACTTCCTCGCGATGTGCGACTTCAACCGCCTTGCCAGCGGCGACCGGGACCAGATCGAAGCCGAGAACGCCTTGGAGAATTTCCGGCGGCTTGTGCGCCAATTCCCCGACAACCCCTTGAGCACCGAGGCCGGCCCGAAGGTGACCGAACTGGAGGGCCGGCTGGCCCGGAAAGAGATGCTGGTCGCCCGGTTCCACTATTCCGACAGCAATTATCAGTCCGCCATCCCGAGATTCCTCGGGCTGTTGAAAGAGTATCCCAAGGCCCCCGCCGTGGCCGCCGCCCTGTACTACCTGGCGGATTCTTATCGTCGGGAGGAGAATTTTCGGAAGGCGGGCAAGGCGTTGCGGCGGCTGATTCGCTATCACCCCAAGAGCCGATACCATAAAAAGGCACGGAGTTTGCTCGGCAAGCTGCCCAAATTGGCGCCATCGGCTTCCAAATCCCGCTGAGCAATTTGGACGCGCGTTTCAAGCGTGCTAACATGGGCTTTCAGCCTTCTGGTGAAAAGGCCGCCGATCCTTTGGGTTCCTCCGCCTCCGGTTTGATGGCCATGTCAGATGCCCTTGAAAAATTCGACTCTCCCGAGAACGACCCGGACCCGAACTCGAAAGCGGAGTCGCATTCCGGTCAAGGGGACGTCGAACCCGTCACGGCCGACTCTCTCTCCTCCTACCTGAAGGAGATCCGCAACATCCCGGTCCTGACACGGGAACAGGAGCAGGCCCTTGCCCGCGAGGTGATCGGGGGAAGCCCGGAGGCCATGGACAAGCTCATCCGCAGCAACCTCAAATACGTGGTGAGCGTGGCCAACAAATACAAAGGTTGTGGGCTGTCCCTGCTGGACCTGATCAACGAGGGAAACATCGGCCTCATTCAAGCGGCCAAGCGCTTCGATCCGGACAAGGGCGTCAAGTTCATCACCTATGGGGTGTGGTGGATCCGCCAGTCCATCATGCACGCCCTGGCCGAACAATCCGGAACGGTGCGCCTTCCCATCAAACAGGCGGGAAAGCTCTACAAGATCGGCGAGAAGTATCAGGAGATCAGGCAGGCGCGCGGCCGGGAGCCCACCACGGACGAGTTGGCCAAGGCGTTGGGTCAGACCGTCGAGGAAATCGACACCATCCTGCGCGTCTACCGCAACCACCTGTCGCTGGATGCTCCGGTCACCGAGGGAGAGGACACACGCTACCTAGACTTGTTGGAATCCAAGGACATGCCCTCCGTCGAGGAGGGCATGGTACGCAGCTCCTTGTCCAGAGATGTGGCGGCCCTCCTCGAAGAACTGTCGCCGCGCGAGCGGGGGATCCTGCGAATGCGCTTTGGCTTCGAGGGGGACCCCATGACCCTGGAAGAGATCGGCAAGAAGGTCGGTCTGTCTCGGGAGCGAATCCGTCAAATTGAAATGAAGGCCAAGCGAAGGCTGCGATCCCGAGCGCGGTTGAAGGCCCTTCACGATTACCTCAACTGAACCCCGGCCGTCTGCGGATCATGACCCAACTCGCCAAAGTCCGGGACGCGGAACCCGCCCCGGCGCATCCCCCGCCGAAACTCTTCAGCCCCAATCGGATTACCATGCTGCGCCTTTTGTTGGCGCCGATCATCATCATGCTTCTTCTAACCCCGGGGCTGTACAACGCCCCGATCGCCGCCCTGGTGATCGCCCTGGGATCGCTCACCGATTGGCTGGACGGGCACCTCGCGCGCCGCTGGTCAGTGGAAAGCGACCTGGGCCGTCTCCTCGATCCCATCGCCGACAAGCTAATCCTCGTCTCCGCCCTAATCCCCCTGGCCACATACGGCGAGGTGCCGGCCTGGATCGCGGTCCTTCTCATCGGGCGG
This sequence comes from uncultured bacterium, assembly GCA_964423875.1. Lineage (GTDB taxonomy): Bacteria > UBA8248 > UBA8248 > JACPRG01 > CAYRGS01. The sequence goes on from CAYRGS010000045.1 coordinate 24,601, forward strand.
GAAATCACCGTCACCGGGCTGCGGTGGGTGGCCGCCAGCAAGGGCATGGTCATCAGCGCCAATTTCGGTGGAAAATCCAAAACCGCCTTTCAAATGATCGCCCTGATCCTTCTGATCCTGGATTGGGACTGGGGGCCTGTGGATTTCCACGTCCTCGGCATGGGGGCCCTGTGGGCGGCATTAATCCTGAGCTTGGCCTCGGGCCTGAGCTACTTCCGCCAGGTCTGGCGGCAGGTCAACACCCCTTGAGCGGAGCCCCGCCGTGAACGGGTTCGTTGTGTTCGTCGGCTATCTCCTCGGCTCCATCCCCTTCGGCTTGCTCTTCGCCCGATCCCGGGGGGTGGATATCCGCGCGACGGGCAGTGGAAACATCGGCGCCACGAACGTGGGCCGCTCCGTCGGCAAGCGCGAGGGAATCTGGACGCTGGCCTTCGACATTGGAAAGGGCATTGTCGCCGTCCTCATCGCACGGGCGGCCGCGCTGCCGCCCGGATGGGTGGCCACGGTCTGTCTAGCCGTCGTTTTGGGGCACGTCTATCCCCCGTGGCTTCGGTTCCGCGGCGGAAAGGGCGTGGCGGCGACCGGCGGCGCGTTTCTCGCTGTGGCGCCCCTCCCGATCCTCATCTGCCTCCTCGTCTTCGCCTTGTCCGTGAAAGCCAGCCGCAGGGTCTCGGTGGGGTCTGTCGTTTCCGCGGCCGCTTTGCCTTTTTCTCTTTGGGGTCTGGACGCCGCCCCGCAGATGATCGCGGCCGGGGGGATCGCGGCCCTCGTCATCATCCTGAAGCACAAGGACAACCTGAGAAGGCTGAAAGCCGGAACCGAGCCGCCGGTCGGCGCTGCTTAAGGGTCTTTGGAGAGCCCCGTCCTCTTGTCGGTTTCCGCGAATCCCTGCGTGAACCGGGAGGGTCGAGCGCACCACTCTTTCAGAGGGTAGAAAGCCATGCCCGAGCCCCTGGGCGTTCACCATGTGACAATCCTCGTGACCGATCTCGAACGCGCCCGCAAGTTCTACGGAGATCTGCTGGGTCTCAGGGAAAAGACGGACATGCCCGAATTCGGAAAACCCCTGATCTGGTATCAGGTGGGGACGACGCAGATACATCTGCTTCCCAAGGAGTACGTCCCCGTGACCCGGTTCAACCACCTCACCCACCTCGCGTGGAACCGCCACGTAGCGCTGGGAATCGAGGATTTTTCAGAGATACGGGACCGGCTGGAAAAGGCGGGAATCGATTATTGCGAGAACCCCAACGCGAGCCTCGGCATGAAACAGCTCTTCTTCCAGGACCCCGACGGCAACGGCCTCGAATTCATGATCCCGGCCTCATTCGAGGAGGCGATGAGGAAGATGATGGAAAAGGAAGCGCAACCTTCCGGGCCTATCCCGATCGCCGGTTCAAGCGAAAAGGGCGAGAGCCGCGCCTTTGATCATTTCCAAACATTCTTCGAATAAATCTTCCGCCTCTATCCTCACCGGTGAGTGTCAGGTCATGGACATTCAGCGCCTTCCATCTACCCTGGGGCGGGCGAAGGAGATCGCCCGATTCCTGATCGAAAGGCATGGCGTCGGGAGCAACGAAACGCAGGAAGGCAGACGCCATAACCGGCGGGTCGCGGTGATGCCGGATGAACCGACGCGGGCTTCTCGATGAGGGGAAGACAAGAAGGAAGAAAATCCGATCCGGCCGGAGACCGATTCGGTCGGAGACCGTGGGGCCAACGAATCAGGAACGGCCGGAATCGGGTCCAACCACAAGCCTCTATGCCGCTATTCCGCTGGATTGGGTCAGCAGCCGCAACAGGTCGATGTTTTCCAGCATCATTCCCGTTCCGGTCACAACGGCGGTGAGGGGCTCATCGGCAATCACGCCGGGAAGGCCCGTTTCCTCGCGCAGCAGGGTGTCCAGTCCCCGGATCAGGCAGCCCCCTCCCGCAAGCAAGATGCCCTTATCGACAATGTCCGACGCAAGCTCCGGCGGGGTGTGCTCGAGGGCATGCTTCACCACATCGACAGTGGACTGTATGGGCTCCCTGAGGGCGTCCCGGATTTCCTCATCCGTGACGACCACCGACTTGGGGAGACCCGTCACGAGGTCGCGCCCCTTAACATCCATCGTCCTGGGATCGTCCACCGGACAGGCGGAGCCGATTTGGACCTTGATCTCTTCGGCCGTCCGCTCGCCGATCAAAAGGCCATAGGTGCGTTTGACATAGTTGAGGATGGCCTCATTCATGTAGTCGCCGGCCACACGGATCGATTTGCTGAAAACGAGTCCCGCCATGGAGATGACCCCAACCTCCGTCGTCCCGCCGCCGATGTCAACGCCCATGTTGCCCGAAGGCTCCTCGATCGGCAGGTCGACGCCCAGCGCGGCGGCCATGGGCTCTTCGATGAGGTACACTTCTCGGGCCCCGGCCGATTCGGTGGAATCCCGAACGGCTCGGCGCTCGACCTGCGTGATCCCGGAAGGCACGCAGATGATAATCCGCGGCCGGACCAGCCTCTTTCGGTTATGGACCTTGGTAATGAAATGGCGAAGCATGCACTCGGTGATATCAAAGTCGGCAATGACGCCGTCCTTCATCAGCCGGATGGCGATGATCGATCCGGGCGTGCGCCCCAGCATATTCTTGGCTTCAGCTCCCACTGCCAGCATTTTCCTAGAGTCCTTGTGAATGGCGACAACCGATGGCTCGCTCAGGACGAGGCCTTTTTCGCGGACGTAGACCAGGGTGTTGGCCGTCCCGAGATCGATGGCCACGTCGTTTGAAATTGAGGAATAAAGGGATTTCAACACCATTGAATTAAACCTCCCGATTGGGAAATAATTATTGGCCGGCGCCTGAGAATCGGTCTTCAGGGTCTCCGCGTGACGTGTCACTTCACAAGAGTCTTTGTCCCCCTGCACTTCGACCCATTGTCCACCCCATCCCTTCGAAAAACCCCTGGTTGACAGATTCAATTAAGAAAAAGACGCAATTCCTGTACCCCCTACCCTAAAGGATTGTAAAACCCTTGATAGCAAAGGATAATTCGCGTTTCGCACAATTTGGATTACCAAGGGTGGAAAACGGAGCTCAGCCCGCACGAATCCAGGGAATTACGCCTTGTGATTACAGGGGGGCAATGGGCGGCGATGTCGATGACCGCCGCGCGTCTCCGAAAACGCCAGACCGGGGATCTCACAACCAGGGCGGGCATACAGAGAAGAGATCGGGGTTCCCCCAAAGAGGGAGGGGGCCGGACAGCAGGAACGGCAGGAGGTCGGAACACCCTTATTACTGGGAGCGATAAATACTTGACACCTTTGTCACCCTGAGCGATGGGCG
>CAYRGS010000046.1:0-10633 GCA_964423875.1 uncultured bacterium
CCGGTGATTTCAATGAGCCTGGACCTTCGGCCTCAATCTCCGCCCGAGCTATCAGACCGGGTCGCTTTGATCAACTGTCCTCCCCGGACAAAGCCGCGGACTTTGACGCTCCGACCTCGGATAACGCCGGGAAGTCGTGAAAATCGGGTTCAACGGATGGGAGTAGCGCGCTCCGGCATTCCGGCGCGGGGACGTACAATGATTCGGAGATGATGAGATGACCCATTTGGCAAGGGCGGTCACGTGGACCGAGCGTCAGGGGTTCTCAAACGTCCCGTCCCGCGGCCCCTCCCCGAAAGGAGGCGAACCCGTCGGACGGAACTCGATTGTCATCGATCTTTTACATCGGAATCCCTTGAATTTCAATTAAATAATGAGGTTTCAAAAGCCAGGACAGGGAAACCCGTCGCCTCTGAACGTCTCATTTCGACCGTCTGACGACCCTATCCGGCGGGCATTTTCAGACCCCCCGACCCGGCAATGTCCCTTGCCCCAGAATTGAGAAACTCCTAAAATTGGTCCAATCCGGCAGCGAGCCGAACCGCTCCAACGGATGAGCCGACCCAGTTGGGGGCGTTCCACAACGGACAGCGATATTCGCCCACCGATGATCCGGCGGACCCCTCTGAAGGCATTGGGGGCCTACAACCTGGAGGAACACCGGCCCGGGCGAAGCGCAAGGGCCCGGAAGGAGACAGGAATGACCGTTGACCCTAAGAGCAAGAGCCGCGGCATCACCGACGGATGGGACCACGCGCCCGCCCGCGCGATGCTCAGGGCATGCGGCTTTAACGATGAAGACCTCTCCAAGCCGCTGGTCGGAATCGCCAACACCTGGACCGAGGTGACGCCCTGCAATTATCACCTTCGCGACCTGGCCGAGAAGGTGAAACAGGGCGTCCGCTCGGCCGGAGGGACCCCCATCGAGTTCAACTCGGTCGTCATCTCCGATGGCGTGACCATGGGCACCGAGGGCATGAAAGCCTCCCTGGTGAGCCGCGAGGTCATCGCCGATTCCATCGAGCTCGTCTCCCGCGGGCACCTGTTCGACGGCGTGGTGGCCCTTTCGGGCTGCGACAAGACCATCCCCGGAACCGTCATGGCCCTGGCCCGGCTGAACGTTCCCTCCCTCATGCTCTACGGCGGCTCCATCGATCCCGGACAGTTCCAGGGCCGGGACGTGACCATCCAGGATGTCTTCGAGGGCGTCGGCGCACATGCGGCGGGCAAGATGACCGACGAAGAGCTTCACGAGCTCGAGTGCAGCGCCTGCCCGGGGCCGGGGGCGTGCGGCGGCCAGTTCACCGCCAACACCATGTCCACGGCCATGGAGTGCCTGGGCATTTCCATCATGGGCAGCTCCTGCGTCCCCGCCACGCACCCGAAGAAGGATGAGATCTGCCGGCAGGTGGGCGTGCGGATCATTGAATTGCTGAAAGAGGACTTGCGCCCGGACCGGATCATCACCCGGGGGGCTCTGGAGAACGCCATCTTCTCCATCGCGGCCACCGGGGGCTCCACCAACGGCGTCCTGCACCTGCTCGCCATCGCCCGGGAGATGGGGGTCCCCCTGGCCCTTGAGGACTTCGACACCCTCAGCGGCCGCACCCCCCTGCTGGCCGATCTCAAGCCCTGGGGACAATTCGTCGCGACGGACGTGTACGCGGCCGGCGGGACTGCCCTCCTTGCCGGGCGGCTTCTGGACGCGGGTGTGCTGAACCCGGACGAAATGACCGTCAGCGGCCGCACCATCGGCGAGGAGGCGCGGGCCGCCGAGGAGACCCCCGGGCAGGAGGTGATCCGTCCCCTGGACAACCCCCTGGCCCCCAACGGCGGCCTCGTGGTGCTCAAGGGCAACCTGGCCCCCGAAGGATGCATCATGAAGATCGCCGGCAAGAAGAAGCTGACTCATGAGGGGCCGGCCCGGGTCTTCGACCGGGAAGAGGACGCCTTCGCCGCGGTCTCCCGGCGTGAGATCGAGGCCGGCGATGTGGTCGTCATCCGCTACGAGGGACCCAAGGGCGGACCCGGCATGCGGGAGATGCTGGCCGTCACCGCCGCGCTGGTGGGCGAGGGGCTCGGGGAGTCCGTGGCGCTGCTGACGGACGGACGCTTTTCGGGCGCGACACACGGACTCATGGCCGGCCACGTCGCCCCCGAGGCAGCACACGGCGGACCCATCGCGGCCGTTCGGGAAGGCGACACAATCGTTTTCGACATCCCCCGCCGGACGCTCTCGGTAAACCTTTCCGATGAGGAAATCGCCTCACGTCTGAAGGATTGGTCCCCCCCCGCGCCCCATTACACAAAAGGCGTCATGGCCAAATACGCCCGTCTGGTCTCCTCCGCCTCGGAGGGCGCCGTCACCGGCTGAGGCGTTTCCGGTCGAAACCGGCCGGGGGAACAAATTTCCGCCGCGGATCCTCTAACGGTAAAGGCCTCGGATGCCGCTTCCAACCGGGGCCGGAACAGGGCGCGGGCTGAGGGCCGAACCTCACGGAGAAAGGGACGCACCCGGGTTGCAAATCGGCGGCTCACAAAGGGGCAACGAATTCACGCAAGGAGATTGTGGATGATTCGAAAGGGATTCTTGATTTGGGTTCTGGCGGGGTTTACGGGAGCGCTGGGGTCCGCGCCGGGGATGATGGCCGGGACGGCTCAGGCCGCGGAAGAGCAAGTCATCATCTCGGATTTCGCTTTCTCGCCGCAGACACTGACCATCAAGGTGGGTGACACGGTGGAATTCGTGAATAAGGACGAGATTCCCCACACGGGCACCCGGGAAGGCAAGGACGCCTTCGACACGGAGGCCCTGAACCAGGGCCAATCCAAGAAAGTCAAGTTCAGCAAACCCGGGGAATACACCTTTAACTGCTCGATCCATCCCTCCATGTCAGGAAAGATCATCGTCAAGGAATAGTCCGGAAGCGACAGGCGCGTCCCCGTCCTGCTGATTGAGGGGGGAAGGCCGCGCGCGCGGGGTCAATCGTCCAAAAAAAGAAAGGAAGGAACCCGGGCGGTCCCTTCCTTTCCATCAACATTCCGGTTTTCCGTCCTCGACCGGCCGCGCTGTCCTCGGCCCGGTGAGAACGAGCTTACTCTGAATCCCGCTCCGGACTCTCTCCCTCGCGGATGGGGATCCCCTCTTCTTTCTCTTGTAGAAATCGAACCCTCACCTCTCTCATCCAGGATTCGTCGTTAAAACGGTCCTGGAGATACTCCTCGAAGGCGACCTCGTTCGGCGACAAGGTCCGTTTCGAGGGAACCCAGTATCCGCCCTTGGGCCCCGGCTCCGGGGATGAAGGATCCTCCTCGAGGTCCGCCGCCATTTCCTCGTCGATGTCGTGCTCACCGTCCTCCTCGGCCGATCTACGCATGACCTCCACTTTGGCTTCCAATCCCCCCTGCTCCGGAAACCGCAAGGCCAGGGCAATGATGTCCTCACCGTCGAGGCCCCCTTTGCTTTGCAGATCCGCAATCCGGGACTGGACCTCATTGGAGGAGAGGATGGCGTGAATAATGGCTTGACTCAACTGCTCGTATTGAGGTCCAGGTTTCAGCCCGTCCGACATGGCGCGATTTCCCTTTCCTCTTGACCGGCTCCGGTTGCGCTTCCAGGGTAGGGATAGGGAGGACAACCGGCGCCTCCCGTTCTCTACCACCTCCCGCCTTGCATCTGAATATATATCGTCGGGCCGGGTCATACAACCCCCGCTGCCGCGCTCCCCGATGCGCCCAGCCCCCTACCCTATTTCTTTTCAGAAAATCCTCAACCCGAGTTTAGCCTGAATCCGCTCCCCCAGACAACCTCTGTCAAGCGGGGCCCGCCATCGGGGTGGCCGAACCCGGTCGGGAACACCCGGATCCTTATTCCTTTGAGAGAAATCCTTTATAGCTTTTCGGAACGTTATCGAGAAAGCGATCCTCCATCGCGTAAACGCGCGGTTCATCACCCCGGAGCACGTAACCCTTTTTCTCTTTGGCGTCGCGGACAAAGCGAAGGGTGGGAAGCTTCTTTCCGTCCTTGAGAAAAACGTTCAGCACCAGGTCAGGTTTGGAGAAGTCCGGCTTTTTCTCTTTGACGATTTCTTCAAACTCCAGGAAGTGAATCTCGTTGAGGATGAAATCCAGCTTGTCCCCGACGGCGATCTCGTCCAGGGGCTTCATCATGCGCCAGCGCCGTCCCTCCTTCAACAACTCGACCACGCCGTCCGGATAACCGAACTCCAACTTGGCCACTTCGTTGTAGGGAAACTTCAGGGCCTTTCGCTCCTGTAAACCCCAAACGCCTTTGGAGACCCGGTCCACGGTGTCCCGGGTCAATAGAAAGACCGTCCCGTCATCCGTTCTGCGGGCGTACCACCGCTCCTGGTCTTCTTTGTCTTTCTGGGTGGGATCGGAAGGGCCCTGCCGCCCGATCGTGAAACGCAGGGGCTTTTCCTTTCCCTTGATGTAGAGGGCAACCTTTCGGGTGGTCCGGTCAACGAGGGTCGAATTGGGCTGCCTGGCGGGATCATCGAAAAATTCCGCGATCTTGGCATACTTGATGTCCCAGAGCATATCACTGATGCGACGGTCGTTCCCCGCCAGCTTGAGGCCGTCTCCCTCGACCTCCCACTCGTCCTTCTCCCCCTCCTTCTGCCGGATCGTGACCTTTCCCTGCGGGCTCTCCAATTCGATCCTGACCACCGCCTCTTTCTCGAACTCGATGATCCACCGGTTTCTGGCCTCGAGCGGTTTCTTGGGAAGGTCCTCCACGCTGAAGCGCTCGAGCTGAAAGATGGGGCCCTTACCCTCTTGGCGGGCATAATAGTTCTTGGATTTTTCCTCCTGATTCCCAATGACAAACACGTCGGGGTTCTTCCCCTCGGTCTCGGCCAAGGTGAGGCGGACCTTGGGCGACGCCAGGCCGAACCGTTTCAGGTCGTCCGCCGTCGGGTTCTCGGTGATGAATTTCTGGGCCTTGCCGTCGAGGATGAGTCCCAGGGCGTAGTTGACGGCCTCGATGTTCCCCCGGGCCTTAATCGGCTCGACCAGCGCCCACTTGCCCTTCTCATTCTTCTTCAGGACGAAACGGCCCCCGTCGCGCTCGAAGGTGAGCTGTGCAAGCTTGTCCCGGGGGCGCCGCAAAAGGGTCTTGTCCCGGACCGCATGCAGGGTCTTTTCAAAAGGGCTTCGGGCGCGGGTGGAAAGCAGATAGACCGCCTTCGAGCCGTCCATCGCCATGTAGACCCCTTCTCCCGAAGGGGACATTTCGCCGAAGAGGATCTTCCCCTTCCCGCCGCCCTCCAATTTATACCGGACGGTCAATTGAGGCGGCTTCAAACCGAAAGCCGCGAGGCCTTTGGCGGCGTCCGTGATCACACGGTTGCGTATCATCCCCTCCAATCCGGAGAGGACATCCTGAACAGCGTTCTTGTCCGCCCTGAGCGCGATCGGCTTGGTGAGCCACCACACGCCTTCCTTCTTGACCAAAGAGAATTCCGCGTCCCGCTTGTCCCGGGGCTTTGCCCGAAGCAGGTCGAGCGCCACAACCTTCTTGGGGTCGATCTTGACGACCTTGGCCTTCTCCTCCTTGGCCTTTTCTCGCTCCTCTCCGGCCTTGCCCAGCCAGAAGTAGGCGACAACCAACGCCGCCAGAACAATCGCCAGAATCGAAGTGAGGCGGGTGTTCAATGCTTCTTCCTCCTCCGCATGTAGACGGTGAACCCGGAGAGGAGGACCAGTCCCGGCAGAACGATCACGGGCAGGAAGAAGATGGCGCGGGACTGGGCCGCTGACATGAAGATCGGACCACTCCCCTGGCGCGACCTGGGGCGGATGGAGATGAGGTCTTCCTCCTGGGCCAGCCAGCTCAGGCTGTTCAGGAACAGGTCCCGGTTCCCCGCGGCTCCGAGGTACTGATTGCTGGCGAATCGGGAGTTGCCGAACACGATGAGCCGGGCGCTCTGGCCGAGATCTCCTTCAGAAGGGTTTGCCTCCTTTGTTTCCACCGTGATGATGGCACCCACCGGGACGGGGCCTTTCGAATCCTTTTTTTCGTCCAGCTCGGCCTCGCCCTTGGCCAGCGTTTCCAGGTCCGTCTCGGCCCAGCTTCCCGGACTCGTCATGGCGAGGACCTGGGCCTTAATCTTCCTTGGCGGCTTGCCCTCCTTGGCCACCCGGACCGAGCGGGCCAGGGGGAAGAAGGAGGCTTCGTTGAAGCCTTCCGTGATTTTGTGTTTGGCGTACTGGGTGATCACAGGCGTCAACTCATTGGCACCGAACAGACGGCTCATCCGGTCCACGATCATGTCTTTGGGCAGGGTTACTCCGAATCCTTTTAGGAAGCCTTCCAGCTTGGAGTCCGTCTGCGGATCAATGAGAAACAGGACACTTCCCGACCGCTTCCGGATGTAATCGGCCAGCATCTTCCTCTCGGCCTCGATGACGGGTTTTTTGGGACCCGCGATGATGACGACCGAGGCGTCCTTGGGAACCTCATTGGCCCGAAGGAGAACAAGGTCCTTGACCTGAAGGTTTTCGAGCTCAATAGCCCGCTTGCCTTGGGAGAACCCTTCCTTTTTCGGGTCGCTGATGTTGCCTTCGCCGTGCCCTTTCAAAAAGTAGACAGTTTTTTTAGACGTGCGGGTGACTTTGAGGATGGCGTTGGTGATCGTTTGCTCGCCGGGGGCCTCTACCGTCTGGCTGTTTTTACCCGACTCGACTACCAGTGTCCCGTAGGTCCGGACAGCGAACTTCTTCGCTAGGAGAGGGCTTTTGTCCAAGTCGATCAAGGTATATTGCAGGTGGTCCGTCTCGTAGGTGTAAAGGTCCAGAAAATTCCCGAATTGTTTACGGCCACTGTCCCGGACAAACGCGGTGACCTGAACCTTTTTGCCCTCCTTCGCCAACCCTTTGAGAATTTGGACGGTTTGAGCGGAGAGAGAGTTAAGCCGGTCACCAGTGACATCGAACTGTTTGTAATGGTTGTAAGAGAGGGTCTCGACGATTATGGCAATGGCGAAGGCGACCACAACCATGATCGCCAGATTGACCCCGTACCGAGTGGATCGGCGGTTCATCCAGGTTCGGACTACTTTTCCCGACGTATATAGAGCGAGCAAGACCGCCGCTAGACCCACGATCAGAAGGGTCAGAAAGAGGGGGCCAAGCCGTCCTTCGATTGCGCCCCCGACGATACTGATCAACAAGAGCAGGACGCCGCCAGCGCCGACGAGCAACGGAATGCGTTCCTTCATCATGCATCATCCCTTCCAGCGGTGCGAGGCCAATGCCTGTACGGTCAGGAAAAGGCAGAACACGCTAAAGTTCAAATAGTAAATCAGGTCGCGCGTGGTGATGATTCCCCGGGAGAAGCTGTTCACGTGCTCGATGAGCGATGCATGGGACAATGCGGCACCCAGCTTGGGGCCCAGAAAAGACGAAGCAAAGCCTAGGACCCAGAAAAACAGCAGCACCCCAAAGGCTAGGACAAACGCGACCAGCTGGTTTTTCGTCACGGCCGACATCAACACCCCGACCGAGACGAACGTCAACCCCAGGAGAAAGATCCCCAGATATCCCGCTAGCACGGGCGCAAGCTCCAGGGTCCCCATAACGGCGATCAGTATGGGGTACAGGGCGGTCAGGGCAAGCATGACGAGGAAGATCGTTACACAGGCCAAATATTTGCCGAACAGGACTTCCGAATCCCGGATGGGATAGGTGTAAAGCAGCTCGAATGTCCCCTGTTTTTTCTCCTCCGCGAAAAGCCTCATGGTCAAGGCTGGGATGATGAACAGCAGGACAATGGTCATATTCCCGATGAGGGGTGCGAATACCATGGCCGTGGCGCTCAGCTGACTCGATAGACGGGGGTTCTGAACGGCCTGGACGCTGATGCGGCTAAAAGACGCCAGATTGCCGTAAAACAGCCAACCCATAATAATTAGAAACATGGTGAGCACTACATAGGCGATGGGCGAGTGGAAGTAGAGTCTCAACTCCTTTTTAAATATGGCCCAAACATTACGCATCGGAGATGCCTTCCTTATGTTTACCGAAAATGTTCACGCCAACCGAAACCATGAATCGACTTGGGCGCATTAGCTATCTTCCTCCGTCACGAGTTGGACGAAAATGTCCTCCAGCGTCATGGAGACGGGTCGGAGGGTCAATAGCCCCCACCCGCCCCCGCACACCGCCGCCGCCAATTCCCGCCGGATGTCCGCGTCGGGCCTGGATTCAACGTCAAAGACCGTTGAATCCCCGCCGGCTCCCGCATGGTCCCGGGCCGCTACGGAAACCACCGCCGGGACCGCTTCCAGCTTCCGCTTCACCTCCGCGGCCGGACCCGCGACCTCGACCTCCACGGTGGATTTCTTATCAAGCTGCCGCGTGAGGTTCTCGGGCGTGTCCTGGGTGATGATCCGGCCCTTGTTGATGATAACCACCCGGGAGCAGGTCATGCTGACCTCGGGCAGGATGTGCGTGCAGAGGATGATCGTGCGGTTTCCGGCGAGGTCGCGGATGAGGTCCCGCATCTCGATGATCTGCCTCGGGTCCAGACCGGTCGTGGGCTCGTCCAGAATGAGCACCTCCGGGTCGTTGAGCAGGGCCTGCGCCAGACCCACCCGCTGCCGGTAGCCCTTGGACAGGTTGCCGGTGATGCGATCCATCACCTCCTTGATGCCGCAAAGCGGCAAGACCTTATCGATTTGGTCCTTCTTCTTCTTCCTGGGAATCCCCTTCAGGTCGCCCACGAAGTTCAGGTAGTCCCGGACGGTCAGATCGAGGTAGATCGGGACGTTCTCCGGAAGGTAGCCGAGGCACCGGCGGACTTCCAAGGGCGAGTCGAATACGTCGAAACCGCTCACGACCGCCGTGCCGGAGGTGGCCGGCATGTAACAGGTCAGGATGCGCATGGTGGTGCTCTTGCCGGCGCCGTTCGGACCCAGAAATCCCACGATCTCTCCGGACTCCACCTTGAAGCTGACTTCCTGAATGCCCGGCACGTGCCCGTAGAACTTCGTCAGATTCTGAACGTCAATCATGCGTCCGCATCCTCCGCTTTCGGTTCGCTTCCACAGGGGCTCGGCTCAACCGAATCAACCGTGGCTGTGGCCGTGGCCACCCTGGGTCTGGCCCGCGGCTTCTTCTTCCTCTTCGGGCCTATCGGTGATCAGAAGCTCGGTCGTGAGGAGGATCCCCGCCAGGCTGGCCGCGTTCTGGAGCGCCGAGCGCGTCACCTTGACGGGATCGATCACCCCCGCCTCGGCCAAGTCCTCCTGCACCCCGGAGGCCGCGTTGAACCCGACGGCGCCCCGGGCGGCCTCGACGTCATGAAGGATAACGGCGCCGTCGTACCCGCCGTTGTCCGCGATGATCCGAACCGGCTCTCCCAGGGCCTTCTTGACCACCTGAACACCGAGCCCCTGATCTCCGGGAAGATCCAGCCCGTCCAGCACCTTGGCCGCCCGCACCAGGGCCACCCCGCCGCCCGTGACGATGCCCTCCTCCACCGAGGCCCGGGTCGCGGTGAGCGCGTCCTCTACGCGGCTTTTCTTCTCTTTCATCTCGGGCTCGGTGGCCGCGCCCACAAGGATTTTGGCAACGCCCCCGGTCAGCTTGGCCAGCCGCTCCTGAAGCTTCTCCCGATCGTAGTCCGAGGTGGTCTCCTCGATCTGCGCGCGGATCTGGGCGATGCGCCCTTTCACGTCCTTCGCCCTCCCGGACCCCTCGACGATGAGGGTGTTTTCCTTGTCGATCCGGATGCGCTTGGCCCGGCCCATGTCTTCCAGCGGAACCGCTTCCAGCTTGATGCCGAGGTCCTCGGAGATCATCCGCCCGCCGGTGAGAACCGCGATGTCCTCGAGCATTTCTTTCCGCCGGTCGCCGTAGCCGGGGGCCTTGACCGCGGTGCAATTCAGCGTGCCGCGCATCCTGTTCACCACCAGGGTGGCCAGGGCCTCGCCCTCGACGTCCTCGGCGATGATCAGGAGCGGGGCCCCCGTGGCGGACACCCGTTCCAGGACGGGCACCAAGTCGCTCATGTTGGAGATCTTCTTTTCGTGGATCAGCAGGTAAGCGTCTTCCAGATCGCACACCAGATTATTGACGTCGGTCACAAAATGGGGGGAGAGGTAACCGCGGTCAAACTGCATCCCTTCAACCACCTCCAGGGACATCTCGATGCCCTTGCCCTCTTCCGTCGTGATGACCCCGTCTCGGCCGACCTGATCCATGGCCTCGGTGATGATCTCCCCTATCGTCTCATCTCCATTGGCCGCAATCGTGGCCACTTCCCTAAGATTCCCGGAATCCGAAATCTTTCGGCTTTGTTTCCGCAGGTTGGACACAACAAATTCTACGGCGGCATCGATGCCCCGCTTCAGATCGATGGGGTTCGCCCGGGCGGCCACATACTTAATCCCTTCACGGTAAATGGCCTCGGCCAGGACCGTCGCGGTGGTGGTTCCATCGCCGGTGTCGTCGGCCGTTTTCTTGGCCACCTCTTTGAGCATCTGGGCGCCCATGTTCTGGAAGGGATCGGGCAGGTCAATCTCTCTGGCCACCGTGGCACCGTCTTTGGTGACGACGGGTGAGCCCCACGTCTTGCCCAACAGCACCGTCCGCCCGACCGGACCCAGCG
>CAYRGS010000046.1:10643-27704 GCA_964423875.1 uncultured bacterium
CGTCGTCCGGACCGCACGGGTCAACTGGTCGATGCCCGAGAGGACCTCCCGCCGGGCCTCATCTTCGTAAGCAAGGTCTTTGACAGCCATTATGCGTCTCTCCTTGGGAAAACTTCGCTTTCCGCATTGTAATTGAAATCGATCGACCGGCGGCGCCTCCGGCGTCCCTCCGGCCAAAGCAAAACCTTACGCCAACGGCGCGTCGGTCAGGCTGGGCGCCGGGCGAAACCGCTCGAGCGTCATGATCACCTTGCCTTCCCGGAAAATCGTCACCGTACCCGTTGACGCCGAGATGGTCAACGCCAAGGCCTGGGTGACGGCCGTGATGGCCGCCGCCGCCGCGTGGCGGGCGCCGAGGCCGGGGGGGAGCGCATCGCCGTCATAGGCAGCGTTCAAATGGCGGCCGGCGGCCACCAGGACGCCGTCTTTGCGGATCACCAGGGCCCCGTCCAGAGAGGAAAACCCCTTGACCGTCTCCCGGAGCTTGGGGTCCATGATGTTGCGCTCCGACTCCGGATGGCCCAGGAAAGGGTTGATGATCATCTGCCGGGAGTACCGGAGCACTTCCGGGTTATCCCCGATCACGAAGATGGTCCCGATGGGATGGCCCTCCCGGCCTTCGTTCGCCAGTTCCAAGGCCATTGTCAGGGTGGCCTCGAACACCTTGGAGTCGATCTCCTCCGTGCTGGCCAACCGGCCGTGAAGGTTCATCGTCTCGAACTCTTCGCCCACATCCAACAGAACCAGCGTGTCCGCGATCGTCCGGTTGACACGCCCCACAAGACACAGGATGCGGTCGCCCACGTCGAGAACGCCTTCGGTCAGGCCTATGACGACGGCCAACTTGACCTGGTCCATCCGGCTGAGGTTGACGTCCGGCACCCGGATGACCTTCTTCGTGAACCTCCGGCAACTCTCCTCCTCCTCGTCGTTTTTCACAACCAGGATTGGCGTGGTCCCGTTCGGGAAGACCTGAAGAAGCTCGGGGGTAGACGTCAGGTTCTGGGCGTAAACAAAGACGACTTCGATATCGAGCTGCTTGGCCAGACGGCTCGCCGCGTCGAACAGGGGCTTCGTGGTTTCTTTGCGCGGGGATGGGGGCGTACCCTTATCCGTCCGACGCGACTTTCCCGACGGGGCCGCCGCAGCCTTGCGGGCGCCCTTTCCGCTTCGCGCACTCTTCTCACCCGCTTTTTTGCTTTCAGACGGATTCTTCGCCAACACTTTGTCCCTGCGCATCTTCATTAGATCCGCGCGCTCAATCTTCCGGCCGGGTCGCGGGGAACCGGCAAAGGACCGTCAAGAGGTCCCGCCGCCCCCGAGCCTCTTCCGCCGCCAGGGTCTCGAGGCGGAGCCGGATCGGGCGCCGGCCCTCTACGCCCGCCAGCGACGCGGCCCGCACGTACCGGATCTCGAGAGCTTTCTTGAATTCCATGGCCTTCACGAGCGCGGAACGAACGTCATCCACCCGCCCTCGTTGAGGGTGTTCCGTTTCCGGACGCTCCGTCGGCGAGGCGTGCAACACCTCGAACACTTCCACAAGGGTCTCGATGTGAACCTCGTCCAGGTTGGCAAGGGTCCTCACAATCCGCGCGTGAACCTGCTTCCAACCCGGCTCCCGCGACGCCGCCAAGGCCGACAGCCGCTGGGAGAGAATCTTCTCCCCAAGATACGCCGCCTTGAGCTCGAAGCAAATCTCCGCCTCGTCAGCCGGCTCCGGCGCGAGACGGGTGACGGTCTCGTCTTGGGGTTCCCGAACGGTCTCGTCCATCAGCCTGTTTCTCTCATCCCTTGGGGACGCTCGCGTACAGGTTGCTCTTGTTGCGATGGAGGTAGAACAGGTGGTCCTCATCGCCTTTGGTCTTGGCCAGGGCCGCGGTGAGGTCGCCCATTGCGGAGATCGCCTGGCCATTGACTTCCAGAATGATGTCTCCGGACCGTATCCCTCCACGGGCAGCCGGGCTGTCGGGCTCGACGCCGACCACCAAGAGGCCCCGGCCGGCGGGCAGGCCCAACTCCTTCGCCCGGGCAGGCGAGACAGGCCGGAGCTCCACCCCCAGCTTATGGGAGCTTGCGCCTGTTGTGGACACCCCCTGCTCCTCGGAGAGTTTTCCCACTTTAACCGCGAGCGTCACCTCGCGTCCGTCGCGCAGGACTTTCATCTTCACGGATTTTCCCACGGCCGTATTCACCACCCTCCGGACCAGGTCGCCCGTCGTCCGGACGCGCTTCCCGTCAAACTCGATGATCACGTCGCCGCGCTTGATCCCCGCTTTGGAGGCCGGGGAATCCTGGTTCACATTGGAGACCAACGCCCCTTCGGTCTTCGCAACGCCGAAGCGTTTGGCCAGTTGGGGATTCAGGTTCTGAATGCGGACCCCGAGAAAACCCCGAACGACGGAGCCGGTCTCACGAAGCTGATCGATGAGCTTCTTGGCCATGTTGGCGGGGATGGCGAATCCGATGCCCGCCCCCCGGGCGCTGATGGCCGTGTTGATTCCCACGACCGCGCCCCGCGTGTTGAAGAGGGGGCCGCCGGAGTTCCCATGGTTGATGGAGGCGTCGGTTTGAATGAAGTCGTCGTAGGGCCCCTGTCCGATGACGCGCCCCTTGGCGCTGACAATGCCGGCCGTGACCGTATGGGACAAACCGAATGGGTTCCCGATGGCCACCACCCAATCCCCCACGCGGAGGGCGTCGGAATCGCCGAACCCTGTGAACGGAAGCGCTTTTTTGGGCTCAATCTTGAGGAGGGCCAAGTCGGTCTTTGGGTCGCGGCCGATGAGCTTGGCCTCGAACACCTCGCCGCTTTGCAGCTTCACCTTGATTTCGGTGGCGTTCTCGATAACGTGGTTGTTGGTGACGAGGTATCCGTCCGAGCTGATGATGAAACCGGAGCCAATGGCCCGGTTGCGGAACTCGCGGGGGGGGTGATCGCCGAAGAACCGGCGGAGGAATTCATCGAACGGGTCGTTCCTCCGGCCAAAAGGATTCCCCATCCCAAAAGGGGCTTTCTTCCGGACAATGGCGACCTGAATGTTCACAACCGATGGCTTGAGGCGTTCGACCAGATCCGCGAAACTGTCGGGCCGCCTTTCCGCTCCGGCCGCGCCGCCGGTCAGAAGGAAAGCCGCCAGGGTCACTGCCACGAAACATCCGCGTTTGACGGGTATTCTCTTCATCTCATGTCCATTCAACTCGGGACCGGTGTATGCAGACCCGCAGTGATTCCGTTTCGCTCTGGGACGGAACTCTCCCCCGGGTAATATTTTTGCCCGCCGGAAATTGATCACACCGGAAAGAATGAAATTCTTGTTTTTCTAAATGGAGGCCGACCAAACCTGCCTTCCGACGCCCCAATCCGAAAGCACGGTCAAATCCTCGCTTCCCTCTGATTCTTAATCTGTTCGGAAGAAATATAGTCGATTTGACTCAGTGGGTCAAGACGAATTAGCACTCTCGAATCGAGAGTGCCAAAGACTTCCCGGAAGCCAAACAAAGAGGTCCGGTGAAATCCGAGGGGGAGGGGGGCGCACCCGCCGATCGACATCCGAGTAGACCGATTGGGCTGATGAGGGCGGCCCAGGTGGACGGGTTGACACGAACACGGGACTGGGTTCTATTCTGTATAAAATTCTCAGATTCGCTGAATCAGAATACAGGTCGATTCATCTAATTCGGGAGGAAAGCTTTATGGCGCATATCCGGCAGATCGAACACTCCGAAGCCACCGGCGAGTTGAAAACGTTCTACGACGACCTGGCTGATATTGCGGGCGGCGTGCCGAACATCGTCAAGCTGGCCAGCCTGAAACTGCCCGCCATGAAGGCCGCCCAGGATCTCTATCAGTCGGTCCTGTACCATGATTCGGGCCTGACAATGGCGCAAAAGGAGATGGTCTCCACGGTGGTCTCGGTCATCAACGGATGCGACTACTGAGTGGAGCATCACGGAGGGTCTCTCCGTGAAGCGACGGGCGACGAGGCGCTCGCCCGGCAAATCATCGAGGATTTCCGCAAGGCGGACGTGGACAGCCGGACGATGCGGATGCTGGAGTTCAGCGAGAAGCTCACGAAGGATTCCCCGGCGATGTCCGAGGCGGACGCCGCGGCCCTTCGCGCGGAAGGGATGACGGACGAGGAGATCCTCGACCTGGTCCAGCTCATCGCCTATTTCAATTACATCAACCGGGTGGCTACGGCCCTGGGGGTGGACCCGGAGGAACCCCGCCGCTGAGATTTCCCGCGTGTTTCATCCGCGCACATCCGGACGAAGGCCGGTCTCCGTCGCCTTGGCGGGCGGGGCGCGTCGTAAGTTGAATTGTTTCCACCTTCTGTGATAACTTTTAGTCGGCTCCTACTAGAGAAACGGCTTCAAATCATCCGGCACGTCCGATTGGACCGCACGTCTTGCCAATGGGGATCTTCATGACCCGGGAAATTCGCTCCGCGCAACCCTCCGCCAGCGTTGCCGATGTCCCCTGTATCAGCCTGCGAAACATAGAGATGGTCTACAAGAGCCAGGGAAAACCGGATTTTCTGGCCGTTCGGAACGTGTCTATGGATATCCGGGACCAGGAGCTGTTCGCCATTGTCGGTCCGACCGGCTGCGGAAAATCGACCCTCCTTCTGAACATCAGCGGGCTGCTTCAGCCGACGAGGGGGGAGGTGAAGATCCGCGGCGGCAGCGTGGAGGCCGCCAAAGCCGGCAACCAGTTCGGGTTCATCTTCCAGGACCCGGTGCTCCTGCCCTGGCGGACCGCCATCGATAACGTCCGGCTCCCCTTGGAGGTGACTGGGGCGTATAACGGCGGGGAGGAGGACCGATGCCGGGCGCTTCTGAACTTCGTCGGCCTGGAAAATTTTCCCGGCCACTTTCCCCACGAGCTTTCCGGCGGGATGCGCCAGCGTGTGGCCATCGTCCGCGCCCTCGCCCACGACCCCTCGATCCTGTTGCTCGACGAGCCCTTCTCGGCCCTGGACGAGATCACCAAGAGGCGGCTCCACGTGGAGTTCCTCGACCTCTGGGCGCATGAGAACAAGACCGGCTTGCTCATCACCCACGACTTGTACGAGGCGGTGTTCATGTCGGACCGGGTGGCGGTCATGACGCCGAACCCCGGCGAGTTTCGGGAGGTGATCGATGTGGACCTGCCGAGGCCCAGAACGGCCGAGATACGGGATTCGGAAGAATTCATCCGGCTGACGAAAACCGTCCGGGAGGTTTTGGGAGAGTTCTGAGCAAGGTGGCTGATTCCTCCAAGATCGCCATGCTGCGAGAGTTCCTTGAGACAAACGGGGCGGCGATTGTCTTCCTCATCATCGTCCTTCTGGTCCTGGCGGAGTTGGGAATGGAGACCCCGGTGGTTTTCGTTGTGATTTTCATTCTGGCCGCTTGCGGGATCACCATGTTCCAGTGTGTCGCTCTTTTGGAGAGAAAGTACATCTTCTGGGCTTCGCAGGACATCGCAGAACAGAAGTGAGACCTCCTCACTTAAGGCCCTCTTCGGGCACGGGTCCAGCCGCGACTCCGCCCGTCGGCGGAAGCAACGTGGTGGCACTCCGTTTCGGGTTCGCTGTTCCCGCCGAAGGCGCCGGGGGCGAGCAGATGGATATGGATGCGACGGGCGGGACACCCGGGAGGGCCTTCGGGCGCCAGTGCGAAGACCCCTTTCACCGGAGGCGAGGTCAGGGGAAAGGAACCGAGGCGAACTGCTCTGAGTCTATGGAGGTTGGGGCGTGGGTCGGAAGGAGGAGGGCCAACTGTGATCATTGACAGTCACTCTCACGTCGGGGACTACGGCGGCGTCTGGAGCCGGAAGATGGTGGACTCCCTGATGCCTCAGTTCAGCAAGCGACGAACCTGGATGGATCCCAGTCGGACGTGGCGGCCGGAGGACTTCCACGTGGACCCGACCCGCTATGTCGAGCACATGGACAAGGTGGGCATTGACAAGGCCGTCGTCTATGGCCTGGCCATCACGCACCTTGAATGTTCCACGACGGCCGAGTTCGTGGCCGACGTCGTCGCACAGCACCCCACGCGCTTCATTGGGTTCCATGTGGTTGATCCCCAGAAGAGTTGGTGCGGCTGTGCGAGCGCGCCGAGGCGCTCGGCTTCGATGACGTATGGTTCAATGACCACTACTTCGTGAAGGACGTCTACGTTGTCCAGGCCCTCGCCGCCCTCAAGACGAAGGACA
This sequence comes from uncultured bacterium, assembly GCA_964423875.1. Classification (GTDB taxonomy): domain Bacteria; phylum UBA8248; class UBA8248; order JACPRG01; genus CAYRGS01. The sequence goes on from CAYRGS010000046.1 coordinate 16,846, forward strand.
TCCGGTTCGGGACCTCGATCACCAGCCCCTACCAGCGCCATCCCGCCCAGCTTGCGTCTACGGTTCAGACCCTTCACGAGCTGTCGGACCGGGTGGCCGTCCTGTCCCCCAACCCTGGACTAATCAAAGAGATTATTGAGGTCACCCTTTCGCGGCCACGGACGAATGAGATACGCGACTCCAAAGAATTTCATGATTTGATCTACTACGTTCGCAACGTTTGGGGGGGTTCTAAGCATGATGAAAGGTTCTCCTAGAAACCAAAGGCTCCGGGATTTCTTGGAGAGCTATGGCCCGGCACTCATCTTTCTGATCGTGGGCCTGGTGGTCTGGCAGATCGTGACGACGACGCTAAAAATTCCGGATTGGTTTATCCCTTCGCCGCTCAGAATTGTCGAGGCGTTCACGACAACAAAGTTTCTCTGGAGGCACACCTACACGACGCTGATCGAGGCCTTGAGCGGCTTCGGTCTCTCAGTGGTAATCGGGACACTTATGGCGGCGGGAATCGCCAACTCCCGGGTCCTCGAACGGGGTGTCTTTCCTTACATCTCGCTGTCTACCTCCATTCCGATCGCGGCGACGGCGCCTCTGCTCATCATCTGGATGGGGCACGACATGAAGCCGAAGATCGCGCTGGCGATGATCATCACGTTTTTCCCGATTGTCGCCAACACAGCCCGGGGCCTCATTTCGGCCGACTACCGGATGATCCGGATGATGCGCGCGCTGAATGCCTCCACTTGGACCATCTTCCGAAAGATTCAGATCCCCACAGCGCTTCCGTATATGTTTGCGGGGTTCAAGGTCTCCACCTCGCTCTGCCTGATCGGTGCGGTAGTGGGCGAGTTCTTCGGCGGCGATGAGGGCTTGGGCTACATGTTGGTATTGGCCGAGTCCGGAATGGAAACACCGGTTGTGTTTGTTGTCATCGCCGTCTTGGCCGCCTGCGGCATTACGATGTTTCAAATTATCGCTTACCTGGAGAGAAAGTTCATCTTCTGGGCGTCGCAGGATATCGCGGAGCAGAAATAGGGTTAGAGATTCGTTTTCATTTTTCGGGGCCTCATCGTGAAGAGGCAGGAGAAACATGTAGGGAAACCCATCACAGGAGGAAGGTTCGATGCAAAGGACTCTCGCTTCAATTCCGGCGGTCGTGCTTCTGGCCTTGGCCGTCCTTATCAGCCCGCTGGCCGGACAGGCCTTGGCCGCTAAGAAGGTGACATTTATGATGTCCTGGATTCCCGATGTCCGCTGGGCGCCGGAAATAGTGGCCAAGTATAGGGGTTACTTCAAGGCCGCAGGACTCGACGTTAGTTTGAAATGGGCGAAAGGGAGCCGTAACGCAGGCAAGACGGTGGCAACCGGTGCTGCGGAATTTGGAGCACCATCAGCCGGCGTCGTCCTGACGGGCCGAGAGAAGGGCTTGCCTCTGGTCTCAATTCTCTCCTCCTTACGCAAGACCCAGATCTCCTTCATCTCACTGAAAAAGACAGGGATCAAAAACCCAAAGGATTTCTATGGAAAAAAGGTGGGTGTCCAACGGGGAAGCGCAACCTACATTGGATTTTTGGCCCTGATGGGCAAGTACGGCATCGACATCGACAAACTGAACAAGATCAATGTGGGGTTCGGCCTTAAGCCACTCCTTTCCGGGATGGTAGATGTTCGGCCCGCGTACATTGCTAATGAGGTTGTGCTCGCAAAAGTTAAGGGGATTGACCTCAACGTCATCTGGATCCCGGACCACGGAATCGACCAAGTCGGAAATGGCACTGCGACCAACGAGACATTTATGAAGAAAAATCCGAACGTAGTCCGGAGCTTCGTTCAAGCCACCATCAAGGGGTACAAGCACTCCATGAAGGATCCTGCAGACGCCCTCAAGGCAGTCCTTCAGCATAAGCCCGACCACAAACCTGAGTTCCAGAGGAGAGCCATGAAGATAATTCAGAACAAGATTTCCGTTGCTGCGAAGGGACATCCCTGGGGCTGGGCGGTTCACAAGGAGTGGCAAATGACCCACGACAATCTCGTCAAGTACGGTGTGATTAAGAAGCCCGTGGATGTAAAAAAAGCTTACACCAATCAGTTTATAAAGTAGTCACTCTGCAGTTCAAAGGGCAGTAAGGAGTGCGAGCAGTCCGCAGGCAACCAGAACAATCTGGTCAAGCTGGCGTCATGAAAAAGCGGGTCAACGTGGACGACGCCCTGACCAACCGGTTCGTGAAGGCGTATTACGGCAAGTAGCGGAATTAGCCGGCCGCTGATTCCATCCGGCGGTCAAATCACCGTTCCATCCGGAGGCCGGAGGACATCCCGTCCGGCCCTCGCGGAGATGATCAGGTGCGCTTCGGCGTCGGCATCTGGGCGGACAAGCCCGTAGAAGAGTTGGTGCGGCTGTGCGAGCGCGCCGAGGCGCTCGGCTTCGATGACGTATGGTTCAATGACCACTACTTCGTGAAGGACGTCTACGTTGTCCAGGCCCTCGCCGCCCTCAAGACGAAGGACATCCGGTTCGGGACCTCGATCACCAGCCCCTACCAGCGCCATCCCGCCCAGCTTGCGTCTACGGTTCAGACCCTTCACGAGCTGTCGGGCGGGCGCGCCATCCTCGGCCTGGGTCCCGGGGGATTCGAGTATCCCGAGAACCTCGAAACGCCCATCCCGAAACCCCTCACGGCCTGCCGGGAGACCATCGACATCGTCCGCGGGCTTTGGCCTTACGACCCGGGTTCGGCCGGGGGGGAGGGTTTCCGAATTGAAAACGCCCGCCTCGCGGTCGGCGAGCCGGTCGACATCCCCATCTATCTGGGCGCGCGGGGACCGCGGATGCACCGCCTGGGGGGGGAAACCTGCGACGGAATCATCATGCACGGCGCGACGGACACCCACTGCCGCTATGTCCGCGATAAGGTCGCCGAAGGCGCGAAGCGCGCGGGGCGGGACCCGGGCGAGGTCGATATCTGCCTCCTGACGGATGTCCATCTCACCGACGACTTCGAGGCCGCGATGGAACATCTCAGACCCCGGTGTCTGATCATGGCGGGGGGCGAATATTCACTCGAGGTTCTCGAACACTACGGCCTCACGCTTGAGGAGGTGAACCCGCTTCGGCAAGCCGTTCGCGCCGGGGACAAAAAGAAGGCGTTGTCCCTCGTTACGCCGGCGATGGCGAATACCTTCTGCATCGTCGGAGACGCTTCGGCGTGTCTGGAAAAGGTGCGATCCCTCGAGCGCGCCGGCCTGACGCACTTGATCGCCACCGCCGGACTGCGCCAGACGATCGACTTTACCTTGCGGTCAATGGAAACATACGCCGAGTGCATCCTGGAGCCTTACCGAACCGCGTCGGGAAAGAAGAGGTAAAGCACGGGTGAAAATCCCGCTAAATTCTCAGGGCCACCAGAACGCTTCCCAGTACAATGAGTACTGACCCGGCGATAACCGGGACAGTCACCCTGTCGAGGCCCCGCAAGAACATCGCGCTTAAAAAGAGCGTAAAGAGCGGCGTCGTCCCCGTCACGGGCGAGACGAGGACCACTTCGCCGGCTTGAAAGGCGAAAAAGAGTGTCGTAAATCCCACGCTCACGCCCACGCCCAATGCCCCGAAATACATCCAGCCTTGCAGGGGGGGCCGCTCCTCGTCCGGAGAACGGGTCCACCGCCAATAGACCAGGACAACAAGCATCGAGACCGCGGTGGCCGCCCAGGACCCAGCCACGGGATACGGATAGTCCGCCAGACCGAAGCGGACCGACACGTCCCGAATGGCCGTCAAGAACGTTGCGCCCAGGGGAAATATCAGATCCCCTCGGTTCCACAAGGGTTCGTTCCGCGACTTTTTCGAGAGAAAGACACCGCCCAGGACAATGGCCCCGATCCCGGCCAAATTGAGCGCCGTGGGGGATTCCTTCAGCCAGAGGACGGCGACCAGGGTGGCGATCAATGGCGCGCCGGCGCGAATGCTTGAGGACCGGGAGGCACCCACCTTGTGGACGCTGGAAATCAACAACAGGCGGGAGACGCCGGGGACGAACAACCCAATGAGGCAAAACACCCACAGCCGCCCGTCCGCGAGGGCCGCCCAAGGCGTCGTCGACAGCGCCCAGATCGTCATGAGGAAGAGATTGACGCCCATGGAGATGAGCGTCCCCAGCGTGACGCTGCAGTAAACGGTCCCCCGGCGTGCGAGGATATAGCAACAGGCGAAGCTCAGAGAGGACAGCAGCGTCCAAAGAACCGGGATCAGAGGCACGGGGGCTCACTTTCCACAATGGCGGATGTTTCTCGGGGACCCCGCGCGGCGGCTCCTCCGGAAGGTCATCATGACTTCCATCGGTGAAGGAACCCAATGAGGGATCAGGGCAGCGGCGACCTCAGCACAACTCCTCGGGATGTGTCAATCAACGGATTTTGCTCAAAGAAGCGGGACGCTTGCGGCAAAACGATCTCCGAATGCGCACGGCGATTCACGGGGCGAAGACCCCCCTTTCGCAATCCCCTTTCCCGAATCGGAGGCAAGACGGCGGCAAACGGCTAGTTTACTTGACAGCGACGGACCGTCATGTGGTAATTGCGCATCCGAACTCATATCGACCCGACGGCAACGAGGAGTTTGCAAAAAGATGGCAAAAAAACGTGAGGGGCTGGCGAAGATCGACACGCTTATTCACGACGCGGACTATGTCGTCACGATGAACAAGGACCGCGAGATCCTGACCGACGGCGCGGTGGCGGTCCATCGAGGGAAAATTGTCGAGGTCGGAAAATCCGCCGCCCTCAAGAAGAAGTACACGAATGTGAAGAATAAGATCCGTGCGCGGGACCGGCTGGTCATGCCCGGGCTGATCAACGCCCACATGCACTCCACCCAGCAGCTCGCCCGGGGCCTGGCCGACTGCGTATTTCTGCCGACCTGGATTCACGACCGGCTTTTCCCCTGGGAGAACGCCTTGTCCGAAGAGGAGGTCTACCTGTCCAGCATGGCTTGTTGCATCGAGTTGATCCGGACAGGCTCGACCTGCTTCGACGATCCCGGCGGCTACAACATGCACAGGGCCGTCCAGGCCGTCACCGAAGCGGGGGTCCGGGCGAACATCAAGCGGTCGGTGACCGACATCCACACCACCGGACGGCCCCTGCCGGCCAAAATGAATGAGGGGACGGACGACGGGCTGGACGCCGGGGAGGAGTTCGTCAAGAAATACAACGGCGCGGCGAACGGGCGCATCAGCGCATGGTTCTCCTGCCGGACCGAGCGGACAAGCTCGAGCGATCTCCTGGCCAAGACCACGGAGCTCTGCAAAAAGCACGGCGTCGGCTTCGGCACGCACATGCTGTCCAACCCGGATTCCGTCAATCGCCACAAAGAAGTCTTCCACGGGAAAAAGGCCGTGGTCCGTTATCATGAGGCCGGCGCCCTCGGCCCTCACCTCATCACGTATCACACCAACATCATCGACGAAGAAGAACTGGAGCTTCTCGACGAGTATGAGGTCGGCGTCGTCCACTGCCCGACGGCCAGCTTCGCGGGGGGGTACGGCGCCATCAGCGAGGGGTTTCACCCGGAGATGTTTCAGCGCGGCATGAAGCACGGCCTGGGCTGCGACACCGCCCCCGAATCCAACTTCGTCGACATGTTCCGCGTCATGTTCTCCGTGACCGCCCACCGGGACTACCGCCTGGACGCGACGCTGTTCCCGCCCGAGCACATCCTGGAGATGGCGACCCTGGGGGGGGCGCGGGCGATGAACATGGAGAAACAGGTCGGCGCGCTCGAGAAGGGCAAGCGGGCGGACTTGATCATGCTCGATATCACCCGGCCGGAGTGGATCCCGCACCACAACATCATCTCCAACATCGTCCAGTCTTCGAGCGGGGACACGGTGGATTTCATGATGGTGGACGGCGAGGTCCTTTACGAGGACCGGCAGATCAAGACGCTGGACGAAAAGGAAGTCCTGAAAGAGGCCAACAAAGCCGGCTTGGCCGTCGCCAAACGGACGGGGCTCGACTACTTCGGCCGATCCCCGTGGCCGATGCGGTAGCGCCCTGGGGCGCCCGGGCCGGGCGTCCCGCAATTAAGTCGGAGATGTTTCTCTTCTCGGCCGAAACTTTCTCCCGGCGTTTCACGGTCCGGTTCAGCCGGGAATTCCCAGTCTCTCGCAACAGAGATCCGCGATGGCGTCGGAGGCGTCGGCCTGGCAGCCCGTGAAGCTCGGCCAGTCGTTCAGGTCGATGAGGAATATCTCTCCCTCGGGCGTGATGATCGCTTCCCCCCCGTAAACGTCGAGTCCCAGCCGGGCCGAGGCGTCCCGGCCCAGTGACGAGAGGGCGTCGGCGTAGGGGAGGTGGCGGCGCTCGGCCACGCTCCGCCAGAACCAGAAGCGCTCGCTCCCCACGCCGTAGAACTTAATCACCTCGCCCGCGACGTGCTCCTGGCACAGGACTCGGCCGACGCCCCGCTTGGCGAACATCGCCAGGGCCGGCTCCAGCCCTTCGACGGCGTTCACCTTAAGGATGTCCTCCGCGCCCCGGGCGTGCAGGTCCCCCCGCTTGGCCCACACGGGCAACCCCCAGCCTTTGATCGCCTTCGCCGCTTCGGCCGCCGCGGCGACTCCGCCTGAAGCGGTGAAGAAGGCGCGGGGAATCTTGAAACCTTCGAACGGGGCCTCTTCGAGACGGGCAAGCAGGGCCTCCCGCCTGGAGCAGTCCCGCACGGACTGGGCCGTGTTCACCACGGGAACCCCCTCGTCCTCCCACCGGGCCAGGCGGGCCAGGGCCTCCTCCCCCTGGGCCATGCTGAGGACCAGGCCGGGCGGCTCCCCCTCCCCCCACGCGCCCGGGTCTTCCCCCGGCGCCTGTCGGGTCCCCACGCCCCGGGCCACCAGCCAATCGAATGTCAGGCGTAGGATGGCGGAATCCTTTTCCCCGGGAGAGAAGTCGGGCTCCCGGGTGATTCCCAAAATGGTCCGGCCGTCCAGGCTCATTGCGGGCCCCCTTCTTTCACCCAGCGCAGGGCGGTCTTCAACGCCCGCGGCCCGGACTTGGTCCGCCTTGTGAACCCCGCCGGCGAATTCGGATACGAGGGCATTCCAGATGAAAATCACCTTGAAGGACATCCCCCCGATCCAACTCATCCCCTATAATAGGTGCTGTCCCGAATCAGCACATCCCCGTTGCGGAGAATTTTTTCATGAGTGAAGAGCGATTTATCGGAAAGCGCGTTTCAGCCATCGACAGCCCCATCAAGGCAACGGGGACGGCGGATTACGTGGCGGACATTCGGCTGCCGGGCATGGCGTACGGAAAGGTCCTGCGGAGCCCGCACGCCCACGCCCGGATCCGTTCCCTCGACGCGTCCCGGGCGAAAAAGCTGCCGGGCGTTCTGGGGGTCGCCTCCCGCGAGAACACGCCCACGGCCAAGTGGGGCATCTTCATCAAGGACGAGCAGGCGTTCTGCCACGAAAAGGTCCGGTTCGTCGGGGACGAGGTGGCGGCCGTGGCGGCGGAATCGGCCGAGATCGCCGAGGAGGCGCTTTCGCTGATCCAGGTGGAATATGAGCCCCTGCCGGCCGCCTGGACGCCGGAAGAGGCGATGGCCGAGGGGGCTTCCGCCATCCACGAGGAAGGCAAGAACAATCACACCTCGGAATTCCTGGTCGAGCGGGGCGACGTGGACGCCGCGTTCAAAGGGGCGGACGCCCTCTTCGAGGAGACCTTCGACACCCACATGGTCCACCAGGCCTACATTGAGCCCACCGGCGTCATCGGTCAGTGGAACGAGGACGGGACGGTCACCGTCCGCGGGCCGCTCCAATCCCCGTTCACGGTGCGCGAATTCATGCTGGCCCCCGGCCTCGGGATGCCAGAGGAGAAGATCCAGGTCATCCAAACCCGCTCGGGGGGCGCGTTCGGGGGCAAACTCGACGTCAAGCTCCTCCTCGTCGTGGCCTTCCTGGCCAAAGAGGCCGGCCGCCCGGTCCAGATCCTCCTGTCGCCGGAGGAAGACATCCCGACCATGCGGCCGAGGGTGCCCGCCCGCTTCCACATCCGGTCGGCCTTCGCCGGGGACGGGAAGCTCCTGGGCAAGAAGGTGGACGTGACGGCCGACAACGGCGCGTATTCCTCCTTTTCCCCGGCCATCGCCTCCAGCATGGCCGTCCGGACCGACTCCCTGTACAAAACGCCCAACGTCCGGGTGACCGGGCGGCTCACGTACACCAACACCGAGCCATCCGGCCAGTTTCGCGGGTTCGGAAACCTCCAGGCCAGCTTCTGCTGGGAGTCCCACCTGGACACGGCCGCCGAGGGCCTCGGGATGGACCCGGTGGACCTGAGGATGCGCAACTTCACCGAACCCGGCGAGACAACCGTTCACGGCTGGCGAATCTCGAGCAACGGGATCAAGACATGCGTGGAAAAAGCCGCCGAATCCATCGGCTGGGAGCAGAAGCGGAAGAAAGACGGGCTTGCCGACGGCTCTTCGCCGAACAGCGCTTCTTCCAAGATCCGCGGCGTCGGGCTGGCCTGCACGATCCACGTCACGAGCAACAGCGCCCACGCGGCCCATTTCAGAAACGGTAAGGACGAGGCGGAGGGCGAGGTGATCATCGAGGCCGACGGCGGCGTGAGTGTCCTGTCGGGCGAGGCCGAGCTCGGCGAGGGCGCGGCGACGGTCATGGCCCTCATCGCCGCCGAGGAGCTGGGGGTGAATTACCGGAGCATCCAAGTGCCCCACGTGGACACCATGCGCCACCCCTACGGCCTGGGCACGTATGCCAGCCGGGCCACATTCATGGGCGGTCACGCGACGCTTCTGGCCGCGCGGTCGGCCCGGCAGGCCCTCCTCCAACGGGCCTCGCGGGTCCTCGAAGCAGATGTCTCGGAGCTGGCCGCCGAGGACGGAAAGGTGTTCGTCACGGGCGCCCCCGCGCGGTCCGTGACCTTCGGCGAGGTCATCGAGCAAACCGGCGGCGAGGCCGTCGACGAGACGAGCCTTTACGTCTCCGACGGCGAGGTCCCCGATCCGGTGACCCGGTACGGCCACACCGCCTCGACCTATTCCTTCGCCGCCCACGCGGCCGAGGTCAGCGTGGACCGGGAGACAGGCGAGGTCACGGTGGAGCAGATCGCCTGCGCCCACGACCTGGGCCGGGCGCTCAATCCGATCGGGGCGGAAGGGCAGATCCAGGGGGGGGCGCTCCAGTCCATCGGGTTCGGCCTGATGGAGGAAATCAAAAAGGAGAAGGGCGTCGTCGTGAACAACAACCTGGAGGGCTATCTGATCCCGACGGCCCTGGACGCTCCGGATTGCGACCCCATCTTCGTCGAGACCCTCGATCCCCACGGCCCTTTTGGCGGAAAGGGCGTGGCCGAGACGGCCATCAACCCGACGGCGGCGGCGGTGGCAAACGCGGTCTACAACGCCGTCGGCGCAAGGGTGCGGACGCTTCCGATCACGCCCGAACGAGTCCTGGCGGCGATGGCGCTTGCGCGCCGGCCAAGCTGCGGGTGAAGCTTGTTGCGCTCATCACAACGTTTTGGCGCGCGGAATCTCTTTACCCCCGAAAGCCAAAAGCCAAATAGAGGCGCTTGCACGCCGGCCAAGCTGCGGTTGAAACTCGTTGCGCTTTTCACAACGCCATTAGCGCACGGAGGATCCATTAGCCTGGGTTTCTCACCAACTTTAACGCCCAAACGGGATAGTTCGATTGAGCCGGCCGTCCCGGCCCGCATTGTGTCCCTATTCTTGTCCTTTTCCAATCTGTGTAATCTGTGGATCGTCTTGGCCTTCGGCCCTTGTCCTTCTCCAAATCTGCGTAATCTGCGGATCGCCTTGACCTTCGCTTCTTCGCCTTCTCCAATCCATGTAATCCATGTAATCTGTGGATCATCCAGGTCCCCCGAAAGCCAAAAGCCAAATAAAAAGTCCTTATATACCACGAGAAATTTGGCTTTGTTTTTTACTTTTTAATTATTCGCGCCCGGTCCCCTTGCCGTTAATCGATCTCTGGCCTCGTGGATTCCAAGGCATTCCGCCGGTTGGCTCTGATATTCCTCGTTGTGACTCCCATGATCCCTCTCCCGCGGCGATGTTGCGCTCTCCGGGGGCCAGACCGCTGACGGGTCGGTCGTCAAAATAGATCTCCCCTTCGGTCACATCCTCTATGCCCGCTATCATCTTCAATGTGGACGTCTTCCCGCACCCAGAGGGCCCCAGCAGCGCCAGGAGTTCCCCCTGCCGACATTCCAAGCTCAGGTCGATGACCGCTTCCACGGCGCCGTATTTTTTCCAGACATTTTGAAGGCGGATACTGGCCATCCGTCGAATCCCTGCACCCCAGGAGATCGAACCGGAATATCCCATTTCAAATGCGGACAGACTCCTGCCGCCCACTCGTCGCTGTTTAGCCCGATTAGATACCCCCCTACCAGACCTGTCAACAAAAGTTAGTCTCAGTGATCCCCGGTTTTTCCGATAATTGCCATAGAATTGGACCGATCGTTTCGTTGCGCCGAGAGGAAGTAAGGATTCTAAGGACACCATACACAATTCCTGCCTTTAGGCTTGCGCCGCCATGGTGTCGGTGCATGGCAAGAATCGCGCTGGTCATGGCCCCAGGCTTACCCCATCACGTCACGCAGTGGGGCATCGCGGGCAGGAGACCTTTCGGCAGCGACACGGTACGTGGAACTCAATCCGGTGCGGGCTTGGATGGTGAAAGACCTCGGGGCTTATCCATGGAGCGGCGCATATCTCAAGCGGAGGCGACGATCTGGTGAAGGTCAAGCACCTGCTTGAAAGGGTCGGGAATTGGAGGGACTTTCTTCTGGGTGGTGTATCCGAGGAAGAG
>CAYRGS010000047.1:0-2793 GCA_964423875.1 uncultured bacterium
TCGGCCCCGATCTCGAAGCCTTTGGACTTTTCCGGCTTGAGGTTGCGGTTCCCGACGGTGCCGCTCCCTCCGAAGACCTGGATGAAGCTCGGGGCCTTGATGCCCTGGGAGTAGCCGGCCCGCAGCTTGGTCCCCCACGCCCGGATGAGGTACGTGGCGGACACCTTGGGGCTCGTCGCGTCGCCGAAATCCTCGTTGTCCGTGAACCGGACGCCCGGCGTGATGAACAGGCGGTCAAAGACCGCAATTTGGGCCTGGGAGAACACGGCGAAGTTTGTCCGGTTCAGGTTGGTTTCCGTCAATGTGGACGTCCCGAATGAGGTGGTCGTGGAGCGCTGGTCGAAGATTTCATGCTCGACGGCGAAGCCCAGGGTGGGCCGGACTTCCGCCCGGCCGATGGGCCACGGACCGAAATGCGAAAGGTAGTCCGCGGAGACCCGCTGCTCCAGGGTGCTGGATTTGAAGGACCCGAACAGGTCCACACCAGCGTCCGCGGGGTCGTCGAACAGCCGGTCTTCCCGGTTGTAGCCGATCTGGAGGACGTGTTTCCACCACGGCAGGACCCGGACCTCGAGCCTCGGGCTCAGGACGAGCCGCTCGGTCTCGCTGAACTGGTTGGGATCGAGCGTGTCGAAGCGATCGCCCGCGCTGCCGGTTGGAAAATTAAACCGGGAGTCCGAATAACGCGTCGACACCTGGGCCTTGAACCGGTCCCCAGCCGAATAATCGGCCAACATCGAGAGGGTGGTGTTCCGGTATTCGTTGTTGACCTCCAGGATGCCGTCAGTGTCCGTCCGTCCGACGGCCGCGGACAAGCCGAAGTTGCTGGTTCCGAACCGGAAGCTGCCCCCCTCCTCGAATGTCGAGAAGCTCCCGCCGCGGAAATAGGCGTCCGCTTTGGGGCCGCCCCGGCCCTTCCGGGTGAAAATCTGGATGACCGACGCCATGGCGTCCGCCCCGTAGAGGGCGCTCTGCGGCCCCCGGAGGATCTCGATCCGCTCGATGTTGTCGGCGGTCAGGTCGCTGAAGTTAAAGAACCCCCCCGCGTTGTTGACCTTCACACCGTCAATCAAGACCAGGTTGTGATCCGATTCGCCCCCGCGCGAAAAGATCGAGGTGGTCGCGCCCCGGCTTCCTCCTCCGACGACGGCGAGCCCCGGCACGAACCGAAGCGCGTCGCGCACGTCCGTCCCAGCCGCCCCCAGGTCTTCCCGGGTGATGACCGTGATCGAAACGCCGGTCGTGTCCAGCGGCTCCGGAGTCCGGGTCGCGGTGACCACCAACTCGGGCAGGACGACTTCCTCCTGCGCGAGAGCGGAAGGGATGCCCCAGGGGGACGCCGCCCATAGGGTCGCGCATAACGCCGCGATTCGGAAAACGAGGTTTCGCCGGAGACGGCGGGTGAGGCTCTGAAGCGTTTTCTTCGGGATGTCGGTTCGGAGATTCATGTTCCAGTTCCTTTCCCCTCGGAAAAGAGTCCCAGAGAGAGGCCGGGGAGGTTTCCTGGCTCACGGATCGTCCTACTTCCCGCGCCTTCCCGCCCGTTCGGGCAGTGGCGTTGGACCCTGTCGGGTCCCTGCGGGGTTCGTCCCCGTTCACAGTTGCGGGGCAGCCGCGGGTTCGCCGTTCTTCCGGCCCACCGCGTTCCCTCGTTCCGACCACGGAAATCCTTTACTCGCTTTCTCAAGACGGCTTCTCCTCCCCGGTGCCGGGCGCGATCCGCACGGGACGCCGGGGAGGCGTGCATCCATCAGGCCATTGGGCCGGCCCTCCTCTCACCCTTTTCGCCCCGGACCCCGGCGTCCGGTTCCCGGCGGGCAGGAGGTCCGCGAAGTAGCGGACGTCGCGCAGGACAACCTCGCCGGGCGCGACACCGACCGGATAATCGAAGATCGGTCCGTCGTAAACAAAGGAGTGAAATTCGCCGTTCTCGCCGCACGGGTCCACGTCGGGAGGCAGGTCGCGGAGCAGGTCGGCGTCAATCGGCCGGCCGGCGAACGCCTCTCCGAGCTTTCGGCTGTCCACGCAGGACAGGCGCGCCCGGAAGCCCAGGTCGATGAACGTCCGGACCATCTCCGCCGTGTCCCGGAGCCAAATCGGGAAGATGGCCCCCATGCCGACCTTCGCCAGGTTGTCTTCGCGGTATTCGCGCAGGTCCCGCAGGAAGATGTCCCCGAACGCCACCGTCCGGATGCCGGCGTCTTTGTACTCCAGCATCGTCCGCTCCATCACCGCTTCGTATTTCTCGTTGGTGGTGTGCGCCGGGAGATAGACCTTGTGGAGGGTCTCGCCGACGGCCTCCGCCTGAAGCTTCACAAGCTCGGCCCGGACTCCGTGATGACTGATGCGGCTGTACTCCTCGGCCACTGTGGTCAGCAGCGAGACGATCTCGTAACGGCCGCTCCGGCGAAGCTCATGCAGGGCCATCGCGCTGTCCTTGCCCCCGCTCCACGAGAGCACGATCTTTTCTTTGTCCGACATGGTTCAATGCCTCGTCCGGGAATCCGGCAGCCTGTCGGGGAAGACGATCCGGTGTTTCCCGTGCGTGAGGACCGTGACGGCCACCCGGTAGACCGGGTTGAGGACCCCGGGTTCGAGGATCTCGGCCGGCTCGCCTTGGGCGACAACCTTTCCGTCATCCAGCAGGAGGAGCCGGTCGGCGAACCGGCCCGCCAGGTTTAGGTCGTGAAGGACGGCTACCACGCAGGTGTCGGCGTCCCGGCGGGCGCATTCAAGAAGCCGCAATGCGTGATGAAGGTCCTGATCGGCCGTGGGCTCGTCCAGCAGGAGGAC
>CAYRGS010000047.1:2803-27509 GCA_964423875.1 uncultured bacterium
CGAGAGCCGCGTGACGGGCCGGTCCGCCAGGGCCGCGGCGTCGCACGCCTCCAGGGCCTGCCGCGCGATCTCTACGTCCCGGGCGGATTCCGCGTCCAGCCAGCCCAGGTGGGGATGTCTGCCCATCAGGACCACATCGAGGGCGGTGAAAGGGAAGACGACTTGGGCCTCCTGGGGAAGGTAGCTCACCAGCCGGGCACGCTCCCTTTCCCCGCCGGACAGAAGATTCCGCCCGTCCACGGCGACTGTCCCGGTGGCCGGCTTCAGGAGACCCGCGAGACACCTCAACAAAGAGGTTTTGCCCGCCCCGTTGGGTCCGATGATCACCAGGCATTGGCCCGGCGCCGCCGCCAGGCTCACGTCCCGGAGAACCGTTCGCTCCCCCAACCGGGCGGAGATTCCGCTTGCGACGAGCCCGGCGCCGCCGGTCATGCGCGCACCCTCTTTTGCCTCAGGAGCAGAAGCAGGAACGCTGGCCCGCCGAGAAGGGCCATGATCACGCCCACCCGGACATCGATGGGTCTGACAAGGGTTCGCGAGATCCAGTCCGCCAGGATCAGGAGGATGGCTCCGCCCGTGAAGCTCGCGGGAAGCAGGCGGCGGTGATCGGCCCCGACCACCCCGCGGACCATGTGCGGGACCATCAGACCGACGAACCCGATGATTCCGCTGAATGCCACGGCCGCGCCCGCCACCAGTCCGTTCATTCCCAGAAGCGCGATGCGGAAACGGCGGACGGGGAGGCCCAGGCTCCGGGCTTCGTCATCGCCCAGGAGCAGGAGGTTCATGGCGCGGCCGGCGAAGAGGGCGGGGGCCGTGCCCGCTAGGACGAAGGTCGCCAGGACGCCGACCTCGGTCCAGCTCCGGACTTCCAGGTTGCCCGCCAGCCAGAACAGGATCGCCCGGATTCCCTCGATCTCCCGGGTGTGCAGCAGGATGAGCGAGATCAACGCCCCCGCTATGGCATTGACGGCCAGGCCCGCCAACAGGAGGACGAGCAGGTGATCCTCCCGCCTCACGCGTCCAACGGCGAGGACGAAAACGGAGGCGCTCCACCCTCCGAGGGCGGCGACGATCGGCGTCGTCCAAGCCCCCGCGAACGTCAGGCCCAGGAAAAGGGAGATAACGGCGAACAGTCCCCCTCCGGCGGAGACGCCCAGCAGGGCCGGGTCCGCCAGGGGGTTCCGGAACGCAGCCTGCATCCAGACCCCGCACACGGCCAGTCCCCCGCCGATCAGCGCGGCCTTCAGCACCCGGGGGAGCCGCAGCTTGAGAAGGATGACCGCTTCTTCCGGGCTCGGGTGGGCGTTCACCGGGACGCCGGCGGCCCAGAGCAGGGTGTTGAGGGTCTTGCTGAATGGGATTGGGACAGGACCGCTTGCGATGCCCAGGACGATCACGCCGGCAAGCGCGGCCAGACCGATCCATATCGTGGGTGTTTTCATAGCCGGGTCCTCGCCTCCCGGAGCTTGGCGGCCAATAGGCCGATGGCCTTCACTGAACTGGGCGCGACGGAGGTGAGGAGCTTGAAAGGCATCACCACCTCCGCCGGGCCGGATTTCCCGCCCTTCGCGCGAAAGATCTCGACCAGGAACGGATCGAGCGGGGAATAAGAAGTCCGGAGGATGACGTCCGGACGGAGCGTGAGCCACTCCTCCCAGGACAGCAGACCGTATCCGGAAAGCCGGCCGGCGGCGGCGTTGATCCCCCCGGCGCGGACGATCATCTCATGGATGGTCGTGCCGCTTCCCTGGCTGTATCCGTTCGGACCCGCGAAGAGGACGCGCGGTTTTTTCGCCCCCTTCGGGCGAAGGCGGTCCGCTTCCCGCAGGACGCGGTCCATCCGGCCGATCACCTCAAGCCCCCGTACGGTCTCGCCGAGGGCGGCGGCGACTTTCATCACGTTCCGCCGGACCCCCGCGATGGATTCGAAACCCGAGACGGTGAGCACCCGGCAGCCCAACGCTTGAAGGGATTCGAGTTTCTCTGCGTCGTTGATGGATGACGCCAGGATGAAGTCGGGGCGGAGGCGGATGATTTCCTCGACGCTTCCGGCCGTGTGTCGGGAGACCGCGAGCGCCCGCTCGACGATGTTGGAATAATCGGGGAGAACGGAGATGTAGGTCAGGGCTCGGATTCGCCGGGGGTTCACGAGATCGAGGAGGATCTCATCCGTTCCCAGCGTGAGGCTGACGATCCGGGCCGGCTTCGAATCGGGCGCGGGACAGACGGGCGGAAGCGAGCGGATCGAGCGTTGAAGCTGGAAGGCCAGGAGAAGCAGAAAAAGCGCGACCGGCGACAGGATGAACAACCGCCGGGAGCGGCCGCCAAGAGAGCCGGCTCTGCCGAATGGGGTTTTGGTGGGTGAAACCATGGTCACGTCCTGCCCCTTCCCCTCGGAAGGATTCATCGCAGGCCATGCCGGCAGAGGTCTCCTGGCTCACGGGTCGTCCTACTTCCCGCGCCTTCCCACCCGGGTCGGGCAGTGGCGGATGCGGGTTTCGTTCCCGTTCACAGTTGCGGGGCAGCCGCGGGTTCTTCGGTTGAGCCGAATCACCGCGTTCCCTCTTTCCGGCAGGAATCTCCATTGAGGCTAACCGGGTTGGACGGATCTTGTCAACCACGGACCTCGTCGGCGAATCCGATGGGCGGAGTCCGGATGAGCGCCCGCATGCGGTACAATGTGAATTTGGCGATACACCTTGTTTATTCCAATCTTGCGTGCAACTGCCCGCCCACCGGAAAGGAGCCGGATTGTGTCCGATTTTCAGCCGAAGGACTTCATCTCGCTGGAAGGCGCCATCGACATCCACATGCACCCCCATCCCTGCCTGTTCGACCGCCTCACCGACGACTGGGGCGTGGCCGAAGGCGCGAAGAGCGAGTCCATGAGGGGCATTGTCATCAAGTGCCATCACGAAAGCACGGTCTCGCGCGCCCAGACGGTCACCCGGACCCTGGGGGGGATCGAGGTATACGGCGGCATCGTTCTCAACTTTTACGTCGGGGGCCTCAACGCCGGCGCGGCCGAGGCGGCCTGCAAGACGGGCGGAAAGATCGTCTGGATGCCCACCATCGACGCCGAGAACCACGCGGTCGCCCATGGCTCCCGGGGCCAGTACGACGTCCAGAAGGGCGGGCTGACCGGGAAGAAGACCTCGGGCGAAAAGCCGGCGGGGGGGAAGGGCGGCAAGGGCGGGAAGCCCGTTTCCAAGACCATCGTATCAACAGGGTTGGGGGCGGTGAAGGGCGGCCACGGGGGCATCTCCCCCGTGAACGAGAAGGGAAAGCTGAAGCCCGAGGCCCTGGATGTTCTCTCGGTCGTCGCCCAGTACGATGTGGCGCTGGCTTCGTGCCACCTTCATCCGAAGGAGATTCGGACCCTCTTCAAAGGGGCAAAGGAGATGGGCGTGAAGAAGATGCTCTTCACGCACCCATTTTTCAAGGTGCCCGGCGCGGACGTGGCCTTCACGAAAGAGATGGTCAAGCTGGGGGCGATGGCGGAATGGGGATACTGCACGGTGTCGCCCATGTGGGGGTATGCGAGCATCGACCGGATGGCGGCGGCCATCCGCGAGATCGGCGCGGGGAACAGCATTCTCATGAGCGACCTCGGCCAGCGCCACAACCCCCTGCCGAACGAGGGCCTCCGCGTCTTCTGCCAGTGCCTATACGAAAAGGGGATCCCGGAGAAGGACATCCGGACGATGATCGTCACGAATCCGGCGAAGATCCTGGGTTTGAAATAGCGGCCCGGCCTGAACCGGATTCCCTTGATGGGCTGGGGCGTTTCGGCCGCGGAGGGCGTTTGCCGGAATCTATGGGGAAGCGGGCGATTCCGGAGGAGACTCCGCCGGCCGGCGCTTTTGGCGGAAGCGATCCCGTATTTTCGTGTAGAGGAAAATCAGGGCGACGGCCGTATAGATCAGGAAGAAGGGTCTTCCCGGAACGGAGTATCGGGCCTCGGCGTGGAACGGGGCATGGACCAGCGAAAGGTAGATGACGGGCGTCGTCAAGAACAGGTGATCCCGCCAACGCTTTCGTGAAATCACGAATCCCAATATCCCCAATGCCAGAATCGCCAAGGTTCCCAGGGTGAGGAGGGGATACAGGATGGAGCCCCCTCCGACCTGGTAAGCCTGCTTGTCGCGGGTCGTTCCCACGTCCACCCAGAGACGGGGAATCCTGAATGCCGACGCCCGAAGAATCTTCCAGAAATCCCTTTTCAGGTTGATCCACGCAAGGTCAAGGTAGGCGCGGTTCCGGCGGCTATCCTGATCGATGGTGGGCGGACCGATCCACTTGAGACAAGGGTCTGAATCCCGCAATGCCTTGAAAGTTCTAAAGTCGAATCCGCACCATTGGACTATCTGCCAATTGGCCCCACCCTTCACGGTCGAGGTCCGAGAGACGGTCGCGGCGAAATGACGCGGGGAATCGATCCCCCCGCTTTGGACCAACCGGCGCAGTGTGCCGGGGTTTTTCTGCAAGGGTAGAAGGAAGTCGGCCCCGTTGCTCAAAAACAGCCGGAGGGTATTCGGATCGAGAGCCTCTACGCCCTTCAGGGTGAGCACCGGGGACTGCGAAAACTGGCGAATCAAAAAATCCATGCTGGAGAGAATGGAGGGCCGGGTTTCGTTGAGTTTCAGGCGAACCCCCGTTTTGAGGACTTCGCGGTTTCTCTGGAGAAAGACTCGGCCGACCACGGCGAGGTCGTGAATTTCCAGGAGGTCCGGCTCCTCGATTTTTCTCAAAACATCGGGCGAGGTGACGTAAAAATAGCGCCTATCGGAACGGTTGGGATACCGAACACGTTCTCCCCGGCGAAAAGGGTTCTGGAACGACAGAAAATAGGTGACTCGGGTGCCCGGAGGTTGGGGAGGGATTTCCGTCTGGCGCCTGTCCGCACCGATCGGCGTCATGGCCTTCGTGACGAACGGATCCAACCTGTGGGTACGGTAATGGAGCCGAACCGGGTCCAGCTGCTCGACCCCGCGCGCGATGAGGTGAATGGGCACGGGGCGCTCGGAGGCGTCGTGCAAGTAGGGCAAACGGTTGATCAGGATAAGGTTTTGAAAGTAGTAATTGGGGTTTTTCCAATGGCGGCTGACGAATTCGTCCACGCTCAAGGTCCCGATCCACCACTGATATTGGGCCTCGGTGCTGAGAGGGATGAATGCTCCGCTCAGCCGATAGTTCCGCACGACCCAAGGCATCCAGACCAACACGAACCCCAGATGGAGAATGACAAAAGTCGAAAAGAGATTTCTGCCCCCCTCCTTCGCCCACCAAGCCCCCGCGAAGAGGAAAAGGGAAAACAGCCCGAAGACCGGCCGCACCAGCGCCGCGTAAGCGATGATGCCGCCTGTCAGCAGGGCGAGCCATGGATTTTTTCCGTCCAGGGTCCGAATGAAAAGCCAGAGTATGAGCACCGCCAGGAATGTCGAGAGGGTCTCGGGCAAGACCGTCGGGATGTACATCGTGGTTAAGGGAAACACCGCGGTGAGAATTGAGGCCGCCGCGGTCACCCGCTTGTCGAAACATCGGCGGGTCAAAGCGTAAACCAAAATCACCGTCAGCAGGTGGAAGCCGATTTGGAAGACGAAGACGGCCCGGGGCGTGTGTCCGAACAGGGAGTAGACGGCCGCCAGGAAGAGCGGGTATCCGGGGGTCCGAAAGAAATAGGGACTCTCGATTCCTTCCTCGTTAAAAGTGAACCCCGCCCCGCGGGCCAGGTTCCACCCGAGGGCGTCGTAAGATTCAAAGTTGGGAGGAATCGAGAGGGGAGGACTGACAAGGACGGCGATGCCCGTCAGAAGGGCAAGTCCCAGCGCAAGCCAGAGAGTCCCCCACCCCTTTCTGAAGATTTTCATCGGGTCTGGATTCGATTGCGGATTCGGCAAGGAAAGAAAGGCTCGGATTCAAGCGGGCAACATGCCTGCCGCCCGGTGATCAATGCCTGATTGAATGATTCCCGCCCGGAACGAACCATCTCCCTGACGGTTTTCCGAGAAATCCCAAAACATCGACGACAAGCCGAATTATAACACCGCTCATCCGTGTTCCGAACAGCCGCCTCTTTGAAAAGAATGTCCGGGAGGGGGGTAGGGCCGGATTGGCTGGCCGCAATCCGGTGCGGGCGAAACGCTCAAGTGATCGGGACAGCGGGCCGAAAAGGAACTGATGAAGGATGAATGAACCGGTTGTTTTGTGTTTCGGTTCATAAAAGGTCGTCGGTCCGAAACCGGGAGGCATCGCGAGGGCGGGTATCCCCGAACCTTTTTTACGCTCCGGCCATCTAACGTATTACAAGTAGCCGGAGAATTGAGATGTCGGCGTTCAAGGGTGCGGGCATGGTCGAGGAGAGACGAAAATCGCGTGCGGGATTCCTTACGGGATGGCTTCTCATCGTATGGATGATGGCGACCGGCCTCACCCCAGCCGAGCCGGCCCTTGTCCCTTCGGCGCCGGTGGAAGAGAAGCTCGTTTACGACATCAGATTCCTCATCTTCAAGAACGCGGCCGTCGGGTCCATGACGATGAGGTATCTTCCGGAGCGCGGCCTCTATGAAGGCGTCGTTTCGGCCCGGACGAAAGGGTTCATCGGCCTGGTGAGTCTTTTCCGGCAGGATCGGTGCCGCTCCGTGATGAGACTCGACGACGACGGCCGGCTGGTCCCGGTGGAATTCCACAAAGAAGTCGTGATGGCCGGGTTCAAAAGCGTCAGCTCAACCATTCTGGATTACGCTTCCGGTGTGATGTGGTGGACCTCCACCGAGTCGAAGGGGGACGACGCCGAGACGGAAGTCAAGATCCACCGTATACCGCCCGGCACAGTCCATGAGGATTTCATCTCGTCCTTCTTCAACCTCGCCGCGGGGTTTACGGCCCCATCGATCCGGGCTAGGTCATTCAGATCTTTTCCATCCCCACGCGGAAATGGTTCAAAGAGCGGCAAAGGAAACCCCTGTTTTTCACGGTGACCGTGGGAAGCCGGAAGACCGGAGCGGATGGCCTTTCCGGCCTGGACATCGCCATCACGGTCCCGAAAGAGCTGTTCGGCCAGAAGGTGGGCGCCGTCCACTTTCGCGTCTGGGAGGATAACGTCCCGTCCCGGATCCTCGTGAAAAAGGCGATCTTCTTCGGCGACATGCGCGGGATGCTCCGCTCGCGGCGGACGGGCTGCGCTTGATCCGGCGATGGCCGGTGGGGGATAATCTTCAGAGAGGGAGGATGCCCCACTATGCAAACAGACCCTTTCCGCCATCTCGCCGCATGTATGGTCCCGTTTCTAGAAGATGAGAAGATCGACTTCGACGGACTCCGCTCCCAGATGGATTTCCTTCTGGGGACCGGCCTGATGACCGGGCTCGTGGTGAACGCCCACGCCGGCGAAGGGGACTCCCTTACGCGGGAGGAGCGGCTCGAGGTGATTGAGCTGGCCGTCGCCGCCGCCCGTCCGGGCGGGTTCACGACGGTCGCGGCCATCTCGCCCTCGCCCGACACGACGGCCGCGGCCATTGACATGGCCCGGGAGGCCAAGGCGGCCGGGGCGGACGCCGTCATGCTCCTCGCGCCCCGGTGGTTCGGTTGGGGGATCGGCCCGGAGGACGTGGTCCGCTACGTGTCCGCCGTGGCGGACGGGGGAGAGATCCCCATGTTCTACTTCGTCGCGGGCGCTTACGCGGGCGTCCGGTACACGCCGGAGATCGTTGAGCGCCTGGCCCGTATCCCCGGCGTCATCGGCATCAAGGACACCTCCTGGACGACCCAGGGCTTCGAGGCGAATCTGGAGGCCGTCCGGAGGGCGGATCGGGACGTCAAGGTCCTGTCCGGGAACGACACCATCCTGTTTTACAACTTCGTGGCCGGCGCGGACGGGACGCTTTTGGTTCTCCACACGCTGTTTCCCGAGATGATCGTCGAGATGTTCGAATCGGTCCAAACCGGCGACATCGACCGGGCCAAGGCCATCAACGACCGTTTGGCCCCCGCGGCGAACGCGCTGTTCGAGCCGCCCATGCTGAAGGCGGTCCCCCGGTTGAAGGAGGCGCTGGTCTGGGCGGAGCGGATGGACAGCGCCCGGGTGCGGGCGCCCATGCGGGACCTCAGCCCGGAAGAAAGGGAGGCCCTGAGACACACCCTGGAGGCGGCGGTCGTTCCGGTGGGGTAAAGGCGAAGAGCTTGGGGGGACATTTTGGGCACTTGCGTGCCGGTCAAATTGCGGTTGGCGGTGCCTGCATGAATCACTACTTCACTGGCGCACACCTTTTGGGAGTTAGATAGCCAGGTGCGCAGTGTTAAGATGTGACGCTGAGCGTGCGTCCCCCCCGGACTCGGTGGGGCGGGCGCTGGTTGGTGGAGCCTCCAGCCCGCCTTCTTTCGCAAGAAACTGGCCCCTTGGCCGGATGCTGCGGCTGCCGAAGGCAGACGGGCATCCGGCCAAAGACGAACGCCACCCGCAGGCCACTGACAATCGCTCCAGCCAACCCCATACCCAACCCAGTAAGGCCAAGCCAAAGCTTGAGCCGCAAAAAGATTTGCGGGGGGGCCGGGGGGGCGCCTTCCAAAAAGCGTCCCCCGGGAAGTTTTTCAGTAATCACCCGCGAGCAGACGGCCGTAGCCGTCGATGGGGACATTGACGTCCGCGAGGTTGAGGGTCTTCCACATCAGGCACGTATTTGTACTGATCACCGGCTTATCCAGCACATCTTCCAGCGTTTGGATCACCTCGATCGAGCGGATATCCGTCGCCAGGAGGAGGATCGCCTCCGCGTCCGGGTGGTCGGCGTTTTTGATGAGGTCATAGACGCGGGAGGGCGGCGATTTTCCCACCTGTGCCGGGTCGGGGATGGGGAGGTTCGCGTCCGACACGCAGGCGTGGCCGTAGCGCCCGAAGAAGGGGGCGGCCCTCACGTGTAAGGATTCGGGGTAAGGCGTCGCGACGGCGATTCGGCCCGCGCCGAGGGTTTTCAGGGCGTCCAACATCGCAAGCGCCCCGGTCGTGGCGGGGAGGCCGGACTGCTCCTCGATGCGCGCGACGCGCTTCTCGCCCCAGCCTTCCTCCATGACCAAGGCGACGCCCATATCGCAGAACGCCAGGGCCTGGACTCGCGCCGTCATCAACTCCCGCATCGCCCGATCGGATTCCTCTTCCATCCGCCGGAACGTTTCGTCGGTCACCTGCCCCTCGACGGGCAGGCGGGTCGCGTAGAACGCCGCGCCCTCCGGCGCCATCTTCCAGAACTCCGGCTCGATGACGTTGTTGTTGGCGGGAACGATCAGGCCGACCTTCGCCCGGTGGCCGTATTCGCGCTCTTCCCAATCCGTCATACGCATGATGTCATCCCGAACGGAGAGAGGGACCTCGCCTTAAATCTACAGGAGCCGAAATTTCAAATCGGTGCACCTGATAGAGCCCCCGCTCCGAACCCGATAGGCAATGCGACGCCGACCTGATTTCCGGGTCGACCCATTCCCTACCTCTTTTGAGAGGCGCTGAACCTGCCCGAGGGCTGATTGAGTAATTTTCCATTCTCGGCAATCGTCTTCCCCCTCAGAATCGTCCGCACCGGCCATCCCTTCAAGGCGATCCGGTCATAGGGCGTGACCTCGGCCTTGGTATAGACGGGCCGCTCTTTTGGGGTGCGTTCCAGATTCGGGTCGGTGAGGACGAGGTCGGCGTCCGCGCCGATGCGGATCTCCCCCTTCTGACCGAGGTCGAAGCGCCTCGCGGGTTCGGTGCACAACAGCTCGACGATCCGCGTCAGGTCGATCCGCGTCCGGTAGACGGCGTTCAAAAAGAGGGGCAGGGAGGTGCGGAGGCCCGGCAGGCCGCCGGGGGCCTTGAAGATGTCTTCGCGCCCGGCCTCCTTCTCGGCGGGGGCGTGGGGGGCGTGGTCAGTCCCCACCCAGTCCACCGTCCCGTCCAGAACCGCCGCCCATAGGGCCTCGACATCCTCTCGCCTTCGAAGAGGCGGATACACGGCGGCGTAGGGACCCAGGCGGGCCAAGTCCGCGCGCGTCAAAAACAAGTGTTGCGGGTTGACCTCGACGCCGACGGGCATCCCCGATGCCTTGGGCATCTCCGACGCCTTCGCCATCCGGAGCAGGCCGATGCCCTCCTTTGTGCTGACCTGCCGGAAGACGACGGGCGTCCCGGCCTCCCAGGCGATGAGGAGCACCCTCAGGATCGCCGCCGCCTCGGTGACGTTGGGCCGGGAGCCGGCCTGGGCCTCCGGGTCTTTGCGGTCTCCGAGCCCCTCCCGGAACAGGGCGGCCGTGACGCTGTCCACGGCGTAGACGCAGGCCGGCAGACCGCTCTCCTTCGCGGCGACGAGAGCCTCGCGGATGTCCTTGTCCTCGGTGAATACCGCCGGGCCGTCGGCCATGAGGATCTCCACGCAGACGGCCCCCTCGGCGGCCATCTCAGCGATCTTCCCTGCCTCGCCGGGAACGCACATCCCCGAGATCCCGAAGTCCACGTGGGACAGGCCCTCCCCCTGTTCGCGGACGAAGCGGAGCGATCCCGCGTCCGTCACGGGGGGGTCCGTGTTGGGCTGGGCGATGACGGTCGTGACCCCTCCCGCGGCGGCCTCGGCCGTGCCGGACGAAAAATCCTCTTTATGGGTGTAGCCGGGGTCTCTCAGGTGAACGTGGACATCCACCAAACCGGGCAGGACGAGCAGGTCCGAGGCGTCGATCCGCTCGTGACCGCTGAGCTTCCCGGGCTCCTCGAGGGCGGAGATCCGTCCGTCCCGGACGCCGATGTCGAGCTTTGCCACGCCTTTGGAAGTGACAACAAGCCCGCCGGAAACGACGGCGTCATGGGTTGTCATATTGATATCCCGGATTTCTCACCAACGATTCGGAGCAAGGGGCGACGAGGTTGATGTCCAATTACGGGTTCACCCATTCACGACTCGTACAACGTAATGCCGAGGGGCGTCGCCTTGAATACGTTGCAGGGGTTCCGCTCCTGCGGACAATTGGACATGCCGACCACGACGTCCATCTCCGCCCGGAAGTCGATGTGGTCCCCGGGCTTCGAGATGGGCTCCCGGATTTCGAACGTGCCGTCGGGATCGTAGGCGACGTTCATGAAGATGTTGAGACAGGACGCCTCATCGATGTCTTTTCTGAGAATTCCATGCGGAGCGAAGGCCTGGGTCAGGTTGTCCGCGCAGTTGGGAAGGTTGTGCTCGCCGTAGCGGAAGAAGTTCGCCTGCTCCGTGCAAAAGGCCCCTCCGCAATAATTCATCTTCACAGTGTCTTCCAGGATGGTGAACATCGGCGTGCTTCGGTTCGTGTAAAGGGTGTGTCCCTCGGTCAGCTTCCATGTCCCGTTGAAGCAGTCGCTCCAGAACATGGAAAGCTTCTCTTCGAGGTCCTGGTTGTTGAAAGCCACGAAGTCCATCACCTGCTGTCCTTCCACGTCCACCACCCGGAGGACCTGGCCCTTCTTCATCGTCAGGGCTCTGTAGCCCTTTGCGGGAATCACTTCGTCCAAGACCGTCGCGCCTCTTGCTTCCTCTGTCATGGGACTGACTCCTAAAGATTTTCGTCGAAGAACCTTCGTCTTCCCGTTCGGAGACGGTTGACCCCTACTCCGGCGGCGCCGGCCC
This sequence comes from uncultured bacterium, assembly GCA_964423875.1. Taxonomy (GTDB): domain Bacteria; phylum UBA8248; class UBA8248; order JACPRG01; genus CAYRGS01. The sequence continues at coordinate 14,428 of CAYRGS010000047.1, forward strand.
CGCGCAGCGGAAGCCTACGAGGATGTGCTTCATGGGCGCCGGACGGCCGTGGCGGGCCGCCGGGCGGGTGACCCCCGGGAAATCGTCCCAGGAGCCGCCCTTCACGATATTCAGCTTCTTGTCCCACTCGGCCGGGGTGGAGGTCCACTCGAACACCATCCCGGCCATGTCGAGGACGCCGTGCGGGCTAGCCCCCGAGGGATAGCGGCCGACCGGCACCGTGTCGAACGGCCCACCGTCGTAGCTGTTGAGGCGGTCCGGGTCGAACTCGTTCCCCCAGGGGAAGTACCGGCCGTCCTCCCCCCGCGCCGCTTTTTCCCATTCCGGCTCGGTGGGCAGGCGAAGCCGGCGGCCCTCCCGCCTCCCCCGCCACGCGCAGAAGGCCGCCGCGTCCGCGTGGGAGACCAGGACCACCGGATGGGCGGCCCGGCCCGGCGGGAACCGCCCCTCCTTCCAGAGAAACCGCTTGGTGGCCGCATACTTGTGGATGAGGGCGTAACCCTTCCACACCGACCGGGTGACATAGGGCGCGGGCCGCCCGGCGGCGTTAACGAATACCTGGTATTCGTCGTTGGTCACGAGATACTTGTCGATTCGGTAGGCCGGGAACTCCGGCTCCTTGCGTGTCTCTCTCTCGAACCACTTGTTCTGGCGCGCGACGGAGCTTTTGTGGAGGGTCTCGTCCAGCTTGTAGCCGTATTCCCGCTCCTCGGGAGCGCTCCCCATGATGAACTTCCCGGCGGGGATGGTTACCATCTCGGCCCGGCTGCCTCCGCCGGCGCGCGCCGAGATTGTCCCCAACGAAAGGGCCGCGCAGGCCCCGGCGGTCAGCACGCCCAAATATGCCAAAAAACGCGGAGATTTCCTCAGGATGTGTGAAAACTTCATGAGCGCTGTCGTCCTATTGCCGCAAGGGGTGCGCTGGGGGAGCGCGCCGGGGCGGATTCACCGAAAAGAATGACGTTCCCCGTTTCCGGCGAATCGGCCCGCGCGGGCCTTCCCTGGCGGTTGATTTTACCATCTATTCGGGGGGTAGGTGGGGGGGGGGGGGGGGGGCCGGGAGCTCCGGGGTTGCCGGCGTCGGGCGAGGCTCGGGGCCGCCGGGTCCGGCGAAGCCGTAAGCCGGGGGCTCATTCCCCGATCCGAGCGGGAAAAGTCCTCACCGCAAGCGCCAGAGCGGGATGTCCAAGGTTAAGCGCGACCCGTCCTCCAGCCGGACTTCCAGGGTGGCGGACCTTCGCGGGTCCAGCTCATCCAGCGGGTATTCCCCTTCCAGCTCGCCTTCATACGCGATGACCCTCTCGCCGTCCTTGACGGGCCGGGCCGGACCTCGCTTCAACGCGGGAGCGTAAAACCTCCGGCCTCCTTGCAGGAGGACCATATCAATTTGTGTGACGGGGGTCATTTTGACGTCCCTCCGTAAGAGCGTGATGACCAAGGCGGGGCCCTTGAGGATTCGCTCGACGGTCCGGGGGTCCGGGCGCTGGGACGCTCGCATGCGCTCCGCCGCGTGAAGGGCGAGCCGGCTCCAGCGGGTCGAGACGCGCGCCCGCTGGACCAAAGTTCCTTCCCCCACCGAGACTTCGTAATACCCGCCCAGGGTTTCCCGGGCGTTCGGGGCGTGGCTCCGGCCCCAATCGAGGGCGGAGCGAAGCGCGTCCGGATTCCGGATGGGACCGGTCTTGTGGCCGGCCGGACCCCACGGACTGCGCACACCCGACCCCCCTCTTCCGCATCCGGCTGCAATCAGGGACGCGAGAATCAAGGCGGGAATCCACGGAAGAATGCACCGGCGCAACCGGATCGCTCGTCCCATCCTGGGTCGTCCTTTGTGACGCGGGAGATTAGAGGATCCGGGATTCCTCACCCCGCACGATTGAAAATCCGGAGGTCCTTCGCCGAGGCCGATTTATTCTACCCACACTCTCCCTCCCCCCCAACACAAGTCCGGGGAATTTACCAGCGCCCGGATCATGCGTCAAAGGGAATCAACGGCCCGGGTCCATTCACCGCCGCTTTTTCAATCCGGTCCGGGAGGTTCGACTGTCCTTGACATTCCATCACGGACACTTTAAAAACAAAAGGAGTTGTTTCCCACTGAGAGATTGAGGTGAACTAAATGCGTCCGAGTGATATTCCGTTCGGCCACGGTTTTTTTGGAGGGTTTCGGTAGTCCGCCCGCCGCCGGACGGAAAACTTCCGGACGCGGGTGGACGAACCGTCCCGCGGCCGATTGACTGGATGGTCCTGGAAGCCGTGGGCAATCGTGCCGCGGCTTCTTTTCGTGTTGAGGAGAAACTCCGATGATCATCGTGATGAAAGCAGGCGCCACGCGCGAGGAAGTGGACGCGATTGTGAGCCGGATTGAGGAAATGAGCTACCGCTCCCACATCATCGAGGGGGTGGAGCGAACCGTGATTGGGGCCGTCGGGGACGAACGGGGAAAGGCCCGCCTTCAGGCCCTGGACGTCATGGCCGGGGTGGAAAGCGTCATGCCCATCCTGAAGCCCTACAAGCTGGCCTCCTCCCAGGGCCGCCCGGAGCGGTCCGTGTTCACGGTGAACGGGACGGCGGTCGGCGGCGGGAAGCTCTCGGTCATCGCCGGCCCGTGCTCGGTCGAGAGCCGCGAGCAGATCCTCGAGATCGCCCAGCTGATCAAAGACGGCGGGGCGAACATGCTCCGGGGGGGCGCCTTCAAGCCCCGCACTTCGCCGTACAGCTTCCAGGGGATGGGCGAAGAGGGCTTGAAATACCTCGTTGAGGCCCGGGAAACGACGGGCCTTCCCATCGTCACGGAAGTGATGAACCCCGAGGAGGTAGATCTGGTGGAGCGTTACGCCGACGTCCTCCAGATTGGGGCCCGCAACGTACAGAACTTCTCTCTCCTCAAGCGGGTCGGGCAGGCCTCCAAGCCCATTTTCCTCAAGCGCGGGATGATGACGACGGTGGAGGAGTTTCTGATGTCGGCGGAGTACGTCCTGTCGGAGGGGAACGCCCGCGTCATCCTGTGCGAGCGCGGCATCCGGACGTTCGAGACGGCGACGCGCAACACGCTGGACATCTCGGCCGTCCCGGTCCTGCAATCCGAGACCCACCTGCCGGTGTTCGTCGATCCCAGCCACGCCAGCGGCAACTGGCGGTTGGTCAATATCCTGTGCCGGGCCGCGGTCGCGGCGGGCGCCGACGGCCTGATGGTCGAGGTGCACGCGAACCCGGCCGAAGCCATGTCCGACGGTGCCCAGTCGCTCAAGCCGCCCAAGTTCGCCCAGCTCATGAAGGACCTCATCCCGTTTGTCGCCGCCGCCGGCCGGTCGTTCTGAGGTTTCGGGCGGACGCCGGGGCGGGAACCTGCCGGGGTGCGATGGGGTGGGGGAGGGCGTCCAACGAAACCCGAAGGTGGGGGGGGGAGGGGGAGGAAGCACGAAAGAAATTCAGTGCGCCTCGTCCCAGTTGTCCCCCGTGTGCGTCTCGACCTCCAGTGGGACGGACAGCTTGGCCGCGTCCTCCATCTTCTCCTTGACCAGCGCCGCCAGTTTTTTCATCTCCTTGGGCGGGCCCTCGAAGACCAGTTCGTCGTGGACCTGGATGATCATCCGGCTTTTGAAGCCCTCGCCGATCAGCCTCGGGTGGATGTCGATCATGGCCTGCTTGATGATGTCCGCCGCCGAGCCCTGGACAGTCGTGTTCACCGCCGTCCGCTCGGCGAAGCCCCGCAGGTTGTGGTTGGAGTGGTTGATGTCGGGAATCGGCCGCCTCCGGCCCCGCAGGGTCTCGACGTATCCCTTCTCCCTCGCTTCCGCCAGCGTCCGGTCGATATAGGCCCGCACGCCCGCGTACCGCTCGAAGTACCCGTCGATGAACCGCCGGGCCTCCTCCACCGGGACGCCGATGTTCTGAGATAGGCCGAAGGAACTGAGGCCGTACACGACGCCGAAGTTCACCGCCTTGGCCATCCGCCGCATGTCGTCCGTGACCGTCCCCGGCAGAACGCCGAAGACCTCCAGCGCCGTCCGCGTGTGGATGTCCTCCCCGGCGTGGAAGGCCTCCGTCAGGACCTCGTCCCCGGACAGGTGCGCCAGGATGCGGAGTTCGACCTGCGAGTAATCGGCCGAAAGCATCTTCATGCCGGGCGCGGGTATGAACGCCCGGCGGATCTGCCGGCCCAGCTCCGTCCGGATGGGGATGTTCTGGAGGTTGGGGTCGGCGGAGCTGAGGCGTCCGGTGGCGGCGACGGACTGGTTGAAGGAAGTGTGGATGCGCCCCGTCTCCGGATGGACGAGCTTCGGCAGGGCCTGGACGTACGTGGACTGAAGCTTGGAAAGTTCCCGGTAGGCCAGGACCTCCTGGGGGAGGGGGTGAAGCGGGGCGAGTCTCTCCAGGACGTCCGCGGCGGTGGACATTCCCGTCTTGGTTTTCTTGATGACTCCGGGCGGGGCTCGTTTGTGGAGTTCGAGCTTGTCGAAGAGAATCTCCCGAAGCTGGATGGGCGAGTTGGGGTTAATCTCCGTGCCCGCTGCCTCGTGGATTCGCTCAAGGGCGACCTCCAATTGGATGTCGAGGGACTTCCCCATCTCCCCCATCAGGTCCAGATCGATGAGGACCCCCGCCTCTTCCATGGCCGACAGAATCGGGATGAGAGGCATCTCCAGCTCATCGAAAAGCGGACGCAGGCCGCCCTCGTCCAGCAGGGGAGCCTGCACTTCCATGAGGGCGAATGTGACATCCGCGTCCTCCGCCGAGTACCGCGTCGCCGTCTCGATCTCCACCTCGCTGAAGGGTCTCTCCTTTGCGCCGGTCCCGGCGACGTCCTTGTACGACATGGGCTGGAAACTCGCGGGCGATCTCGTCCATGCCGTGGCCGCGCCGGGCGGGGTTGAGGACGTAGCTGGCCAACATGGTGTCGAAGGTGATCCCCTCCATGGCCAGCCCCGCCCGGTCCAGGACGATCTTGTCGTACTTGATGTTCTGGCCGTGCTTGGGGAGCTTGGGATCCTCCAGGAGCGGCCGAAGGCGCCCCAGGACGGTCTCCAGCGACAGCTGTTCGGGCGCTCCCATATAGTCGTGGGCGACAGGGACGTAGTAGCCTTCCCCGACCATGGACGAAAGCGCGAAGCCTACGATCTCGGCCCACATGGGCTCCTTGTTGGTCGTTTCCAGGTCAATGGCGAACCCGCCCGATTTTTTGAGACGGTTGATGAGGGCGTCCAGGTCCTTCCCGGTCAGGACGGTTATGTAGTCTTTCTTCGGCGGCGGTTCCGCGGCCGCGCTCCCGAGGATGTCATCGGCCAGCTGTCTGAATTCGAGCTCTTTCAGGAGGGCCAGGGCCGCTTCCCAGTCCAGGGCCCCGACCTTGAGGTCGTCCATGCCCAGGGGAAGGTCCACGTCCGTGTCGATCGTAACCAGGGTGACGCTCAACCGGGCGAGGTCGGCGTTCTCCTCCAGGCGCTCCCGCTGCTTGCCGGGCTTGAGCTCGTCGAGGCGGCTCAAGAGGGAGTCCACGTCCCCGAATTCCCGCACGAGGGTTTTAGCCGTTTTCTCCCCCACCCCCGGAACGCCGGGGACGTTGTCCACGCTGTCCCCCATCAGCCCCAGGACATCGATCACCCGGTCGGGCGCGACGCCGAAGCGCTCCTCGACCTCCGAGATCCCGATCCGCCGGTCCTTCATCGTGTCCCAGAGAGAGATCCGCGGACCCACAAGCTGGTAGAAATCCTTGTCGGACGTGATGATGGTCACATCGAAGCCCGCGGTTTCGGCCCTTCGGGCCAGGGTGCCGATGAGGTCGTCGGCCTCCACCCCTTCCATGTCCACGATGGGCACACCCAGCGCCTTGGTGATCTCAAGGCAGAAGGGCCATTGGGCCTTGATCTCCTCGGGCGTCTCGGGCCGGTTGGCCTTGTAGGCGGGATAAAGCGCCAAGCGCTGCCTGGGCGGGCCCCGGTCGAAGGCGACAACGCAATGGGTCGGAGACTGCTCGTTCAGTATTTTTCGGAGCATCTGCGTGTAGCCGTAGACGGCGTTCGTGGGAAGCCCCTTGGAATTGGTCATGCTGTTCCGAATGGCGTGAAACGCTCGGAAGATGTACCCGGAGCCGTCAATCAGATAGAGATTAGGACGGGGTTCATTGATTTTTGGATTCATGGCCGTGGGAATTCCCCGGAGACTTTAGAAATGATGCTTGGATCATTGGATTTACCTTAGGGGGGCCTCTCCCTCATGCCCGGGTCGCCGGACGTCCCGGTAGTCCCTCGTCCCCCGCGCCGCCATCTCCCTTTCCAGATCGAGCTCGGTTCGCAGACCCTTCCTCGCGTGGAGGGCGTCGTTGGCCTCTTCCTGCGAGCCGGTCTCCCGGACGGCGTGCGCCAGCGAGGTCTCCCGCTCGACGACGACCCGGGCGTCGAGGTAGAGCGTTACGGCGCAGACCGGGCTGAGGCGGACGAAGCACGTTCCGCTCCGGATGGCCCTCAGTCCCTGCGCGCCCCGGAAGCATTCGACGGGCAGGGCGCTGGCCTCCGTGCCGACTTCCCGGGCCAGGGCTTCCATCTCGTCGGCGACGTTGGCCGTGATTCCCCAGGCACCCAGGTATCCGCCGCGGGCCGCCAGCTCGCTGACGTTCCGGTCGATCTCTTCCGGACTCAGCTCGGCGTCGCTCCCGTAGCCGAGCACCCCGAGCATCGTCGGGACCTCCCGGCCGGCCTCGGCGAGGGCGGCCACCAGAACGGCGTCGCAAAGGGGGCTCCTCAGTCCCGGCTCCTCCCCCGTGGCCACGGCGTCGCCGCCCACGTCCACGCCGATCACCCGGTCGGCCTTGAGCGCGCGGGCGGCTTCGACGATCCCCTCCGCCAGCGTCTTCGGTCCGCGGCGGATGGTCACGAGGAGGGTGTCCCGCCCCCGCATCTCGGCCACGCGGCCTTCGGTGAAGCGAACGCCGGCTTTCGTCCGGGCCTCCGGCCCCGCCCGCCAGACGGTTTCATGGATGGGGCGGACTCCCTCGACTTCTTCCAGGCTCCGGGCGCCCGGCGCCGGGTCGAAGACCACCCGCTCCCAGGCCACGCCCCCGATGATTGTCTCCGCGCCGAAGAGCTCCAGGAGCCGGGCGCTGGGGAGCGTCCCCACCACGTCGCCGCCCCCGCCGATGCCGATGACGAGGGCGCGGGCCGCGCCGCTCAGGAATTCTCCGAAGCTGTCGGAAGTTTCAAAGGGCATGATTCTTTAAGGGGAGATCGGGGAACCGTAGGGAACCAAGCAGGTTCTCAACGTATCATCAGGTCGTCTGCGTTGGCAAGGTTCACCGCGGCGTAAGGCCTATGGACACTTGCAGGCTATGTTTTGAGCAACCTATTGTAACCCGCAACTGGCTCATCGAGCCCGGCAGGGTGAAGGTTGTTCTAGGGGTCGGGTAGAACGGGGATCCCCCTCAAGCCGAGGATATCCCGGCCGGGTCCTTCCGTCGGGGGAGGCGGACCTTCCTCGGGGCGGCCAGCCAGACGAACAGGCATGCCCCCGCTGCCGTCGCCGCGACGACCCAAAAGGCCGCCTGGTAGCTCTGGAAGACGTCGAAGATCCAGCCGCCGAGCCAGGGACCCACGGCCCCGCCCAGACCGAAGCCCACCGTCAACGCCCCCAGGATCGCCCCGAAGCCCCGGCCTTGAAAAAGGTCGGCCGCCACGGCCGAGTAGAGCGGGGCCCTAGATCCGAATCCGAAGCCATATAGGACGACGAACCCGTAGAGCGGCCAGATGGCGCCGGGCCCCAATCTCATGAACAGCCCGAGGCCCGCCAACATGAAAATCGTGCCGAACAGGAACATCCGCTCCCGGCCCCACCGGTCGGACGCCGATCCCCAGAAGAACATGCCCGCAATCGCGATCAGATAAACCAGGCCGAAGGTCGAGGCGGCTAGGGTCTTCGAATACCTCAGGTCCACGACGTGGGCGATCTGGTGGACAATCATCAACTCTCCCGAAACCGACTGGAGAAAGAAGGAGATCGTCAAGAACCAGAACGCGCGAGTTTTCATGGCCGTGCGCACCGTCCAGGGAAAGGCCGCCCAGGACGGATTGACGACCTCGAGAATGATTTCTTTCCCGCCCATCAGCGGCCGGGGGCCCTCATACCCCATTTCCTCGGGCCGCCCGCGCTGGAAGAGAAGAATGATGGGCGTCAGGAGCAGGAAGGTCCCCACGCCCAGGACGACGAACGCCCCGCGCCAGCCCAGCGCCGAAATAAGGATCTGGGCGAGCGGCACGATGATCAGGGCCCCGGTCCCCATGCCCGTGAAGGCGATGGCCGAGGCCAGCCCACGGCCGCCCTCGACCCACCGGGAGACAATGGCGGCGTTGGGAACGTACTCGATCATGACGATGCCGACGGCCAGGACGACGCCGAGCAGTACGTAGAGGTGCCAGAGACTCGTGATGAAGGCGGCGCAGGCGAACCCGGCGGCCACGAGGGCCAGAGCGGCGGGCATGAGACGTCTCGGCCCCCACCGGTCCACGAGGATACCGGCGACGGGCGCCAGCGCGGCGTAGACCAGACGGTGGATGGAATAGATCCCCGCCGTTTCCGCGCGTCCCCATCCGAATTCCTCGAACAGGGTGACGTAGAACACGCTGAAGCTGTATCGCAGGCCGAAGCCGAAGGTGAGCGTAAGAAGGCAGACTCCCACGATCACCCAGCCGTAGTAGAAACGCGTTTTGATCAGGGCACGGAGCTCCCTCGGGGTGCCTGAAAATGCAATTCCGATTTCAGTTGTCAGGATGGAGACAAAAAAGAGATTTTCTCACGACAACACCCATGCCAATCGACGGATGCGAATTCCTCCCCCCCCCCCCCTTCCTCCTCAGGCCTCGGGGAAAACGGCATTCGCTTTGGTTCTCTGACGAAGCCCCTGGCTCAGAGAAGCTCCGACAGGGCGATCGTTCTTCCTTCCTCCGAGGACTGGACGATGGCCTGAACGGCGGCGATGGCCCGGATGGCTTCGTCCCCGCCCACCTCGGGCCGGCTTCCGTCCCGGACGCAGCGGCCGAACTCTTCCATCTCCTCCAGGAGGATGTCCACGATCTCTCCCAGGTCCACCGGCTCGCGCTCCTCACTCCCCTTCTTCTGGAGGGAAAGCCGCGCGCCCTCGGCCTCTAGGAAGACGTTGGCTTCCGTCCCGTAGACATTCAGGTAAAAGACACGGGGCGTGGCGAAGTTCGAGCCCAGATATCCCAGAGCACCGGACTCGAACTCCAGGATGGCTGTCACGGCGTCGTCGATATCGACGGGGGAGATCAGGCGCTTCGAGAAGGCCGCAATCCGTGCGACCGGCCCCAGGAGATAGGCCAGGGTGTCCAGGTGATGAATGCCCAGGCTGGTCAGGGGGCCGCCGGGACTTTCCGTTCGGTTCGATCGCCATTTGCTGTCGTCCAGCGTCTGGGCCATTCCGTAAGAGAGGTTTGCCTCCGCCGTGATAATTTGGCCTAGGGTCCCGGCATCGATGAAGGATTTGATCTTCCGGGACCCTGTCTGGTGTCGCCGGCTGTGGCCCACGGAAAGGATCACGCCAGCCTTATCGCAAGCGGCTGCAGCGGCCTTGGCCTCGTCCACCGTGTGGGCGATGGGCTTCTCGACGAAGACGTGTTTTCCTGCTTCGGCCGCCGCCTCGATCTGAGCACGGTGGGCCGTGTGGGGTGTGGTGAGGAGGACGGCCTCAACCTCGGGGTCGGACAGGACGGCCTCGTAGCTCTCGGACTCGCGGCAGCCGTACTTCCCGGCGAAGCCCGCGCGTTTCTCCGGGTTGCGCGTGAAGCAGGTGACGATCTCCAGGGTGTCGGTTTTCCCGACGGCCTCCGCCAGCATGCCCGACCACCAGCCGATTCCGACGCTCGCGACTTTCACGGGATTGGACATCCAATTCTCTCCTTACATTGTCGTGGGCCCCGCCTGGGGCGGTTACACGGAAAGCTTACGCTTCAGAATTTCCTGAATGGTCTGCGGGTTGGCCTTCCCGCCGGTCGATTTCATCACCCGGCCCATGAAGAAGCCTAAAAGCTTCGTTTTGCCCGACCGGTATTGCTCGACTTCGTCCGGGTGCGCCGCGATGACCTCATCGGCCGCGGTCTCGAGCGCCCCTTCGTCGGTGATCTGCGTCAGACCCCGGGCCTCCACGATGGCCGCCGCTTCTTTTCCGCTGCTGAACATCTCCTCGAACACCGTCTTGGCGATCTTGCCGCTGATCGTGCCGTCCTCGATCAACCTCACCAGCCCGGCGAGGCCCTCCGGCGGGACGGGGGAGTCGGTGATGTCCTTCTTGGCGTCATTCAGCGCGCCGAGGAGCTCACCCATGACCCAGTTGCTCAGGGCCTTGGAAGCGTCGTAGGCCTCCACCGCCCGCTCATAGTAGTCGGCGAGGTCGCGGCTTGTGGTGAGGATGCCCGCGTCGTAGGCCGGAATCCCGTACTGCTCGATGAATCGCGCCCGCTTGGCGTCGGGGAGCTCGGGCAGGTCCGCGCGAAGCGCGTCCAGCCACTCCCGGCCGACGGTCAGCGGGACCAGGTCGGGGTCGGGGAAGTAGCGGTAATCATGGGCGGCTTCCTTCGTCCGCATGGGTTGGGTGACGCCCTGGGCCTGGTCCCACAGACGGGTCTCCTGGACGACCTGATCCCCCTTTTCGAGGGTGAGAATTTGCCGATCGCGCTCGTATTCCAGCGCCCGCTGGAGGAAGCGGAAAGAGTTGATGTTCTTCAGCTCGGCCTTGGTCCCCAGCGCCTCGCTCCCCGCCGGGCGGACGGAGAGGTTGGCGTCACACCGCAGGCTGCCCTCCTCCATGTTGCCGTCGCAGATGTCAAGGTACTGGACCAGGGTGCGAAGCTTCTGGACGTATCCCCTGGCCTCGGCGGGACTTCGCAGGTCGGGTTCGCCGACGATCTCCAGAAGCGGGGTGCCCGCCCGGTTGAGATCGACGTAGCTCGCCCTGGGGTCGTCCAGGTTCTCGCCGTGGATGAGCTTGCCCGCGTCCTCCTCGATGTGAATCCGGACGAGGCGGATGCGCTTCGTGCTCCCGTCCACGTCGATGTCGATGTGTCCGCCCGTCGCCAGGGGGAGCTCGTACTGGGAGATCTGATAGGCCTTGGGCAGGTCGGGGTAGAAGTAGTTCTTCCGGGCGAATCGGCTGATAGGCGCGATTTCGCTTCCGGCGGCGATGGCCATGCGGAGGAGGAACTCGATGGCCCGCTTGTTCACCACCGGCAGGACGCCCGGCATCCCCAGGCAGATGGGGCAGGTGTGCGTGTTGGGCTCGGCCCCGAACGCTGTGCTGCACCCGCAGAAGATCTTCGAGCGGGTCTTGAGCTGCGCGTGAACCTCCAGCCCGATGACGGTTTCGTACTCCATCCCCGTTTCCCTCTACAAATCCGGCTGTGTCCGGTGGAAATCGGTTTCCCGCTGATAAGCGTCCGACACCCGAAGCAGGGTTTCCTCGTCGAAGTTGCGGCCCAGAAGCTGAAGCCCGACCGGGAGGCCTTCCGCGGAAAACCCGCACGGGATGCTGATCCCCGGTATCCCCGCCATGTTGCAGGGGATTGTGAAGACATCGGAAAGATACATGGTCAGGGGGTCGTCCATGCGCTCGCCGATCTTGAAGGCGGGCGTCGGGGCCGTGGCCGTCAGCACGATGTCCACTTCCTCGAAGGCGCGCTCGAAGTCCTCGCGGATCAGCGCCCGCACCTTGAGGGCCTTCAGATAATAGTCGTCGTAGTAACCCGAGCTCAGCACGTATGTCCCGAGCATGATTCGCCGCTTCACCTCGTTGCCGAAGCCCTCCGCCCGGGTCACCTTGTACATCTCGATGAGGTCGCCGGTCCGCTCGGCGCGGTGGCCGTATCTCACCCCGTCGTAGCGCGCCAGATTGCTCGACGCCTCGGCCGGGGCGACGATGTAGTATGTGGCGACGCCGTATCGGCTGTTGGGGAGCGAGATGTCCTTGACCTCCGCGCCCATTGCCCTGAGGACCTCGACGGCCTCCCGGACGCGAGCCTCCACGTCGGGATCGATCCCTTCGATGTTGTATTCACGGGGCAGGCCGATTTTCAGCCCCTTCACGTCCCCCGTGAGGGCCGCCGTGAAATCCGGGACCGGCACGTCGGCCGAGGTCGAGTCCAGGGGGTCCTTGCCGCACAGGACGTTCAGCAGGATGGCGGCGTCGCGCACGTCGCACGTCATCGGGCCGATCTGGTCCAGCGAGGAGGCGAAGGCCACAAGGCCGAACCGCGAGACCCGGCCGTAGGTCGGCTTCAGGCCGACGATTCCGCAACAGGCCGCCGGCTGGCGGATGGAGCCTCCGGTGTCCGACCCCAGGGCGGCGGCGCAGAGCCCGCCCCCGACGGCCGCGGCGCTCCCGCCGCTCGACCCGCCCGGGATGCGATCCGGGTCCCAGGGGTTCTTGACGATGCCGTACGCCGAGGTCTCATTGGAGGACCCCATGGCGAATTCGTCCATGTTCGTCTTGCCCAGGAAGACGGCGCCCGCCTTCCGAAGCCGGGCGACGGCGGTGGCGTCGTAAGGCGCGATGTAGTCGCGGAGGATCTTGGAGCCGCAGGTCGTTTGGACGCCGCGGGTGCAGAGCAGGTCCTTGAGGGCGATGGGGACTCCGGTCAGGGGGGAGACGTTCTCCGCCTTCCGGCGTCTCTCGTCGGCCGCGCGCGCCATGTCCAGGGCCGCTTCTTCCTGGACAGAGATGTAGGCGTTGACCCGGGGGCCGATCTCGGCGATCCGGTCCAGGAAGGTCCGCGTGATCTCTTCGGAGGAGTATTCGCCCCGTTGCAGTCCCTGGGAAAGCGCGTGCATGGGGGTGTAGGGAATCGATTCACTCATGGGCTGTTTTCGGGAAACCCCGTTCGAGGAGGTCTCCAGCTTGCCGGGCGTGAAAGGCTTAGCCTGGGTTTCTCACCAACTTAAACGCCCGAACGGTGTAGATCGATTGAACCGGTTACCTTTCAATCATTGACCCATCGGATGGATGCTGACCAACATCCTGTTTCCCATGGGCGTGTGCCGGGCCGGTCTCCGTACCCGCCCGGAAACACGGTCGTTGCGAGTAT
>CAYRGS010000048.1:0-2466 GCA_964423875.1 uncultured bacterium
TGGAAGGACAAGAACTCGATCCGCCGGACGCCGGCCTCGGCGGCCTTTTCGGCGACGCCTTCGCCCTCTTTCTCGCGGCACACGAGGAGGACCTCATGGCCGCGCTCCTGCAGCCCGAGGGTCAGGGAGACGGCCGCCCAGGCGTCAGAGCTCCAGCCGCGGCAGCTCATGAGCTGGAGGACGCGGAGCGGCCCTTCCCGCCGGCCTTCGAACACCTTAATTCGTCCCGAGGGCGCCGGCGGGGGACGCTTCCCGGGGGGTTGCGGCGGCGGGTTCGAGAATCGGCGATTGGAGGCGGTGGAGCCGGGCGTAGAGGCCCTCCCGGGCGAGGAGGGCCTCGTGGGTTCCCTGCTCGACCATCCGGCCCTCGTCCAGGACCAGGATCCGCTCGGCCCGGTGCACGCTGGAGAGCCGGTGGGCCACGATGAGCGTGGTGCGATCCCGCATGAGGACGTTGAGGGTCTCTTCGACCAACCGCTCGGATTCGGAGTCCAGGGCGGAAGTAGCCTCGTCCAGGATCAACAGGACCGGATTTCGCAGGACCGCCCGGGCGATGGCCAGGCGCTGGCGCTCGCCGCCGGAGAGCTTCGCGCCGTCCTCGCCGATGAGGGTGTCGTACCCCTCGGGCAGAGCGGAGATAAAGCCGTGGGCGTTCGCCGCACGCGCCGCCGCCTCGATCCGCTCGGGCGAGACGTCGGGCAGGTTGTACGCGATGTTGGCCGCCACGGTGTCATGGAACAGGACGGTTTGCTGGGTCACGACGGCCATGTGCGCCCGCAGCGACGCCGGGTCGTATTCCGACGCGTCCTTTCCGTCCCAGAGGATGCGTCCCGAGGTGGGCGCGTACAGGCCGAGGACCAGATCAAGGAGCGTCGTCTTGCCCGCTCCGGTCTGGCCGACGATCGCCGTCACCTCCCCCTTGAGGATCTCGATGTCCAAGTCCTGAAGGACCGGTGCGTCCTCGTAGCGGAAAGAGACCCGCTCGAATTGGATGCCGCCTTGGAGCGCGGGCGCCGGCCGGCCCCCGCGCCGGGTCTTCATGGGGGCGGTTTCATCCATCAGGCCGAAGACCGCGTCGGCGGCCGCCATTCCCTCCTGGAGGGTGTGATACGTGCGGGACAGGCGCTTGAGGGGGCCCATGATCAGCCCCAACGCCGCCAGGAAAGAGATGAACTCCCCGGGCGTCCGGACGCCGCTCAACACCTCGTGGCCGCCGGCCCACAGAATGAAGGCCGCCCCGGCGCCACCCAGGATCTCGACGACCGGATGGCTGATCGCCCGCACACGCCGGGCCTTCATCGCCAGACCGAAAAATCGACGGTTGCGCTTGGAAAAACGGGCGAGCTCGTGGTCCTCGGCGTTGTAGGCCCTGACAACGCGGGCCGCCTGGAAGGCCTCTTTCATGGCCGTGTTGATGTCGCCCATCTGTGTCTGCATCCGTCGCGTGATGCGCCGGATCTTGCCACCCAGGCGGCCGATGATCAGACCCAACGGCGGAAGGACGACGACGAAGACGGCGGACAGGAACGGGTCGCGGTAAAAGGCGAGACCCAAGAGGAACAGCAGGCCGAAGGTGTGTTGTCCCAGGTCTCGCAGCCCCGACGCGGACGCTTTCTGCATCAGCGCGATGTCGTACGTGATCTTCGACATCAACTCGCCCGAGGTCTTCTGGACGAAGAACGAGAGCGGCATTTCGTGAAAGTGACCATACAAATGGTTGCGCACGTCCATCACCATCCGCTGGGAGAGCCAGAACATGAAGTAACTCTGGCCATAAGCGAAGATTCCCTTGACCGTATACGTGAGGACAATGACCGCCACGATGACGTTCAGCATCCGGGCGTCCTTGGAGATGAACACCCCGTCGATCACATCCTTGGCGATATAGGCGGGAATGGCGGTGACCGCTCCGAGGACAACCATGCAGATCCCGGCCAGGACGCACCTTCGCCAGTAAGGCTTGAGATAACCGAGGATGCGAAGATATTTATTCATCTCTGAAGGTCCGTTAACGGGACGCTTTTCAAACAGATATCCACAGTTCGAGTATAGGCAGGATGAGGCCGGTCGGCAACCGGCGTATCACGTCCTAAAAGGGACTTCCCTTTTCGGCGAGACTGAGAAGCTCCCGGTAAAACGCCACGGCCCGACCGGCTTGTACGGGACGATCGAAATCCTCCCGGGCCTTTTTCCGCGCCATGGAGCCCAGCCCCGCCGCCCGCTCCGGATCGCGAAGCAGACCGATGACCGCCTCGGCCAGGGCCCGTGCGTCGGCAGGGGGGACGACCGACCCGGTCTTCCCGTCCTCGACGATCTCGTCCAGGCCGTCGCGGGCTGCGACGACGCAGGGTAGACCGTACGCCATGGCCTCCAAGAGCGCCCGGCCCGTGCCCTCCGACCCGCCGGACTGGAGAACGAAGACGCTCATCCGGCGCAGGACGTCCCGGAGGTCGCCGTCCCAAAACC
>CAYRGS010000048.1:2476-14370 GCA_964423875.1 uncultured bacterium
GGGATGACCTCGCCCCCCGCGCCCGTGCCGAAGCCCAGGGCCTCGGCCCGCCGGACGATCTCCCCCCGGTGCTCACCCTTTCCCGTGATCAGCAGCCGGGCCCCCGGGATTCGCTTCCGGATGGCGCCGAACGCCTCGAGGAGTGTGGAATGCCCGCGGTTCGGGGCCAGGCGGGAGACGGTTCCCACGACCGGCCCCGCGGCGTCCAGCCCCAGGCGCCCCCCGGCGGATTCCGCTCCTGTCCCCGGCCGGAAAAAATCCGTGTCCACCATGCCGCGCTGGGTGCGGACCCGCCCGGGGGGAAGACGGGCGGTCTCGACGCACCGCTTCCGGATGGCGTCGGAGACCGCCAGGAACCCGTCCGTCCGGCCGTAGCAGAACGCCCGGTGGAACGGGTTCGCATGAACGTGGCGGGGGAGATGAAAGGTCCGCACCAGGGCCGGCGCGGGAGACGCCCCCCCCCCCCGCAATGCCAGCGCCGTCCAGTGGTCGTGCGAGAGATGGGCGTGAACGATCCGGACGCCGCTCCTGGAGATGAGGCGGCCCAGGCGGCTCCGGTCCCGCAGGAAATCCCCGGGTCCCCATCGCCGGTTGAAGTGGAACCCCTCGAAGGACAGGCCCTCCGCCCGGGCCCGCTCCTCGAGCAAGTTGCCGGGAATGGCGGCCAGCAGAACGCGGTGGCCCAGGTCCCGAAGCGCGCGTGAAAGCTCGAAGACGGCCGATGCGGCCCCCGTCAGCCAGGGGCTGCTGACGACCTGAAGGACCGAGAGCCCCGCCCCGTCCGTCAACGTCAGTTTCCCCCCCGCCGGGCGGCGCGGAGCGCTTCCTCGTAGATGCTTTCCAGGCCGTTCAACATGGCTTCCAGAGAGTGCCGCTCGCGCACCCGGTTCATCCCCGTTTTCCCCATGCGCTCTCGCTGCCCGGGATCGGCCAGCAGACGCTCGACGGCCCGCGCCAGCGCGGCAGAGTCTCCTGGCTCGACCAGAAGCCCCGTCTCCCCCTCGCGGACGGCCTCAGGGATGCCCCCGACCCTTGTTCCCACGACGGGCACGCCCGTCGCCATGGCCTGGAGGCCCGCCTGGGGGATGCCGTCGGTGCGCGTCGAGGCGATCACCAGGACGTCGAGGGCCGCCATCACTTCCGGAATGTCCTCCCGAAAGCCCGTCAGGGTGACCCGCGCCGTCATGTTCTCCGAGCGCACTTTCTCGGCGACCAGGTCCCGCCAAAGCCCGTCGCCGACGATGAAGAAGCGGACTTCGGAATTTCGGGCGGACAGGCTCCGGGCGGCCTCGATGAAGTGGCCGTGGCCTTTGGAGCCCCGGAGTTGCGCCACGATCCCCACGACGGGCGTCCTCTCGCCGAGGCCGAACGCCTCCCTGAACAGCCGGCCGGAGACGTGGGGGCCGAATCGCCCGAGGTCCACGCCCGTCGGCAGGGTGATGACCCGACCGGGCGGAACGCCGCACCGGCTCACCAAGTGGTCCCGCGTGGCGGACGCCGTGACCAGGATGCGGTCTGGGATTCGGTAAACGGGGTTCAGGCGGTGTGCGCGGACCGGGATGGATACGTGGCGCGTGCGGAAGATCACCGGGACGCTCGCGCCCTTTCCGGCCAGGCCGGCGAGCCAGCTGTCCTTCGAGCTGTGGGTGTGAAGGATGGCGGGCCTTTCCCTTCGGAGGAGGCGGAAGATCCGCAGGAAGGCGAGAGGGTCGGCGACGCTTCGAATCGGGGCGGCCAGGAAAGGGAGCCCGCGGCGGCGCGCCTCCCTCTCTATTCCGCTGCCCGCGGGCCCGGCGACGCGCACCCGGTGCCCGCGCCGGGTCAGGTGGTCCGCCTCCAGAACCGTGCGGGCCTCTTGCCCGCCCCATCCGGCCGAGGATTCTGTATGGAGGATGTCAAGCATCCGGGTCCTTCGTCAGCTCCAGGAGCCGGGCGTATTTCGCGAAGACGTAAAAGGCGTCCAGGGCGGAGAAGATGAGGCCGTCCATTCCGTCCGTGAAGCCGCGCATCAGCACCAAGTTGCGGAAAAACCGGACGGGGGGTCGAAGACAGAGGTGGGTCCACCGAGGACGGACCCCCCGTGCTTGTAGATCGAGGGCGGCCAGCCGCGAGTAGCGCTCGAGCCGCCGCAGGTAGTCGCCTAGGTCCTCGTAGCTCCGGTGTTCGAGCGCCCCGCGCAGGGTTCCCGTCCGCCCCTGAATCTCGACCGATTCGTGCACGCTCCGGTCGTTGAACCGGCCCGCGTGTTTCCGAAACAGGCGCATCTGGTAGTCGGGGTAGAAGGATTTGCTCTTCATCCAACGGCCCCAGAAGATGTTCCGCCGGGGGACGAAATAGCCGTCGCATTCCGGTTCTTCGCGGTCCAGGAGGTCCTGGATCTCCCGCTTGAGATCGTCCGTGACGCGCTCATCGGCGTCCAGGCTCAGGACCCAGGGGTGCGAGGCGTTCTCCAGGGCGAAGTTTTTCTGGGCGGCGTATCCGGGCCAGGGGTTTTCCAGGACGCGCGCCCCGTGGCTGCGGGAGACCTCCCGGGTGGCGTCGGCGCTGCCGCCGTCTACGACGATGATCTCGTCCACCCAGCGCAGGGTGTCCAGGCAGTCGCCGATTCGGGCGCTCTCATCCTGCGCGATGACCGTTGCGGAAAGTCCTCGTCCCTTGCCCATGCCCTGGCTCCGCCCCCCGTCCCTTCCCCCCCCCCGCCGTCGGGACGGGCTTCCGGACACGGGGGGCTACTCCCCCCCGCCCCCTTCCAGGGGTGACGCCTCGTCGATGAGCATGATGGGGATGTCGTCGCGGATGGGGTACTTGAGCTTGCACGCCTCACACGTCAGCCAGCTCCCCTCCTCATCCAGCTGGAGCTCCCCCTTGCACTTGGGACACGCCAGGATCTCAAGAAGTTCTTTGTTGATCGCCATCCAAAATTCTCCTTCGCTGCCATTCGTATTGGCGCTTGATGCCGTCGCGCAGGTCCACCCGCGGAGCGAAACCCAGTTCCCGCTCGGCGCGGGAGACATCCGCCCAGGTATGCCGGACGTCCCCCGCCTGTCGGTCGTGATAGCTCCGCTTCGCGCGGCGCCCGGAAACCTCCTCCAGAATTTCCACCACCCGGTTGACCGAAGCCCGTTCGCCGCCTCCGATATTGTAGACCGTCCCGTCCCGCCCCCGCTCCGCCGCCGCGAGGTTCGCGGCCACCGCGTCGCCGACGTACGTGAAGTCCCGCGTTTGCTCCCCGTTGCCGTAGATCTGGACCTCCCCTCCGCTCAACAGGGCGTCGATGAACCGGTTGAAGGCCATGTCCGGCCGCTGGCGGGGGCCGTACACCGTGAAGTAACGCAGCGAAACCACCGGCAGGCCGAACTGCTTCCAGTAGAGATAGCTTAACTGCTCGGCGGCAAGCTTGGACACCCCGTAGGGGGAGATGGGCCGGGGCGTCGCGTCCTCCGGGGTCCGGGCCTCCTCGGCCTCTCCGTAAATCGAGGACGAGGAGGCGTAGACGATCCGGGCGACCTTTCCGTTTCCCGCGGACCCCACCTGCCGGACGGCCTCCAGCAGGCGTTGGGTGCCCAAGATGTTGTTGTCGGTGTAGGTCCGGAAGAAGTCCCCCCAACTGGCCCGGACGCCCGCCTGCGCCGCCTGGTGAAACACCCAGTCCACGCCTCGCAGGAGGCCGCCGAGGTCGAGCCGGGCCAGGTCCCCCTCGACGAGGTCGAAGGCGGCTTCGCCTTGCAGGCCCGACAGGTTCGATTCTTTCACCTCCCGGGCGTAGTAATCGGCGAAAGAGTCGAGGCCCAGGACTTCATGGCCCTCGGCCGTCAAGGCTTCCGCCAGATGGGAGCCGATGAAACCGGCGACGCCCGTGATCAGGCAACGCTTCTTCAAGAGCGGTTTTTCTCCTCAGTGCCGGCCGCGACGCCGGCCCAGGGGGGGTCCGCCCGCCCGCGCGACCAGAGCTCGAGGGCGCTCTTGGCCGCCTCGGCCGGCGTGATCCCGGTCAGACATCGGATCCCGAAGCCGGGGCACGTCCTCTCGTAACAGTGGCTGCACGGGAGTTCGTGATGAACCACCATCCCCCGGCCGCCGCCGGGGCCGCGCGGCCCGTTTCGGGAGGGCGTCGTGGGGCCCATGAGGGCGACGGTGGGAACGCCCAGCGCCGCCGCCAGGTGAAGGGGGCCCGTGTCCCCCCCGATGAACATCCGGCAGCGCTCCAGGAACGCCGCCATCTCCCGGACCGACGTGGGGGGGATCACCTCGGCGGGCGCCCGGAAATTCGCGCGCAGCGCTTCGGCCAACGGTCCCTCGTCCTTTCCCCGGACCACCAAAAGCTTCGCCCCGGTCTCCCCGGCAATCCGGTCGCCCAGCGCGGCGAACCGCTCCACCCCCCAGCGCTTCGTCTCCCAGCCCGCGCCCGGGCATATCGCCACCACGGGAATCTCGGAGGTCCAGCCCCGGTCGGCGAAGAAGGCGTCCGCCGGCCGCCGGTCCGACTCCGTGAGAGCGAGGGGGAACTCGATGGGGACATCCCCATCGATCCCCAGGGGTTCCAGCAGCGAGAGGTTTTGCTCGATCACGTGCTCCGCCTCGGTCGGCGGCGCGACGGGATGCGTATAGAACGCCGAGGCCGCGGGCTCCCGGCAGTGGCCCGAACCGAACCCAATCCGTTTTTTGGCTCCCGAGAGCCGGGCCAGTATGGCACTTTTCAGCAGCCCCTGGAAATCCAGGGCTACGTCGAACCGGCTCCGGCGGACGCGCCGCACGGCGTCCACCGGCCCGGCGGCCCCCCTGCGAAGCCGGCGCCACCGCTGAGTATCCATTACGTGGAGGTCGTCCAGCATGGGGTGCCCCGCCAGGAAGGGCGCGTGGGCGGATTCGACCAGCCATTCGATTCGATTCCGGCCGGAGGGTTCGCCCCCGTCGCGCGGAAACTTTCGGCGCAGGGCCGAGAGCGCCGGCAGGGTGTGGAGAATGTCTCCCAGGGAGCCGAGCCTGATGATTGCGATTCGCACGGGTCGCACCCTCTACGGCCTTGCGTCCGTTTCGCCGGGATCGGGACGCATCCGCGCCGCGAGTTCCGTCGATGACCGGGTCTTCGGGTCTCCGGTGATGGCGGTCTCGCCGCCGTATTCCAGCACGACGCCCCGCTCGGGGACAGTCTCGACGGTGTAGTCCGTCCCCTTGGCGTGGACGTGGGGTTTCAGGAGCCTCAGCAGGCGGCTGACGTCCCCTTCCCCGAACAGGATGAGGTGATCCACGCAAGAAAGGGCCGAGAGGATCTCCAACCGGTCCTCCTGCGTCATCCACGGCCGCCCTTCTCCCTTCAGGGCGCGGGTGGAGGCGTCGTTGTTGACGGCGACAATGAGAACGTCCCCCAGTGCGCGGGCCTCCCTCAGGTAATGGATGTGGCCCACGTGAAGGACATCGAAGCACCCGTTGGCGAAGATGATGCGGCGCCCCCGCGCCTTCAGGCGCTCGACCGTTTCGGCCAGGGCCTCGGCGGTTAGGACCTTGGAGCTTTCCTCCGTCACAGGACCTCCAGCAGCTCCCGTAGAGACACCGTGGCGGTTCCGCGTTTCATGACGACGAGTCCCCCGGCGATGTTGGACAGCCGGGCGGCCTCCCGCATGCCGGCCTCCGCGGCCAGCGAGAGGCAGAAGGCTCCGATCACCGTGTCGCCCGCGCCTGTGACATCGGCCACGTCGTCTCCGCCGAAGATGTCCAGGGATTGGGGAGGGCGTCCCGCCTCGAAGAGGACCATTCCGTGTTTTCCCCGGGTGAGGAGGAGCCCCTGGATGCCCATGCGCTCGCGCAGCGCTTCGGTTTCCCGGAAGAGGTCGTCATTGCTGAGCGCCACGCCCTGCTTCCCTTCCAACACCGCGCGCATCTCCGCCTCGTTGGGCGTCACCGCCGTCACGCCGCGGAAGCCGATCAGGCCGTGTCGGGAGTCCACCAGCAGGGGGAGTCCGCCGTTCGAGGCGCATTTCTCCTCCGCCAGGGCGTTCACCGCCTGGATGATCACCGGCCCCACCGCGCCCAGGCCGTAGTCGGATATCAGGATCGCGTCGGCCGTCTCCGCCCGCTCTCTCAGCGCCCGGGCCAGCCGATCGGCGGTCTCGCGGGGAACCCGGCCTTCTCCTTCACGATCGATGCGGATCACCTGCTGCATCGTGGTGTTTGTCTGTCCGGCCAGGATCCGCATCTTGACGGTCGTTTCGATTTCCGGCAGCCGCACGACGCCCGAGGCGTCGATGCCGCGTTCTTGCAAGAGGTCCAAAACCTCCCGGCCGGCGTCGTCGTCGCCCAGCAGCCCCAGGACGGAGACCTCGCCGCCCAGGGCCCGGACGTTATTGGCGGCGTTGCCCGCGCCCCCGAGCTTCACCTCCCGGGAGCGGTGCCGCAGGATCAGGACGGGCGCTTCCCGGGAGACGCGATGGGTCGTTCCCAGGAGGTATTCGTCTGCGATCAGGTCGCCCAGGACCAGGACGCGCCGGCCCCCGAAGGCTTGCGCCCGACCGCGAAGGTCGGTGTCCATTAGTCCTCCTTTATCCCCAGGTCGCTCAGGATCCAGCGTGCGGCCTCGATCAAGTCTTCCACGATCGCGTCCGGCGGAGACGGCCACCCCGGCCCGTTCCAGCGCCACTCGCCCCGACCGTACCCCGTCAGGACCAGAATCCCCCCCGCGCCGATCCGCGCCGCCAACTCGAGATCCCCCGCCCGGTCCCCCACGACGTAGCTTCGCGCCAGATCCAGGCTTAGGTCCTCGGACGCCCGATGGGCCAGACCCGGCCGGGGCTTCCGGCACTCGCTGTCCCGGTTGTAGGGCGCGACCTTGCCGTGCGGGTGATAAGGGGAGTGGTAATGCGCGTCGATGTGCGCGCCGGATTCCGCCAGCCGGCGCTCGATCTCGCGCCGGACCTCGTCGACGAAGGACTCGGGAAAGTAGCCCGCGCCCACGCCCCCCTGGTTCGTGACCACGGCGACGGGGATCCCGGCGGCGTTCAGCATCCGGATTCCCTCGGCGCTCCCGGGCAGAAGGGCGAGGCGGCTGATGTGATTGAGGTAACCCATCTCTTCACAAAGGGTCCCGTCCCGGTCCAGGAGGACGCCCGGTCTCAGGGGGCTATCCATGGCTTGCTCCCGCGCTCGCCCTGCTGGAAGCGGAGACGCGGAGGGTATCCCGGACGGCCCGGCAGACTTCATCCACGGCTGTCTCCTCCATGCATTCGTGACCGTAGGGGCACTGTTTCAGGAAGCAGGGCGAGCAGGACAGGTCGCGCCGCAGGACGGTGTGGCGGTCCCCCAGCGGTCCGGTGCGTCCCGGGTCGGTTGGTCCGAACAGGGCCACAACGGGCGTTCCAACGGCGGCGGCGATGTGCATCGGGCCGGTGTCTCCGGTCAACAGGACGGAGAACCGCCGGAGCAGGGCGGGGAGGAAGGCCACCCGGTCTTTTCCCGCCAGATCCACGGGCTCGGTTTTCATGAGCGACGCGATCCGCGCGGTCAGCAGGCCCTCTTCCGGACTTCCGAGCAGGACCATGCGGGCCCCCTCGGATTCGGCCAGCTTGTCCGCCGCCGCGGCGAACCGCTCGGCCGGCCAAAGCTTCGTGGCCCCGAATTTCGCCCCCGGCTGAATGCCCACGACCGGTTCGTCGGGATCGATTCCGTGCTGGAGGAAGACCTCCCCGGCAAAGGTTTCGGCCTCCCGGGAGACGCCGAGGCGGGGGGTGCGGGAGGTGACGCTCACGCCGGCCGCCTCCAGGAGCGCTAGGTATTCGTCCACCTGATGCCGTCCGCCGCCGCGGGGGCGCGGGACCGGGTTCGTGAGGAGGATGGACCGGCCGTCCCGTCGGTATCCGACCCGCCGGCGCGCTCCGGCGGCGAGGGCCAGCAGGGCCCCCCGAATCGAGTTGGGCAGAACGAACGCAAGGTCCATCCGGTCCCGCCTGAAGGCGGCGGCGGCGAGAAAATCCGCCGCCCCTCCGGGCCGAAGGCGAAGCTCATCCACGTCGGGATGGTCGATCAGGATGTCCCCGGCCCAGACCGTGGACAGGCAATGGAGCTTCGCGGCCGGAAAGGTTGAGCGCAGGTTCGCGAGGACGGGGGTCGCCAGGACGGTGTCGCCCACCCAGGTCGGCCCCACGATGAGGATGTTCATGGGGAGACCCCCGATCCGTCCGCCCGGGCCGCGCCGCCCACGGGTCGGGTCCGCCACCTCCGGTGTATCCAGAGCCAGTGATCGGGGTGCGCCCGGATGGCGTCTTCGACCGCTTGGGTGTGCCGCGCAGTGTTGGCCTCAAGATCGGCTTGAAGGTCTCCGGTCCGGATGGTTGGGATCTCCCGGCCGAAGACCAGCCGGTGCCGGAAGGGGGCCTGCCGGATGATAAAGCCGGGGAAAACGGCGGCCCCGGTCCGCAGGGCGAGCGCGGCCGACAGGGGCGTGGTGCACGCCGGCTTCCCGAAGAAGTCGACGAACACCCCCTCGCGGTGGATCATGTTCTGGTCGATGAGGACCCCTAGCATCTCTCCGGCCCGCAGGTGCCGGATCGCGTTGCGGACGATTCCCTGCCGCGTGAGCACCCGGCATCCGTAACGGCCGCGAAGCCTGTTCAGGGATTGATCCAGCAAGCGGTTGTCGAGGGGCCGAACGATCAAGTTGATCGGCCCATGTGCTCGCGCCCAGGTCAGGGGCATCAGCTCGAAGTGGCCGAAGTGGGCCGTCACGGCGAGCACCCCGCGGCCCTGTCTCAGGGCGTCGAGGAGGGGGTGGTCGCCTTCGATCTCGACCCGGTCGATGGCCCCGTCGAGGCCCTTCCGACGCCAGGTCCGGGCCCACTCCACGAAGGTCAGGGCCCACTGACGATAGGCGCTCCGGACCACGCTCTCCTCCGCCTCCGGCGTCTTCTCGCCGTGAAAGGCGGCGGCCAGATTCTCCCTGACCACGGGAAGCCGGATCCCGAGTTTGACCGCGGCCTTCGCGGCGGCTTCGGCCAGGGCGACGGCTCGCCCTTCTCCCGGCGCGTTCAAAGCGAAGACCAGGGAGCGCAAAGCGGCCCACTCGAGGACATCCAGGGTCCGGGAGCGAAGATTTCTCTTTTTTCTGCGCCTTTTGCCCATTGCGGCGCGCTGCCAATCCTTGGATGTACGACAAGTTATTAAACCAAGACAGCGAATTCCTTGTCAATATGGTCCATTTGGGGCCGGACGCAAAATGCTTTCAAAATCAATTAGTTTAAAGCTTTAGATGGGGAAGCGGCGTTTCCTTTACTTCCTCGGATCACTGAATTAATATGCCGAGAAATCGGAGGGATCTCCTTTGCGCATCATCACACGCTACATCTTCAAAGAACTGGCCTCCTACATGATGATGGGGCTGCTGGTCTTCACCTTTGTCCTGTTCATGAACCAGATTCTCCACTTCACCGACCTGGTTATCAACAAGGGCTTGCCCTTCGGGACGGTGTTCAAGATGATGCTGGTGATTTCTCCTTCGTTTCTCCTCGTCACGATTCCGATGGCGTTTCTGGTCTCCACGGTGATGACGCTCAGCCGGATGTCGGCCGACAGCGAGAACGTCGCCCTCCGCGCGGTGGGCGTGAGCTTTTACCGTCAGCTTGCGCCGGTGGTGATGTTGTCCACCCTCTGCTATCTGGCTTCCAATTTCCTGGTGTTTTACGCCCTGCCCTGGAGCGAGGACCAGTTCAACGAGCTCCGCTTCAGGTTGGCCAATTCGGGGGCCGCGACGACCTCCATCAAGGAGCGGGTGTTCAACGACGATTTCGACGGGTTGATCCTCTATGTCAACGAAAAGCCCGCGCAAGAGGAGGTCATGAAGGGGATCCTGATTTACGACAGCCGTACGCAGGAGAATCCGCAGACCATCGTTGCGGAAGAGGGTGTTCTGGTCTCCAACAAGGAATCGCTCAAGGTGTCCCTGCGGCTGCGAAACGGATCGATCCATCAGGCCACGGAGGCGCAGGGCAAGTATCAGGTCATCCGGTTCACCACCTACGAGGTTAATCTGGACACCCGGTCCCTGATGGGCGACACCGGCAAACTGGAACGCGCCGGCAAGAACCATTCCCTGTATGTGATCCGGGAAAAACTGAAGCGGTACAAAAAGGATAACCCAAGGTACAACAACCTCTTGGTGGAGTATTACAAGAAATTCTCTCTGCCGGCTGCGTGTCTGATCATCGGTTTTGTGGGTGCCCCCTTGGGCATCCGAAACCGGCGGTCGGGGAAATCCGGAGGGCTGGCCCTCAGCCTGGCCATCATCATTTTCTACTACGTCATGCTCTCCTTGGGAGAGGGTCTCGGAGACGGCGGATTCATCCCCCCCCTGATTGCCATGTGGTTTCCGAATTTGGTGCTGGCCGCTATCGGATTTTATCTCACGTGCAAGGTACAGACGGACTCCCCCTTCCGGTTCGCTGAAAAGCTCGCTGAGCGCATGGAGGCGTTGCTGGCGGCGCTGCGGACGAAGTTCTTTCCACAAGGGCTGAAACCGGAAAAAGGAGGACAGACGTGAGGTTGGTGACCCGCTATGTGGGCACCCAGTTTCTTCGCGTCTTTCTGGTCGGTCTCCTGGCGTTTCTCGCCATCTACCTGATTGTCGAGTTCTTTGAGCGCGTCGACGATTTCCTGGAAAAAGGGACCCCGTTCCGGCAGGCCGTCGGCTATTTCGTATACAAGATCCCCCAGATTCTCATGCAAATCAGCCCGGCGGCCATCCTCCTCGCGTCGGTGTTCTCCCTGCTGATCCTGGGACATAACAACGAGATTACAGCCATGCGGGCCTGCGGCCTGAGCCTGTACCGGATCTCCCTGCCCATCCTGGTCTTGGGTGCGATCGGAAGCGGTCTGTTGTTCTTCGCGGGGGAGTACCTGCTCCCGATCACCAACAAGAAGGTCAACTACATCATTCAGGTCTTCGTCAAGAAGCGGCCCCCGAAGGGCGTCATCCGGAAGAACAAAATCTGGTATCGGTCGGATAACCGGACCATCTGGCAAATCGAATCCTTCGATCCGAACCGCAACCTTCTCAAGGGCGTCACCTTGTACCGCCTGTCCACCGAGGGCCAGCTCCTGGAGCGGCTCGACGCCAAAACGGTGATCTGGAACGGCAAGCTGTGGGTATTCCGGGACGGACAGCACCGGAAATTCCCGCGCAAGGGCCAGTTGGAGTCCCAAGCCTTCACCGAAGCCCAGGTTGATATCCCCGAGCGGCCCGAAGACTTCCTGCAAATCAAGAAAGAGCCCGGTGAGATGAACCTGGGCGAGATGCGAGAATACATCCAGGGCCTGCGCGCCAACGGCGTGGACGAAACCAAGTACGTTGTGGACCTCCACGCCAAGCTTGCCTACCCCCTGGTGGGGCTGATTATGGCGCTGGTGGGCATCCCGTTCTCCCTGAAAACGGGGCGCAGCGGCGGACTCGCCCGAAGCATCCTGCTGACCCTAGCGATCGGGTTCAGTTACTTCATCCTCTTTTACGCGGGCCTTTCCCTCGGGCACGCGGGGATTCTCCCGGCCGTCGTCGCCGGCTGGTCGACGAACGTCATCTTCCTGGCCATCGGCGTCTACATGATGGCGACGGTTCGGGGATAGGAACGACCGCGCCCCCCTCCCCCCCGGCTTTCAGCCGGGGGCGTGCGTCCAGTCCTCCCAATGCGGCTCGCCCGAGAGGATCTCGAGCCGAAGCCGCAGCGACCAGGCGGGCGGATCCCCCCCCCCCGGGTAAAGCCGGAGCTTGACCGCGTCCTTTTCCGTGGTGAGCAAACCCTCGGCGCCGGCCGCCCTCGCGCGCTCGCGCAGGTGCGCCGCCTCCGCCGGGGTGTACACGTGATGGTCAGGGAACGACGCGAGACCCGCCACTTCGAGCCCGGCCTGGATGGCTGTTT
>CAYRGS010000048.1:14380-27466 GCA_964423875.1 uncultured bacterium
GAAAGCCCGACGGCCGTGCAATCCCGCAGACCAGGAAGACCCGCTTGCCGATCGGGTCGATCGCCTCGCCGGATTCCAGGTCCCGGACGCCGTCGGGAACGAAACGGCTGACGGCGATGGGCAGCGCGGGATATTCTCGCCGGAGCCGCGCTTGCGTTTCGGGCCCCCCCGAATCGGCGCGGGTGATCAGGATGCCGTCGGCGCGGGCGGCCGCCCCTCGCGGCTCGCGCAGCGTCCCGCGGGGGAGCAGGTGGCCGTTCCCGTAGGGCCGGTTGGCGTCCATGAGAAGGAGATTCAGATCCCGGTCCAGCTGGACGTGCTGAAACCCGTCGTCGAGGATGACCCCTTCCACGCCGAACTCGGCCGCCGCGCGCTCGCCCAACGCGTACCGATCCTTGCCCGTCAGGACGGGAACACCGGGCAGGCGGGAAGCCAGCAGATACGCTTCGTCCGCGGCCTCAGGGGGGTGAACCCGGAGGTTTTCTCCGTCCGAGACGACCGTCACCGGTCCGGGCGCCCGTCCGCCCCACCCGCGGCTCAGGACGGCCACCTTCCGTCCCCGCCGGGTCAGCGCCCGGGCCACCGACAGGACCACCGGCGTCTTCCCGGTCCCCCCCGCCGTGAGGTTGCCGACGCTAATCACCCAGCAGGGCAGCTTCCGAGTTTTCAAAATCCCTGCCCGATAGGCGGACATCCGGGACGCGTGCCCCACGCCGTAGATCCAGGAGGCGGCGAGGAGGCCGCCTTTCACGATTTTCCCCCACGGGCCGCCCGGGAGCCGGTCTTCCTGCAAGGCGATCCCCGTTCGTCCGGCCCCGGCTCTCCGCCATTTGGCCCCGTCGGGAGGCGAGGGCGTCACGCTCAGGTCCTCCCCGCGGAAATTTCGGCGACCCAGTCCGCGTAGCGCTCGGCGGCCCCCGCCTGGGTACGGACGACGTGTCTGCCGCGCTCGCCCATTGCTTGGGCCGTTTCCGGGGAATCCAGGATCCGGCCGACCGCCTCCGCCAGCCGTGACGCTGAGCCGTCGAAAGACCCGCTGATTTGGAGCGCCGCGGACACCCCCCCGGAGGGCGTTTCCATCAAAGCCCGCACGGCCTCCTCGAAATTCTGCATGTGTTCACCGAACAGGACGGGAATTCCGATCCCCGCCGGCTCCAGCGGATTCTGCCCCCCCCACGGAAACAGGCTGCCCCCCACGAAGGCCACGTCGCCTGCACGGTAGGCAGAGACAAGCTCCCCCACAGTGTTCAGGACCAGGACCGGCGCGCGGGCCGGTTCCCCCCCCCCCGCCTCTCCCCCCCCCTCTTCCCGCAAAAGGTGCGGGACCTTCCGGCCGCGGAGCAGGTCCGCGATGGCCCCCGCGCGGTCCGGACGGCGCGGCGCCAGGATGAGCTGGAGGGACGGATGGGTCATCAGAAGCGACCGGTAGGCGTCTACGACCGGGGCCTCTTCCTTGGGATGAACGCTCCCGGCCACCCAGACGGGCGCGTCCTTCGAAAGGCCCAACGCCTTCCGGACGGCCGTTTTCTCCTCCGGCCCCGGCGGCTCCGATTCGGCCGCGCCGTCGAATTTCAGGTTGCCCATCACCCGGACCCGCTCCGGGGGCGCGCCGAGGCGGGTGACGCGGCGGGCGTCGGCTTCGGACTGCGCCCCGAAGCCGGTCACCTTTGAGAGCACCCGGGCCATCAAGGGCCGGACGCGGAGGTATCGCCGGAAGGAGCGGGGCGAGACCCTGCCGTTCACGATAACCGTCGGGATCCCTTCGGCGAAAAGACGCCACAGGAAGTTCGGCCAGATTTCGGTTTCCAGGACGACGACCAGCCGGGGCTTAACGCGGCGGACGGCCGCGGCCACCGGACCGGGGAGGTCGAGTGGAAAGTAGATTCGGGCGTCGGCCTCGGGGATCCGGCGGACGCCGGCCTCCCGCCCGGTCTCCGTCACCGTGGAGAGGACAAGCCGCCAACCGGGCAGTTTGCGTTTCAGCGCCTGGACGAAGGGGGCCGCCGCGTGAACCTCTCCCACGGACACGGCGTGCAGCCACACCGTGGGCGTGTCGCCGGGGGCGGCGGACAGATCGGGAAACCCCAGCCGGTCCCGAAGCCCCCGCCGGACCTTCCCCCGGAACAGGGCCTGAAAGATCCAGTAAGCGGCCAGGATCGGCAATCCCGCGGCCAGGCACAGGTTGTAAAGAAAGTACATGTTTACCGGTCTTTCCCGAAAAGATCCCCGGCAGCTCCTTCAGGGAGGGGCTCCGGGGCCGTCGCCTCGCGACGCCGGGCGCTCATGGGCCTCCGCCCAGGGCGCTGGAGAGCTCCGGATCGGGCCCGCCGCCCGGTCCCGGAGGCAGGGGTCTTTTTCGCACTGCCGCGTCGGCCGCCTCGAGCGTCCAGTCCATTTCCGCCTCCAGCGCTCGGCGTTTTTCTTCCAGCAGGGCTCCGTCCGCGTCGGGCGGGACCCTCACCGGCCTGCCGAAGACCACGGCGACGCGGGTGAAAGGGCAGGGCAGGCAGAAGCGGTCCCAGCTTGCGAAGGTTTTTGCCCGCGCCGCGCCGAAGACGATGGGGATGACCGGCGCCCCCGTCCGGGCGGCGAGGTGGATGATCCCCGGCTGGACGCGCCACGCCGGGCCCCGGGGTCCATCGGAGGCCATCCCGACGTCCCGCCCCGCCCGAAGGGTCTTGATCAACCGCCTCAGGGCGGGCGCGCCGCCCCGCGAGGTGGATCCGCGAACGGTCCGGTATCCCAGTGCCCCCAGGACTCCGGAGAGGACCTCGCCGTCGCGGCTCCGGCTGATGAGGACCGAGGCCCTCGCCTTCCGCCGGAAGTAGGCCGGGTAGAGCATCCTTCCGTGCCAGAGGGAATAGATTCGGCCCGGCCGCCCGGGGACCCGGGGGGGCTCGCGTTCCGCAAACAGGACTTCGGCCCGGCAGGTCGCCGCGAGGACGCGGAGCGTCGCGCCGATGAGCCACCCCCCGCACCGGGGAAGGAGGCCATCGGGACGGCTGGCCGGCGTTCCGAGCGGGCGCTCCCCGGCCGGAATTTCGCTTCTTTCCTTCAAGACCCCACCAGCTTTGCGATGACCTCCGCCGCCCGTTCGAAGCACCCGGCGCCCGGCTCTCCGAGGGAGCGGCGGACGTCCCGGAGCCTGCGCTGGACGTGGGCCCTTCTGGAGTTGTCCTCGATGAGCCGTTTGACCTCGCGGGCCAGGTGCTCGGGTTTCACCCGGTCTTGGACGAGTTCCGGAAAAAGTTCTTCTCCGGCCAGGATGTTGACGAGCCCGATGTAATACCGCTCCGGGGGAAGGTTCGACATCCACCGGACAATCGGAAACGACAAGGGGTGGAACCGGTAGGCCAGGACCGAGGGCGTTCCCAGCAGCCCCGCTTCCAGGATGGCGGTTCCGGACGCCACCATGGCCGCGTCGGCGGCCCGCAGGACGTCCCGGGCTCCCCCCCCCCCCTCCCCCCGGACCGGCTGGACGCCGGCCCGCTCCGCCTGCCGGGCGATTGGCTCCCAGGTCAGGGTGTCCGCGATGGGCAGAAGGAAACGCGCGCGGGGATGAGACGCCCGGAGGATCCGGGCCGCGTCCAGCATGGGGGGGAGGAGGCCGGACACCTCCCCCCTCCGGCTCCCCGGGAGGATTCCCACCACCGGACCGCCTGGGTCAGCTTCCAGGCCGAGCCGCTTCCGGGCCGCCTGGAGGTGATCGGCGACGCCCTCCGGCCCTGGCGCGAAATCCGCAGCGAGGGCATCGGCGATGGGGTTGCCGACGAACTCGGCGCGGATGCCGAGCCGGCCGAAGAACTCCGGCTCGAAGGGAAGGATGACGAGCAGCCGATCGATGGATTGAGCCATCCGCCGCGCACGCCACCGGCCCCAGGCCCAGAGTTGCGGCGCGACGAATTGTACGGTTTTCACACCCCGGGCATGGAGTCTCCCGGCCAGGTGGAGGTTGAAGCCGGGATAGTCGATGAGGATCGCGGCGCGGATGTTTCGGGCGCGCACTTCCCGGAGGATCCGGGCCTCGACCCGGAACAGGGCGGGCAGACGCCTCGCCACCTCGACAATCCCGACGACTTCGAGGTCCTCGACTCCGGACCATGTCTCCACGCCGGCGGCCCTCATGTCGGGGCCGGCGACCCCGGAAAGTCTCAGGTTCGGCAGCCGGGCCCGGAGGGCAGCCGCGAGGCGCCCTCCCAGGGCGTCCCCTGAGGCCTCCCCAGCGACGATCAGGAGTTCAATGATCGGTCTCCCTTTCCTCTTCTTCTCCCATGGAGAACACGGCGATCTTCCAGCGGCGGGCTTCTTCCAGAAAGGCCTGTCCGGCGACGATCATTGTGCGTTCGGCCTCGATGCCCAGAGCGGTTCCGCCGCCTTCGCCCAGGGCGCGCAGTGTCTCTTCGCCTACGACCGGGACATCGAACCGCGGGTCCTGCCGAGGCTTCGCCACTTTGACGGCGACAGCCCCCCGGCGCGCGATGACGCACCCCCTGCGGATGGTTTCATCCGTGCCTTCGATGGCTTCGACCGCGAGGACCGCCCGGTTGCGGACGACCACCGTCTGGCCCAGGTCCAGCGCAGCCACACCCTTGGCCATACCGAACCCGAACTCGAGGTCCTCGCGCTCCCGCCGCGTCGGCGGTCGGCGCGAGAGGACACCCGGCCGGGCGAAGAGGTCCCCCAGGAATTCCTTCTGGGGAAGGACGTGAAAGCCTTCCGATTCCATTTCTTCGATGACGGCCAACATGATGGAGTCGTCGCGCCGGTCCTTCAGGCGGCGGAGCACCCGAACGGCCCGCAGGTCGAGCCGGGGGTTTCGGTACAACCCCCGTTTTTCCACCTTCCCGGCGAAGACCACTTCGCGCACGCCTTCCCGGTGCAGGAAACGGAAGATCTTGTTGGGCTGGCCGGGGCCGCACCGGAGCAGGGAGGCCGAGAGGGGTGTGAGGGCTTTTTCGACGCGGGAGGATAAGGTCACGGTGACAGGTTCCAGCCCCCGGGCGCAAGCGTTGCGGGCCACGAGCGCGGGCAGCTCTCCCTCTCCGGCCATGATTCCCAGGCGCTTCTCCTCCGGCGGGCTCACCGGCCGATCCGGTTCTTCATGACGGCCTCGGAGGGGAGGACTCGCCATGAATCTGAGAGAGGATCTCTACGGCGAGCCGCAGGGATTGCAGGTCCTTTTCGGCGTCTTTCAACCGGCTGGGGTCCGCGCCGTTGGAGGCGGTGCGCAAGAGGTGGCGGATTTCCAATTTCAGCGGGTTGTCTTTGTGAACGAAGATCCGCTCGATGAACGCCTCTTGGCGGTATCGGAGTTGTTCCTGGGTGAGGGTGTGCTCGGACGCGGCGCGGCGATGGACGTGGATGTCCTGCTTCGCGTAGTCCAGAAAGATGTACGTATCCCTTTGGGTGACGGCCAGGGTTCGCACTTTGTCCTGTGTCACGCGGCTGGCGGTCAGGTTGGCGACGCAGCGGTTCTCGAAGGTGAGCGATACGCTGGCGATGTCTTCCCGGTCGGAGTGGACGCATGTGCCGACGGCGTAGCAGGTCTTCACGGGGGAATTGACCAGGCTGAGGACGATGTCCAAATCGTGAATCATCAGGTCCAGGATCACGCCGTCCTCCTGTACCCTGGGTTGGAACGGTCCCATGCGCCGGCATTCGATGAGGAGGGGGTCGCGGACGAACTTGTGCAGCTCCTGGACCGCTCCGTTGAACCGCTCGACATGACCGATTTGAAGGATCCGGCCGTTTTCTCGGGCGATGCGGAACAGGTCCTCGGCCTGCTCGATGGAAGAGGCGATGGGTTTTTCAACGAGGACGTCGGTCCTGGCCTCCAGGAAATCACGGGCCACGGCGTAGTGCTGGGCGGTCGGGACTGCGATGCTGACGGCGTCCACCCGGCCGAGCATCTCCCGGTAATCCCGCAGGGCTCGCGTGTCATATTGCTCGGCGATGGCGCGGGACCGGACGTCGTCCACGTCCGCGACCGCCACGAGTTCGGTCTCGGGCAGCTCGTGGTAGA
Source organism: uncultured bacterium (assembly GCA_964423875.1). GTDB lineage: Bacteria > UBA8248 > UBA8248 > JACPRG01 > CAYRGS01. The sequence continues at coordinate 20,403 of CAYRGS010000048.1, forward strand.
CGCCCGCGTGGTACCTGCCCATGTGGCCCACACCGACGACGCCCACCCGGATCGTTTTGGAGGAAGGATTATTTTTCATGACGCCTCAAGCGTAGCTCAGCGGTGAAAACCTCGTTTGGACTTCTCGATGAAGTCCGCCAGGTGAACGGCTTCCGGGACGTCTCCGTGGTCTTCGCGGATCCGCCTCACGGCTTGCTGGGTGCTCGCCTCCTCCTTAAGAAGCACCTTCAGAATGTTCTTCAGCGTCTTACGGACTTGAGGAGACGCCTCCTGCCGCTTGAGCCCCTCGACGTTGAGACCCCGAACCCTCGCGGGATGGCCCTCCACGATGGTGTAAGGCAGGACATCCTTGCGGACGGGCGAGAGCGGGGCGATCAGGGACAGCCTGCCGATCCGCACAAACTGGTGCACGGGCACCTGGGCGGAGATGAAGGCCCCCTCCTCCACGAGAAGATGACCCCCTAGGTTTGCCCCGTTCACCACAACGACCCGGTTCTCGAGAACACAGTCATGGCCCACGTGGGAGTAGGCCATGAGGTAGCAGTCGTCGCCGACGAGCGTTTCCCCGTTCGCGTCCTTGCTTCGGTGGACGGTGGCATACTCCCTCACCACCGTGCGCTCGCCGATACGGACCGAGGAACAGTGGCCCTGGTATCCCAGGGACTGGGGCGCGCCCCCGATCACGGCGCCGATGCCGATGGTGCATCCCTCTCCCACGGTCGTCCAGTTTTCAATAATGGCGTGGGCGCTGACTTTCGTTCCGGCGCCGAGAATGACCTTCTCCCCCACGACGGCGTACGGGCCGATCTCGGCATCGGGCGCAATCTCGGCGTCGGCAGAGACGATCGCGGTCGGGTGGACAGTTCCGCTCAAGGGGTTCGGGTCCCCATGGTGGCCTGGGCCTCCCCTTCCGCCACCCGTTTCCCGTCGACGGTCCCCGTGCCCTTGAACCACCAGATAGGGCGCCGGGTCCGCAACAGCTGCGCCTCAATCAAGAGCTGGTCGCCGGGAACGACCGGCCGGCGGAAGCGCACCTTCTCGATGCGCGTGAAGATGGGGATGATTTCTCCCGCGTTGTCCAACGAATCCAGGGCCAGGATGCCGGCCACCTGAACCAAGGCCTCGACGAGCAGAACCCCGGGCATAATGGGTTGCCCAGGAAAGTGTCCGTCGAAGAAGGGTTCATTGCGGGTGACGTTTTTCAGGCCGACAATCCGCTCGCCCGGCACGTATTCCAAAATCCGGTCGACGAAGAGGAAGGGGTAGCGATGGGGCAAAAGGGCGATCAGTTTTTTCGAGGTCTCAGCGTCGACGATATTCGCGGAGCTCATTGGTTCTCCCCGCAGCGGCTCTTCTCGATGGCCGACAGCCGTTTCTGGTGGTCCGCAATGGTTTTCAGGGCCTCCGGGACCCGGCCGAGACTGATTTCCAGCCGGCCGTGCTCGTATGCCGGGCGGGGTATCCGCGCCGACGCCCAGAGGGTTCCGGGTTCCACGTCGCGGTTCACGAGGGTCAAGGCCGTCAGGGTCGCCCGGTCGCCCACGTGAACGTGATCCCCGACGCCCGCCCGGGCGGCGAGGATGACGCCCTCGCCGAGGCTGGAGCTTCCCGCCATCCCGGCTTGGCCGAGCAACAGACAATTTTCGCCGACCCGGACGTTGTGCGCTACTTGGACGAGGTTGTCGATTTTCGTCCCCCTTCCGATCCGGGTCTCCCCCAGGGTCGCCCGATCCACGGCGGCGTTGGCGCCGATCTCGACGTCGTTCTCGACGACGACCCGTCCGGTGTGGGGGATCTTGCGATGCGTTCCATCCTCCAGCCGGACGTAACCGTAGCCGTCGCCGCCCAAGGTCGCCCCGCTGTGGATGATGACCCGGTCCCCGACCTCGACGTCCCGGTAGATGGACACGTTGGCGTGAATCACACCCTGCCGGCCGATGTGGCTTCCGCGCCCGACATAGACGTTGGGATAGAGAACCGTCTGATCTCCGATCCGGACGTCATCGTCGAGGACCACGCCGGGCAGCAGGCAGACCCTCCGGCCCAACTCGACGTTCCGGCCGATGTGGGCTTTTTCGTGGATGCCCGGCGGAGGAAGCTCCCTGGGATGAAAATGCTCCAGAAGCTCCGCGAGGGCCAAGCGGGCGTCTCGCACCCGGACAGCGGGTTTGCCCACTTCCCAGGGGCCGCCGACGACGACGGCTGCCGCCGGAGAGGATTCCAGGTCCCGGAGCCGGCGCTTGTCGGCGAGAATGACGATATCCTCCGCCCCCGCTTCGGCGGGCTCGGCAACGCCCCCGATGAGCAGGTCCGGGTCTCCTTCGAGGGCCCCGCCCAACCGGTCCGCGATCTCCGCCAGACGCAGAGGGGGTGGGGATGCGGGATTCATCTCTTGGCTTGGTTGTACGTGCGGATCACTTTATCGGTGAGGTCGATCTTCCGGCTGTCAAAGAAAAGGATCCGGGTCCGCTCGAGGATGATGGTGAACTTCTCTTGCTTCCCGATTCGGTTGACCACGTCCCGAATTTCTCGGTGGATCTTGGCGGTTGCCCGTCTTTTTTTGCGGGTGAAATCGGCTTCGACCTCTCTGCGGAATCGGACCAGCGAATCCCGATCTCGCGTGAATTCTCTCTGATTCTGCCGGAATTCCTCCTCCTTCTGTTGCCGGACTTCTTCGCTGTACAGAAGGCTCTTCTGCCGGATGTCCTGCTGTATTTTTCTGAGGGCCTGCTCCTGGCGCGCGAGGGCCTGGGTTTTGGCGATTATCTGATCCTGGAATTTTTTGGAGGTCCCCTGCAAGGCGACGAGGGCGGTCTTGCCCGTCTCCGATTCGCGCAGGACGCGCCCCATGTCCACGACGCCGATTTTGCCCTGGGCGGAGGCTGCCCCGGCCCACGTCCAGAGCAAGACGCTCGCAAGGGACAGGAGCCCGGCCCGCAGCCGGACCTTGGATGCCTGACGGTTCATGATTTGCGCCGCCTCCTCTTTTGGACCCATCCGCTGTTCCCTTCCCGGTCCGCCGTTTGAGATTGAACGGTCCGGATGAGTTGTCTTTTTAAAAGGTGCGTCCGATGGTGAAGTGGAACTCGCTTAAGGATTCCCCCTCCTGCTGGTCGAGTTTGACGCCCCAGTCCATGGAGATGAGTCCCAGGGGGGAGAGGATTCGCAGGCCGCCTCCGGCGCTGGACCGAAGGTCCCTCAAGTCGAATACGTTGTCATCCTCCTTTCGGTAGACCTGCCCAGTGTCGTAGAAGACCACCGCCCGGAGCCCCGCAACGAAGGGGAACTGGACCTCGACGTTGACCAACAACGCGGCGTTGCCGCCGATGGCGTCGCCGTTTCCGTCCTTGGGGCCCACCTCGCGATAGTCGAAGCCGCGCACGGTCCGGGCGCCTCCCAGGAAAGCCCGTTCGAAGATGGGCAGGTCCTCTCCGCCGAACCCGTCGGCCCAGGTCACCCGTCCCCGTCCCATGAGGATCACCCGCTTTTTGAAGAAGGGGTAGTAATGGCGGTGCTCGCCCGACACGGCGTAGAAGTCGTTGTCCCCGGAGAGGATGCCGCCGGCGACCCGGGAAGTAAATCGGCTCACCCCCCCCCTGGTCGGCCGGATGCGGTTGTCGCGGCGGTCTCGGCTGAGGGAAGGGGTGATGCTGCTGGTGGCCGATCGCCCCTCCTGCGCCTGGATGAAGTTGGTGGCCCCGGAAGAGATGTTGAAGATGTTGTTCTCTTCGTACTGGTAGGAGACGCGGGCAAAGATGTGCTCCGCCACCCAGCGCCCGGTGCCGATATTTCCGCCGACACGGTCCCGTTCGAAGTTGCCGAACTCGTCGTTTTGGAGAAACGTGCTTGTGCTCACGCTGAAGTTCGTGTCAAGGAAATGGGGCTCGATGAAGCTGAGCGTGCCGGTGGTGTCCAGGTCGGACCTTCGGATGCGCAGCGACAGGGTCTGGCCCCGGCCGAACAGGTTGTTCTCGCGGATCTCGCCGAACAGCAGAATGCCCGACCGGCTGCTGAATCCGGTCCCGCCGCTGATGACGCCCGTCGGTTTCTCCTTGAGGTTGACCTCCACGTCCAGGAGATCCGGTCTGGTCCCCCGCTTGGTCTCAATCTTGACTTCTTCGAAAAATCCGAGGTTCCTCAGCCGCCTGCGCGTGAGCTTGAGCTTCTCCCCGTCAAAGAGCGAACCCTCCAGCAGGGCCACCTCGCGCCGGATGACCTTGTCCCGGGTGAAATCGTTGCCCTTGATGATCACCCGCCCGATAAAGGCTCGACGGCCCTTTTGGGGGAGTATCCGCAAGTTCACCAACTGCTTTTCGTCGAGGATCGAAGTTTCCGGGATGATGTCGGCGAAGGCGTGCCCTTTCTGGGCGTAGGCTTCCGTAATCCCGACGATGTCTGAATTCAGCTTGGAGCGGTTGTACACATCGCCCTTTTTGAGGCTGACGCGCTTCCTCAAATCGTCCGCGCTGAAGACGTCATCCCCTTCCACACTCACCTTCCCCACACGGTATTGTTTTCCTTCGATGAGGGAGATGACGAGGGTCAGGCTGTTTTCCTTTCGGTTTTCGAGAATGCTCGGCTCTTTGATCGAGATCCGGATGTAGCCGTGGTTCTGGTACCAAACCTGGAGGCGAACGAGATCGGTCCGGATTTGGTCCTCTTTGTACACGTCCCCTCCGAACAGCCAGGACAGGAACCAGTGCTCCTGGGTTTCGATCACCTTCTTGAGCGCCTTGTCGGGGAAGGCCCGGTTGCCCTCGAAGTTGATTTTGCGGATGGCGACTTTCTTGCCCTCGGTGATCCGGAACTCGACGTTGACCTGGTTGGTGCCGGTTTCCTCGACGATGGACTCGATTCGGGCGAAGTAGTAGCCCTCTTCCTGATACAGGCCGCGGATGCTCTCCACGCTTTCCCGGATCGTCCCCTGATTGAGGATGGACTGCACCGTCAAAGTCACCTTCTCCAGGATGTCCTCGAGGTCGACCTCCTTGTTTCCGACGATGCGCACGCCGGCCACCGAGGGTTTTTCCTCCACGATGAAGACGATGCGCAACCCGCCTTCGAAGGGGGTCACGTCGATTTTGACGTCCCGGAAAAAGCCCAGGTCGTAAATCTTCTTGATGTCTTTTCGGAGTTTGGAGACGGAGAAACGGTCGCCGACGCGGGTGGAGACGTAGAAGCGGATCGTGCCCTCTTCGACCCGGCGGTTGCCTTGGATCTCAATGTTTTTGATGGGCAGGGCGGGGGTCTGGGCCGGCGCGCGGGAGGACCACAGGAATAAGACCAGCGGTATCAACGCGAAGGCCAGCCACCCACCCCTCCCCTGTGCGGCTTTGGGTGAAAGGGGCGCCCATTTATTCAACAACAATCGATCCATGAAATCCTTCGTGCGGGCCCGCGCGAATGGGGGGGATTCACGTTGATCTCTTGCCGACGCTAGGGGCCTTGCGCCCCCCCCCGCCCGAGATTCAGCCCGGAGAGATTGTTAATCGATCAAGGCGTCCGGCGCAATGGACGGTACGCTGCCCTCAGGCGTCCTGCAAATCGCTGACGAGCGCTTTTTCCTCGAAGACGAACGAGCCGTTTTCGAACCGGACCCGGATGCTCCCCGCTTCCGAGAAGCGTCCTTTCAAGACCTCCTCGGACAAGGGGTCCTCAAGCTGGCTTTGAATGGTCCGTTTCAACTCCCGGGCGCCGTATATCGGGTCGTAGCCCAACTCGGCCAGCTGTTCCTTGGCCCCCGGTTCCAACTCGACGGACAGGCCGCGCTCGATGAGCTGCTTGTTCAACTGGTCCACCATCAGGTCGACGATTTCCAGAATGTGCTCGCGGGTGAGCGAGTGGAAGACGACTTCCGCGTCCAGGCGGTTGAGGAACTCGGGGTTGAACGTGCGCCGCGTCTCGGTGCGCATCGCGCCCTTCAACCGCTCGGCCAGGGTGTCCGAGTCCCCCTCGTCGTCTTCTTTGTGGAAGCCCATCGAGGCCGACCGCGTGATGTCCCGGCTGCTGAGGTTGGAAGTCATCACGAGGACGACATTGCGGAAGTCCACGCGCCGGCCGTAGCTGTCGGTGAGCTGACCTTCCTCCATGACCTGGAGCATGATGTGGAAAATGTCGGGATGGGCCTTCTCGATCTCGTCCAGCAGGACGACCGAATACGGCTGGCGCCGGACGCGCTCGGTCAACTGGCCCCCCTCCTCGTAGCCCACGTAGCCGGGAGGCGCTCCGGTGAGGCGCGACACGTTGAACCGCTCCATGTATTCGGACATGTCCACGCGGATGAGGGCCTGCTCGTCTCCAAAAAGGAACTCTGCCAGGGCGCGGCAAAGCTCGGTCTTGCCCACGCCGGTCGGTCCGAGCAGCAGGAACGAGCCGATGGGCCGGTTGGGGGCCTTGAGACCGGCGCGCGAGCGCCGGATGGCCTTGGTCATCACGGAGATGGCCTCGTTCTGGCCCACGATGCGCCGGTGCAGCTCCTCCTCCATTTGCAGCAGGCGCTGGCTTTCGCTCTCTTCGATCTTCGACAGGGGGATGCCCGTCATGCGGGAGACGATGAAGGACACGTCCTCGTCGGTGACGATCGTTTCCTCGTCCGTCTGGGCGTCTTCCCACTCCTGCTTCCGCTCGTTGAGGCGCTCGCGGAGCTCCTCTTCCTGATCGCGCAGTTTGACGGCCTCCTCGAAGTTCTGCTCTTCGATGTGAGCCCGCTTCTCCCGGACGATCTCTTCCACCTTGCGCTGAAGGTCGCGGACCTCCTGGGGGTAGGTGACCTTGGCCAGCCGGACCCGGGAGCCCGCCTCGTCGAGGACGTCGATGGCCTTGTCGGGCAGGTAGCGGTCGGAGATGTACCGGTCGGAGAGCCGGACGGACTCCAGCACGGCCTTCTCGGTGAACTTGGCCCGGTGGTGGTGTTCGTATTTGTGCTTCAGGCCCCGGAGGATCAGGATGGCTTCCTCCACCGTGGGTGGGTTCACCATGATGGGCTGGAAGCGGCGCTCCAGGGCGCCGTTTTTCTCGATGTATTTTCGGTATTCGTCAAGCGTCGTGGCTCCGACGCAGCGGAG
>CAYRGS010000049.1:0-27099 GCA_964423875.1 uncultured bacterium
CGCCGCCCTGGGCCCGGACGACCGGGTCGAAGGGCCGGCCGTCGTCGAGGATGAATGGTCCGTCACGGTCCTGCCGCCCGGCCGGTCGCTCACGGTGGACGGCCGGGGGAGCCTGATCCTCCGGATGAAGCCATGAGCCGCATCGATCCCGTCACACTGGAGCTGATCCGCAACGCCATCCTCGCGACCTCGGAGGAGATGCGTTTCATCGTCATGCGCTCGGCGCGGGCGCCCCTGCTGAAGGAGGCGGGGGACCTCTCCTGCGTCCTGACCGACGCCCAGGGGCGGGTCATCGCGCAGGGCCAGGACACGCCCGTCCACCTGGGCGTCATGGCCTTCACGGTGAAGGAGTTTCTCAAGGTCGTCTCGCGGGAAGACCTGCGTCCCGGCGACGTGTACCTGACAAACCTGCCCGAAATCGGCGGCAACCACCTGCCCGACGTCAAGGCGATCCGGCCGGTGTTTTACGACGGAGCGCTGTCCGCCTTCGCCGTCTGTCTCGCCCACTGGCCGGACACCGGCGGGGCGCTGCCCGGCAGCTACGTTCCGGACGCCACGGAGACCTACCAGGAGGGGTTGCGAATCCCCCCGGTCAAGATATTTGTGGCGGACCGTCCCATTCGGGAAACGCTGGATTTCATTCTGGAGAACGTTCGGAACCGGGAAGAGCGGGAGGGCGACATCCTCGGGCAATACGCCGGCCAGACCGTGGCGGAATCGCGCCTGTTCGACATCTTTGGCCAGTGGGGGCGCGCAACGACCCTGGCGGCGTTCGAGCGGATGCAGGAGGAATCGGAGACCCGGATGCGACGGGAGATCGCCGCCATCCCGAACGGGGTGTACGAGGCGGAGGAGTTCATGGACAGCATGGAGGAAGGGGGGGAGCCTCTGCCCATCCGTCTGGCCATCCGCATCGAGGGGGACCGAGCGGCGTTCGACTTCACCGGCACGGCCCCCCCGGTCCCCTTCCCCATCAACACGACCCCCTTCATCGCGGCGGCGTCCGTCTTTTACAGCATGCGCGTCCTCGTGGGCCGTGGCATCCCCATGAACGACGGCTGCTGCCGGCCCCTCGCCGTCCACGCGCCCGGGAACACCCTGCTCAACCCGGGCCGGGAGGCCCCCCGGGTGGGCGGGAACCACGAGACCTCTCAGGTGATCGTGGACGCCGTCTTCCGGGCGCTGGCCCCGGTCCTGCCCGACCGGATCACCGCGGGCGGTCCGGCGACCTCGGGCCTCACGCTGTTCAGCGGAAAGAAGGCGGACGGCACGACGTTCATCCTCTATGAAGTCCACGGCGGCGGCGCGGGCGCGGCCGCCCACCGGGACGGGAGCAACGCCACGCGGGTCCACATGAGCAATGTGATGAACACCCCCATCGAGGTCCGCGCGGCCGAGTATCCCCTGCGGGGGGAGTTGGAGGCGCTGCGGGACGGAAGCGGGGGGGCCGGGCGGAGACGGGGGGGCCTCGGCATCCGGCGGCGCTACCGGATGCTGGCCTCCGAGGCGCGCGTCACGACCATGCTCGAAAGGCGGCAGGTCCCCCCCTGGGGCGCGTTCGGCGGCGAGACGGGCCAGACGTTCCGCGTCACCCTGAACCCCGGCCCCGGCGAGCGGCCGATCCGCGGAAAGGAAAGCCTCCCGCTCACCGAGGGGGATGTCATTCTGATGGAGAGCTCCGGCGGCGGGGGATACGGACCGCTGGAGGAGAGGGAGGACTCGCCCCCGAAGGGATGACGAACGACCGGACTTGAAGGATCTGTCAGGAGAAAGGACGATGCCGAACACAACGCAGTTTCAGACAGCGGGCGTGATCCTCGCGGGCGCCGGGTCTTCCATGCAAGCGGGCCGGGAGGTCGCCAAACTCGGCATCCAAAGACCCCTGGTCGTCACCGACCCCGGCGTCGCCGAGGCGGGAATCCTCGACCGCGTCGTATCCGGCCTAGAAGAAGCCGGCCTGAAGGTCTCCGTCTTCCGGGAGGTGGCGGCCGACCCGCCCGTCGGCGTCGTGCAGGCGGCGGCGGAGGCCTACCGGGAATCGGGTTCGGACGGCCTCATCGGCCTCGGCGGAGGAAGCTCGATCGACACGGCGAAGGCCGCCGCCGTCGTCGCCGCGAATGGCGGCTCGGCCGTCGATTACGAGGGCGCCCGCGATTCCTACCTGAACCCGCCCCCCCCGCTGGTGGCCATTCCGACCACCGCCGGGACGGGCAGCGAGGCCGGGTCCGGCAGTATCGTCACCGACTCGGAGCGACGGGACAAGTTCATCGTGAAAAACGCCGCCCTGTTCGCCCGGCTGGCGATCCTGGATCCCGACCTGCTGGGCGGTCTCCCTCCCCAGGTGGCCGCGCACACCGCCCTCGACGCCCTCAGCCACATCGTGGAATCGTACGTCTCGGTCCGCCGGACCCCCCTGACCGAGACCCTCGCACTGGGGGCGGCGCGCCGGTGGGGAGAGAGCCTCCGCGCTTACCTGAAGGACCGATCGGACCCCAACGCGGCGGAGGACATGATCCACGCGAGCTGCATGGCGGGCATGTCCATGTCCAACGGGGGACTGGGCCTCGTCCACGCCCTGGCCCACCCGTTCGGGGCCTTGACCCACATCCCTCACGGCGCGGCGTGCGCCATGTTCATGCCCCACGTGATCCGGTTCAACGCGCCCGAGGCGGGGGACGGCTACGCCCGGCTGGCAACGGCCCTGGCCCCCGCCCTCTGGCCGGAGGAGGAGGGGGAGGGGGTGCCCGCGGAACTCTCCGGAGAGGCCCTGGCGGAGGGGATCGCGGACCTGGCGGACCAAGTCGGGGTGCCGCGCAGGCTCTCGGAAATCGAGCGCTCGGCGGTCCTGCCGGAGAGCAAGGTGGAGCCCATCGTGAACAGCTTCCCGTGCCGGACGAACCCCCGCCCGGTGGACCGGGAGAGCGTGGAGAGGATCTGGCAGGAAGTCCAATGAACGGCGGAGACCGCCCGCGAAGCCTTCGCCGGGGCGCGCGCCGCTCATGGACACCGCCGCCGGGAATCCGCTCCTCCGCCGCTGAAATCAATTGAGAAAAGGAGAGATCGATGAGCCTGAAAGGGAAGACCGCCGTCATCACAGGAGCCGCGATGGGCATCGGGAAGGGGGCGGCCGTCCGCTTCGCCCGGGCGGGGGCGGGCCTGACGCTCATCGACCTCGACGCGAAAGCCCTGTCGGGCGTGGAGGAGGAATGCCGCGGCCTGGGCGCGGACGTGATCGCCGCGGTCCACGACGCGTCCGACCCAGCCGCCATGGACGCCTTCGTGTCCCGGACGGTCGAGCGATTCGGGGGGATTGACGTCCTCGTTGTCCCCCACATCCAGCGGCTGACCAAGCTGTTCCTGGAGGTGGAGCTCGAGGAGTTCCGCCGCGCCCTCGAGGTCAACGTCACGTCCTACTACTTCCTCACACAGAGGATCGTCCCCCACATGGAGGCGCGCGGCGGCGGCGCGGTGATCTACATCTCCTCCCAGCTCGGTTTCGTGGGCGCCGCCAAGCTCTCGGCCTATTGCCTCGCCAAAGGGGCGGTTGTGAACATGACCCGGGCGCTGGCGTTCGAGCTGGCCGAGAAAAACATCCGGGTCAACTCCGTCGCCCCGGGTCCCACCGATACGGAGGGCCTAGCGGACACCTACCACGCGAACCCCGCCATGCTGGAAACCCGCCTGGCCGACGTCCCGATGCGCCGCCTCGGCAGGCCGGAGGAGATCGCCGAAGCCATCCTCTTTCTCGCGAGCGACGCCTCCAGCTACGTCACCGGCCACAACCTCGTCGCGGACGGGGGGTTTCTCGTGCACTGATGGTCAACCGACCCACCGCTCCTCAGGGGTTTCCACCGGTGAGAAAGAGCAAGCCGGTCTTCATTGGATCATCCGAATTTGTTGACTTCGCGAGCGCCGGAATGTGACAATACCGCCCTCGATAGAGGCGGACCTTTAGCTTCGTTCGACTCCAGTCCATTGAGAATAAGCCCCGAATGACCCGGCCCGTCCCGGGCAGGCCGCGCGATGGCTGGCCCTCGGGGCCGCCCCGGCGTCACCGGGCGGCCCGACGCCCAAGGAGAAACAATGGCCCATTACAGCGTGGGAATCGACATCGGCGGAACGTTTACGGACTTGGTGTGTCTCAACGAGGAAACCGGCCAGGTCACCAACCACAAGATGCCCTCCACGCCCCCCACGTTCATCGAGGGCGTGATGGAGGTCCTGAAGAAGACCGGTTTGGACCCGAAGGATATGACCACCTTCCGCCACGGCTCGACCATCGCCACAAACGCCATCCTCGAACGCAAGGGCGCCAAGACGGGCCTAGTGACCACCGAAGGCTTCCGGGACGTCCTGGAAGGCGCCCGGGGGGAGCGCCCCGACGTGTTCGACCTGACCTGGGATCCCGCCCCGCCCCTGGTCCCCCGGTACAACCGGCAGACCCTGCCGGAGCGGATCAGTTTCGAAGGGGAAGTCCTCACGCCCCTGAAAGAAAGCGAGCTCAAGCGCATCGCCCGGATCTTCAAAAAGCGCGGGATCGAGAGCGTGGCGGTCTGCTTCATCAACGCCTTCATGAATCCGGATCACGAGAAACGGACGAAGGCCGTTCTCTCCAAGCTCCTTCCCGGGGTCTTCATTTGCACCTCCTCGGAAGTGTTCCCAGAGATCCGCGAGTTCGAGCGGACCAGCACCACCACCGTCAATGCGTACCTCCTGCCCATCCTCGACGAGTATCTGACCGAACTGGAATCCAGGACCCGGGCGTGGGGGTTCCGCGGCGACGTCCTGATCATTCATTCGGGGGGCGGGGTCATGAGCACCCATCTCGCGCGGACCATCCCCGCCCGGACCTGCCTGTCCGGCCCCGCCGGCGGCGTGGTCGGCGGGGCGTACATCGGCTCGCTCGCCGGACAAGAGAACCTCATCACGTTCGACATGGGTGGGACGAGCGCGGACCTGTCCCTGGTCTGGAAGGGACAGCCGCTGTTCCAACCGGGTTTCAAGGTCGAATTCACGATCCCCATCCGCTTCCCGTGCGTGGACATCACCACCATCGGAACGGGTGGCGGCTCCATCGCCTGGATCGACGAGGGCGGATCCCTCAAGAACGGCCCGCAGAGCGCCGGCGCCTTCCCGGGTCCGGCCTGCTACGGCCGGGGGGGCGATGAACCCACCAACACGGACGCCCAGGTCGTCCACGGCGTCATCGACCCGGAGCAGTTCCTGGGCGGCGCCATGTCCCTGGATCCGGTCCTGGCCCGACGGGCGGTCGAGAACAAAATCGCCCGTCCGCTGGGCATGTCGGCCGAGGAGGCCGCCGACGGAATCCTGCGGCTCGCCGACGCCAACATGATCAACGCCGTCAAGCTGATCAGCGTGGTCCGGGGGTACGACCCCCGGGACTTCGCCTTCGTCGCGTTCGGCGGGGCGGGACCGATGCACGCCGTATCCTTGGCCGCCGAGCTCAAGATCCCCAAGGTCATCGTCCCGCGCTATCCGGGGGTCACATCGGCCTTCGGCGCGCTTCGCGTGGATGTCCGCCACGACTTCATCCGGCCCATCCTGAAGAAGTCGGACCAGCTCTCCCACACCGAGCTGGCCCGGGTGTACCGCGACCTGGAGGCGGAGGCGCGGCGGACCCTCAAGGGGGAAAACATTCCGCTCGAGCGGGTCGAGCTCCACCGGCTCGCCGACGTGAAGTATTTCCCCCAGTCCAAATACATGACGATCCCCGTGCCGTCGGGCCGGGTCACGAAAGGGACGCTGGACGACATCGTGAACGGATTCGTCACGGCGTATGAGAGAGAGTTTGGCTACCGGATCCCCGACGAGTACGCCGAGGTCGAGATCAGCAACGCGCGTCTCTCGGCCGTCGGCGTCGTCCCGAAAGGGAGGCTGCGGAAGTCCCGGAAGAAAGGGAGCCTGAAAGACGCCTTGAAGGGGACCCGGCGGGTCTATTTCCGGGAAGTCGGCGGATTTACGCGGACGAAGATCTATGACCGGGAAGGGTTGGGCGTCGGGAACCGCCTCAGCGGGCCGGCGATCATCGAGCAGCCCGACTCGACAACGGTTCTGCCGCCCGGCGCCGCCGCTACGGTGGACACTTACCAGAACCTGATCATCACGCCCAACGGACGCTGACCCGATCCGTCACGCAAGTGACATGACGCTGGAGGAGCCCCGTCGCATGGCCAAGTCGAAAAAGAAAACCCCTCTCCCGGATATGGACCCCATCACCTTCGAGGTGCTTCGCAGCGCCTTTCGTGACCTCTGCACCCAGGGCAGCGCGATGATCGAGCGCATCGCCTACGCCCCGGCCATCACCGAGGGCCGTGATTTCTCGGTCTCCATGCTGACGGCCGACGGCCGGCTCGTCGCCCACGGAACCCGGGACCACACTCCTCACTTCGGGACCTTCGAAGGGACGGTTCAGAGCGTCATCGAGGACGTGGAAGAGGATTTCCGGCCGGGGGACGTCTACATGTTCAACAACCCCTACCGGGGCGGGACCCACACCCAGGACGTCCGCCTCGTGCGGCCGGTCTTCCACCGGGGCGAGCACATCGCCTTCACCATCGCCAACTGCCACTGGACCGACATAGGCGGACCCGTTCCCGGGACGTTCAACCCCAACGCCCGCGAGGTGCACGCCGAGGGGCTCCTGGTGCCCACCATGAAGCTCTACGACCAGGACCGGCCCGTCAAGTCGAGCTTTGACCTGATCCGCTGGAACGTACGCGTCTCGCACGACCGCATGGGCGACCTCGCGGCCCAGTACCAAGCCGTGAAGGTCATGGAGATGCGGCTCCAGGAGTACGCGGAGAAGTACGGCGCCAAGACCCTCACGCGGGCGTTCGAGGAATCCATGAACCACGGCGAGCGGCTCCTCCGCCACGAGGTCTCCCGCCTGCCAGACGGGAGGTATGAATTCACGGACTACTCCGACATGGACGAGGGACATCCCGACCACCCCAGGGTCAAGATCCACTGTGTCCTCACCATCCGGGGGGACCAGGCCTCCCTCGACTTCCGGAAGAGCGATCCGGCGCCCAGGGGACCCACGGGCCTGACGCATCCGGGGCTGATCTCGGCGGCGTTCGACGGCACGCTTCATTGCTTCCCCCACCTCACCCCGCTCAACAACGGCATCACCAGGTCCATCGATCTGCTGAGCATACCGGGGAGCACCGTCCACATCCTGCCCCCGTCGCCCATGGCCGGGTATTGCGCGGGGACGTATGAAAAGGTGGACGCCGCAGTCATGGCCTGCTGGGCGCAGCCCTTGGCCCAGGTGGACCCGACGCAGATTCACGCCGGAACGGTAAATCTCGAGAACTGCGTCTGCGGCGGCAAGCACCCGAGGTCGGGGAACCAATTCGTCTCCTACAACTGGATGGAGGGGGGCCAGGGCGCGCGCGTCGACCGGGACGGACCCAGCTATATGATGATGATGTTCGCCGGCGGGGCCTGCAACCAGCCGGTCGAAGTCCTGGAGCGCTGGTATCCGTACACCTATCTCAAGGCCGAAGTCCTCCCCGACTCCTGCGGCCACGGCAAGTTCCGGGGCGGCCTCGGCTTCCAGCGGCACTACCGGCTGTGGGGAGAGGGGGTCATCACCATCCACGGAGACCGGGAGGAGGTCACCCCTTACGGCCTGTCCGGCGGACTGAACGGCGGGCCCAACACCCTGACCCTCAACGAGGGAACCAAACGGGAGCGCCACCTGGGGATGCACGCCGCGAGCGTCCCGATCGGCCCCGGCGACGTGATCAACTTTCGGAGCAACGGCGGCGGGGGTTACGGCGACCCGAAAAAAAGGGACCCCCAACTCGTCCTGGACGACGTGATGAACGAGCTCATCTCCCTGGGGGTCGCGCGAAAGATCTACGGCGTGGCGATCAAAGTGGCGGATCCCGAGGCGCTGGAATACGAAGTGGACATCAAGGCGACCCGGGCGCTCCGGAAGAAGCTGGCCAAGAAGAAGTTCCCCGTCGGACACGGACCCGGGGAAGTCCATCCATTCGGACGGAAGCTCAAGGTCAAGGCCAAGAAACCCGGCAACTGATTTGGAGGCCGATGATCCACAGATTACACAGATTGCACCAATCCGAAAGAACAAGAAGTATTTGTGGGATCCGCGAACGCTGTGGAATGTTCCCAGGTCGT
Organism: uncultured bacterium; assembly: GCA_964423875.1. GTDB lineage: Bacteria > UBA8248 > UBA8248 > JACPRG01 > CAYRGS01. The sequence goes on from CAYRGS010000049.1 coordinate 8,167, forward strand.
TTTAAATGCCCATCAATCCACAGATTGGGAAGATTTGAAGGGTTTTAAAAACAAGATTTATCTGCGTAATCTGTGAAACCCGTGGATGAGAAAAGAAAGGGGCCGGACCCGATTAACGCCCCGCCCGAAGCGTATCGGCCGCCGCCTGGATGGAGGCGACGATGTTGACGTAGCCGGTGCAGCGGCAGAGGTTCCCCACGATGGCGTCGCGGATCTCCTCCTCCGTGGGGTCGGGGTTCTCGGCCAGGAAGGCCACGACGGTCATCAGCATCCCAGGCGTACAGAAGCCGCACTGCATGCCCGTCTTCTCCAAAAACGCTTGCTGGATCGGGTGAAGGTCCTCTCCCTCGGCCAGCCCCTCCACGGTCAGGATCTCCGCGCCGTCCGCCAGAAACGCGAACCGGAGACAGGACTTGACGGCGGCGCCGTCGCAAACAACCGTGCAGACCCCGCAGACGCCGCTCTCGCAGCCCCGCTTGGTTCCGGTCAGCTCGAGACGGCGCCGAATGACCTCGACCAGCAGATCGGAGGACTGGACCGTCTCCTCAACGGCTTCGCCGTTGACCGTCAGCCGGATCGTGTGAGCGACTTTCCCCTCCACTACGCCTCCTTCGCCGATGTCCAGGCCGCGCTTGCGGCCCGGCGGAAGAACACCTTGACCATCTCGAGCCGGTAGGACGCCGGGCCCCGGACGTCACCGATGGGGTCGATCCCCTCGACCGCGCGCTCGGCGGCGGCGGCCAAAAGCTCCTCGGAGAGGTCCTCGCCCCGGAGCGCCTCCTCGGCGCCGATCGCCCGGACGGGCGTCGGCCCCGCCGCGCCGACGGCGACCCGCGCGTCTTCACACCGCCTCCCGTCCTCGCCCACCTTCAGCCAGACGCACACACAGACAAAGGGCCGGTCTTCCTCGGTCGTCGTCGTATACCGCAAGTACGCCATCCCCGAGCGCGGCTCGGGCGCGGGGAGCCGAATCCCCGTCAACACCTCGTCCGGGCCGAGGCATGTCTCGTAATATCCCCGGGACAAGTCCTCGACCGCAAGGCAGCGCGCTCCCGCCGGACCCAGGACGGCGATCTCCGCGCCCGCCGCGATGAGGGCCGTGGGCGGGTCGGAAGCGGGATCGGCATGGCAGAGGTTGCCGCCGATCGTCCCCACGTTCCTCACCTGGGGATTGGCCACATGGCGGGCCATCTCGACCAGCGCGGGGAACCGCTCGGCCAGCCCGGCATCCCGCTCAATCTCCCGGTGCGGGGTCAACGGACCGATGAAGACCCCGCCGTCCGCCTCTCCCCGAATCCCGCGAAGCCCCTGAACCCCGTTCAGGTTGACGAGGGCCTTGGGCCGGTAGAGGCCCTGACGCATCAGCAAGGCCAGGGCCGTCCCGCCGGCGATGACCCGGGCGGATTCGCCGTAGTGACCCAGCGCCTCGACGGCCTCCTCGACTGTATCGGGCGCAATGACCTCGAAGGGCTTCATGACGTGTTCTCTTTCGCCCGCTTCAGGGCTTCGAAGACCCGGGCGGGCGTGATCGGCAGGTCGTGAATCCGCACCCCGACGGCGTCGTAGACCGCATTGGCGACGGCCGGCGCGGTCGGAACGAGGACGGGCTCCCCGATTCCCTTCGCGTTGTAGGGACCCTCCGGCTCGCTCGTCTCCACGATAATGGGGATGATTTCCGGCATGTCCTTGGAGGTGAGAATCTTGTAATCCGCCAAGTTTCCGTTTACGAACTGTCCGTCTTCAATCGACAGGTTCTCGGAGATTGCGTAACCGAGGCCCTGGGAGAGACCGCCGTGAATCTGGGCCTCCAGGAGCATGGGGTTGATGGCCCGGCCCACGTCGTGGGCGGCCGCGACGCGCACGACCCTCACCCGGCCGGTTTCCGTATCCACCTCCACCTCGGCGGCGTGCGCCGCGAACGAGTAACAGGGCGAGATGTTCCCGGTGCCCGTCATATGATCGATGAACTCGGTGGGCGTGTCATAGTGGGCCGACTCCAGGATGGCCTCGCCGCCCTGCCGGTACGTGGACATCTCCGCGACCTCCCCCAGCGTCATGGAACGCTCGGGTGTAGAACGCACGAAGACCCGGCTTTCCCGGATGTCCAGGTCTTTCGGGTCGGCCTCGAGCCTCTCCGCCGCGACGCCCAGGAGCCTCTCCCGCGCCTGGCGGGCGGCGTAGTAGACGGCGTTGCCCGAGATGAACGTCACGCTCGACGCGCTGGCCCCGCGACTGTCCATGGGGGCGCCCTCGGTGTCCATGGTGTAGATCCGAACATCGTCGAGGTTCATCCCGAGGGTCTCGGCCGCGATCTGCGTCAGGACGGTCCTCGCCCCCTGGCCACAATCCACCGTTCCGGTAATGACGCTCGCGGAGCCGTCGTCGTGAATCTTCAGAAAAGCCCCGGCGCAGTCGGCGTCCCAATAGGCGCGGGCCCCCACCGTATAGATCATCGCCGCCAGGCCCCTTCCGCGCTTGACGGGTCCGGTCTCGGGGCGCTTCGTTTTCTTCCATCCCAGATCGATCTCGGCCGCCGCCTTCTCGATGCACTCCTGCAAACCACACGTGCCAATCTCCCAACCGACCGGCGTCACATCGCCCGGCTGGTTGGAGTTCTTTACGCGAAGCGCGAGGGGGTCCACCCCAAGCTCCTCGGCGAGCTTGTCCATCTGGGTCTCAACAGCGAAAACAAGCTGGGGGCCGCCGAACCCCCGGAAGGCGTTCGCCCAGCTTTTGTTCGTGTAGACAACATAGCCGTCGTACCGGACGGCCGGAACCCGATAAAGAGAGACGCAGATGCTTCCTCCGACGCCCGTTGTGGCAGGGGTCACATTGTTATAGGCCCCATTGTCAACGTAGGACTCCGCCCGGCGTGCCAGAAGGGTTCCATCTTTTTTAGCCGCGGTCCACATGCGAATACTCAGCGCGCTTCGGTGGCCGGAGGTCGTGAACTCCTCCTGCCGGGAGAGGAAGAGCCGAACCGGACGGCCGCTCTTCTTGGCGAGCAAACCCGCCAGAGCCTCGCTGGCGCCCACCTTCGATTTGCCGCCAAATCCGCCACCGATGAAGACCTCGACAACCCGGACCCGGCCGAGCGGGACACCGAGGGCGTTCGCCAGTTCACGTCGCAAGAGGTCGCTGGCCTGCGTAGAGGCCCAGAACGTATAGCGGCCAGAGGCGTCATACTGGGCCACACACCCGTGCGTCTCCAGGGGGGTCTGAGCCACCGGCTGGGTGGTGAACCGGTCCTCTATAACAACAGGTGCTGTCCGCATGGCCTCCTCCCAGTCGCCGGCCTCCCGGACAACATGGGCGGAGATGTTCTTTTCTTTCCCGTCGTGAATGAGCGGGGCGCCCGGCTGGACAGCCTCCGCGGGGTCGAAGACGGCGGGCAAAGGCTCATACTCGACCTCGATGAGGGAGAGCGCCTCTTCCGCCGTGTCTTCATCCACCGCCGCAACCGCGGCCACCTCATCCCCGACAAAGCGGACCCTGTCGATGGCGAGGGGAAACTTGTCTTCGTGAGGGTGGCCGAGGAAGTGATAAGGGATTTTCGGGGTGTCCTCGGCCGTGATCACGGCCTTGACCCCCGGCAGCCGCTCGGCCCTCGAGGTGTCGATCTTCAGGATGCGGGCGTGCGGATGAGGACTCCTCAGAACCTTCCCGTGAAGCATCCGGGGAAGCTGGACGTCGAAAGAATACCGGGCCTCTCCTGTGAGGAGAATTTTTCCATCCACTTTGGGCGGGCTTTGCCCGACGACCGAGAGGTCATCCCCCATTGGAGCGTCTACCATCGCACCTTTCCCCTATCGGTGAATACCTGAAAGGGAGAGAACTCTAATAGATCCCCCATTGCAGGGACCTCGAAGCGTCCTCTCCCTTCCAGATTCACACACGCGCGTACGGCACGGGTCCCTTCACCGGAATCCACATCTTCCAGAAAAGTCCGGACTTTACATTATGGCCGCTTCGGGAAGATGCGCGTCAGGAACTTGTTGGTGTAGTAGTTCTGGACCGGCTCAACCTTCTTTATGTTCCGAGCCTCCGCGACAACATCCCGGGTGAACTTCATTTTCGCGTACCCGATGTGCCCCAAACCGTTCATCTCAGTGTCCGGCGTGATCAAGTGATTCACCGCGATCCGCCAGTGTTCCCTGGCCAGTGCTGGGTTAATCTCGGGCTTGCGCTTGCTGAAAATGGCCGCGCTCTCCTTGGGGTGCTCCACCCCGTAAGCCAGTCCCCTTAGCGAAGCGCGCATGAACCGCCGGAGGAACCTCTGATCCGTCTTAATCATTTTTTCAGTCGCAAGAAATCCGTTGGAGTACATATCCAGGCCATGATCGGCATAAATGAACTTGGAGATTGCCACGTTGTTTTTCTTGGCGACCTTGAGAACATTGGGTCGGACCGTGACGAAAGTTAGCAGAGCATCGACGGTTCCCGACATAACGCTTGGGATCTTCGAAGCCCAGTTCGTTTCCACGAATTTCACCTTGGAGGCGTCGATCCCGGCTGCTTTTGCGAAGGGCGGAAAGAGGACCTGGCCGTCTTCCTTGGCAACGGTCGCAATACTCTTGCCCTCCAGGTCCTTGACGGAATTAATCCCCCGGTCCTTACGGGCGTAGATGACGTGCATGCTCTTGGTGTGCCAGACGCCGATGGCACGCACCTTGAAACCCTCGGATCGGGCGATGACTAGCGTATCCACCCCACCCGACGCCACCGTGCAGGTGCCCGTCGAGGTCCGCTTGGCGTTGTCCATGCCGCTCACGCCGCGGATGAATTTGACGTTGATGCCTTCTTTCTTATAGAAGCCTTTTTCCTGTCCAGCGTAGAATCCGACGTGTTTTCCATAGGCAACCCAGGCGAAGCAGAAAACAACGTCTCTACTCTTAGCGTCTGCCGAAATCGGCAGAACCATGGCGAAGGAGACTGCGAGTAACCCGATCAACAAGAATTTGATGGACTTCATTTCTGCCCTCCATTCCTGGAAAAGTGGAAATCCGGATCCCCCCCCACCGGTCCACCTCTACACCCCATCGGCGAGCGGTTTGCGATGAGCGGATTTCTTCGGCCAAGCGGCCAACGCCCGTTCATTCGGCAAGGAATCCGTATGGAAACTGCACCCATTAAATAAAAAATCCGCTAGGGTGTCAAGAGAACGCAGGCCCGGCCAGGACGCCAACGGTTGACTTGATTTTATCCGGCGGGTACCCTCCCATCCGACCGCTGAGGAAAATCAACGCCTTTTCAAAAGCGGGAGATTCCCGCGAAATAGGAGACCCCCGCCATGGCCGACGCCCCTCAACAAGCTTTGTTCCGGCCGGGTAGGATCGCCCGTGTAGAAACCCGAAACCGCTTCATCCGCTCCGCCACCTCCGAGTGCATGGCCGACACCGACGGCTTCATCACGCCAGCCTACCGGGACCTTCACCTCACATTGGCCCGGGCCGGGGTGGGTCTCCAGTTCACGGGTCATATTTACGTTCATCCGCGGGGCCGCTACACACCGGACATGACCGGCCTTTCCCGGGACGAGCACACCGAGCCGTTCAAAAGCCTCACGGCTGAGGTCCAGGCCGAGGGCTCCCGGTTCTTCGCCCAATTGAACCACGCGGGGAGCCAGAGCCGGGACCCCGCGGTCGACCCGGTCGCGCCTTCCATCGTCCCCAACGCGCAGCATGGACGGACTCCCAAGGAAGCGACAGAAGAGGAAATCGCCGTCATCATCGACGCCTTCGGCCAAGCGGCCGGGCGGGTCCGGGAGGCGGGTTTCGACGGCGTCCACCTGCACGCCGGTCACGGTTACCTGCTCACCCAGTTTTCGTCCCCCTACTCCAACCGCAGAGAAGACAGATGGGGCGGCTCGCCCGAGAACCGCCGGCGTCTATTGCTGGAGGTGGTCCGGGCGATGCGCAAGGCCGTGGGCGACGACTTCCCTTTGACGGTGAAACTGGGGATGCAAGACTTCGTTCCCGGGGGCCTGACACTGGAAGAGGGCTTGGAAACCGCCGCCCGGCTCGAAGCGCTGGGCGTGGACGCCATCGAGGTCACGGCGGGCCTGACTTCTCACAGGATGGAGAGCGCCGCCCAATACGTGGGCCTCAGCCGAAGACGCGCCCTGGAAGACAAGCTGCTCCACCGCCTCTTCGCGGCCCCGAAGCCAGAGGTTCTCTTCCTGGAAGAGGCCCGCCTCCTCCGGGAGGTCGTCCACTGCCCTATCATTCTCGTGGGGGGACTGCGTACGGTGGAGAGGATGGAGTCCATCGTCGCCGAAGGCGTCGCGGACTTCATCTCCCTCGCCCGGCCACTCATCCGAGAGCCCGACCTCGTCCGGCAGATCGAGCGAGGAAGGAGGGGTGCGGTGGCGTGCACGTCGTGCAACATCTGCATTCAGCACGAAGGCTTTCACACCCTCCGATGCTGGAGAAAGAACAACCGGGACCTCCTTCTCCACGCCTGGTATCGGTTCACGGGGCGGCTACACTGAGGGCGCGGACGCAGCGTGCGAGTCGCGACCCTGCACCTGGGAAGCGCTCCAACCATCAGGCACCCGGGGGGGACCCCGGACCCAAGCGGTGGGACGCGGGAGCCCGGATTGCCCGTTACGCTTTCGCGTCTCCCAGGATCCTGGCGACCGCGCGCGCCGCGGCGCCGTCTCCCTGGTGGATCTTGAGCGGCAGGGCGTAAAGTTCGAATTCCTTCCCGACCAGCTTGTCCAAATTGATGAGGTTCTCAATGAGGGGGATCATCTTCGGGAGGACGATGCGGTGGATGGGGCAGTCACCGTCCTGGGGCGGCTGGCCCGGGGGGAGCTTGTCGACGGTGAAGTCCACAGCGATGGCGCGGACCTCGGCCCCCACAAGGTATTCGGCCACCTCGATCGCCATGTAGGGGTTGTCCACGTAAGACCGCTTCGTCCCGAACTCCTGTTCCACCCAGCCGGAGTAGAGGACGACAATCTTGTCCCGGATGCGCTCCGGCGTCCAATGGAAGGGTTTCAGGATCTCCAGCGTCACGGGCTTGTTCTCGCCCACCTTGCCCCGAAGATCCGCCAGGACGCCCGGGCCCATGTAGCGCTCGATCGGCATCTCATCGATGCTCGTCCCTCCGTCCACGAAGTGCCGGGGGCAGTCCACGTGGGTGCCGCAGTGGATGCTCATCTTCATGTATGTATTCGAGCGGAAGTGCTCTTTGTGGGTGTTGATGGGCTCGAATGTCACTTCGGGATGACCGGGAACAACGGACATCCGCGGTCCGCCCAGCGTCAACGAAAGATCCACCCACTCGCTCATCGTTACACCTCCACGTTTCGGTTCGACTGAAGCAGGCGCTCCCGCCCCATCGACCGTCGAGGCTCGAAGCAACGCCACCGGAGGGATGGTATCCAGTGATCGACGGGCTGTCAATAAAGCCGGACCGTGCGGCTCGCAAGAGAATCGCCGCCCAACACCCAAAACCGTTGCGCATCAAAAAGGGAAGATGTAATCCTAAACGGAACACTCCATCCACCGGGTGACGCCGGTCAATACCCATCGTTCTTCAGAGAGGAAAACCACCATGCCACCCGACATCCCACAAACCGTATTCGGCAAAGAGTTGCCGAAAGAGGCCATGCGGAGCACGATTGTCGTCGAGTGCGAGAACGAGGGCAAGCAGCTCCACCGGGCCGCCCAGGGCGAGTTCACCTGGCACTCCGACGAGCCGCCCCGCCTGGGCGGGGACGACAACCACCCGCAACCCCTGACCTACCTCACCGGCGGCATCGGCCAGTGACTGCTCACCCAGGTGAAGCGGTACGCTTCCATGATGAAGCTCGACGTAAGGTCGGTGAAGGTGCGCGTCGAGTCGGACATCTTCCTGGGGGGCTCCGTCCTCAAGGGGACGGTCTACAGCGGATTCAGCGAGGTGCGCACGCACTTCGAGCTGGAGTCGGACGAAGCGCAAGAGAGTCTGCTCAAGCTCATCCGGAACGCGAAACGGGGCTGCTTCGCCGAGAACATGGTCCAGACGGCCGTCCCGGTGAAGAGCACATACAAGGTTAACGGGGAGGACATCGGAGTGGAATTAGGGGATTAGACCGCATTTCCCGGAATGTTTTCGCGGCAGAGAGGAAGAACCTACTTTCTCTTCCGCCGCTTGGCAGCAGGGGCCTTGATCTTGCCGGAGATCAGGTCCGCCCGAATCTTGTCCAGTCTGGCCTGCATCTTCGGCGTCACCCGATCGGCCAAGCCGTGATAAGGCGCTAGTCCGACGGCGTTATGGGAGAGTCCCATCCGGAAAAAACCGCCTTTCCACTTTCCGCCGTTCGCCATGGCCGCGATCCTGTCGTAGACCTGGTTGAAGTCGATCTTGACGCTCGAAAGAACCGCCTTGGGGGCGATGGCGTGCTGGTCCCGGATGAAGCCGATGGCGAGTACCCCTTTCTCCTCGGCGGCCTTGAGGGCGGCCCCGCCCGCGGGCGGGGCCGCCTGAACGAGGACGTCCACGCCTTGGTTGATCATGGCCAGGGCCTTCTCCCGGGCGAGGGTGATGTTGTTGAAGTCGCCGGTGTAATCGACCACGACTTTGACGCCGGGCCGCACATGCTTGGCCCCGGCCACGTACCCGGCGATGGCGTCCGCGATGGGCGGGATCGGCCGTCCCCCGAGCGCGCCGATCTTTCCCGTCTTGGAAACCAGCGCCGCCAGCGCACCGGCCATGAATCCGCCGCCCTGGGTCATCGTTTGATAGGAGACGAGATTGGTCTTGTTCCGGACAGTCCCATGGATGACCACGAATTTTGTCTTGGGAAAGGCCTTCGCCACCCGGGCCGCGGCCGCCGAGTAAACGAACATATGGGCGTAGACCAGGTCATACCCCGCCTCGGCGTATTGCCGCAGGGCCGCCTCGGCTTTGGGCAAGCTCACGTTCTCCTGATGGCTGGCCTGAAATCCATATTTCTTGGCCGCTTTCTGGAGCGCTTGGTACCCGGCGGCGCTCCAACCGTTGTCGCCGATCGGCCCCGGAACGATCAGACCGACCTTTTTCAAGTTTCGCGCGTCCCCAAAGCCCGGGAGCAGTGAAAGCGCGACGGCCAGGACAACGGTCCCGACAACGATCTTCATGGCTGTTTTCATCGCGCGCTTTTTTTCCTCGGTATTCACGGACGCCTCCACCCCCTTCTCCCGGGGAGAAATTCCGGGGCTCGGAAAACCCGACGTGAGGTTCGGCCCTGGGTCGGGATTCCGGCGAACGCCGCGGGGCATCTTAGCAAAAATCCGCATCCATCGTCCCGCCGGACCTCCTCCCCCTGACCGGGATCATCCGGAGGTGGCCCTCCGCCCCATAGACGGCTATAATACTGATCACGTTGTCCCACATTCCTTTGGAGCAAACAAAATGAGCGAATACGCGGTGTTGGGCAAAAACGTGCCTCGAATCGACAGCAACCCGAAGGTCACAGGCGATTCCAAGTACGCCGACGACCGGACCGTCCCCGGCTGTCTCACGGGCCGGATTCTCAGGAGTCCCCACGCTCACGCACGAATTCTGAACATCGACACCTCCCAGGCCGAGAAGGTCAAAGGGGTGAAACTGGTCGTGACGGGGAAAGACTTTCCCAACGTCCATTTCGGCCAGTGGATCTTCGATGAGACCCTCTTCGTCCGGGACAAAGTCCGGTATACCGGCGACGAGGTGGCCGCCGTGACGGCCATCGACAACGATGTCGCCCAAGAGGCCCTAGAATTGATCCGGGTGGAATACGAAGAGCTGCCGGCCGTCTTCGATCCCGAAGAGGCCCTTCGCCCGGACGCGCCGGTCATCCACGAGGATTTCGGCGCGACCAAGGCCATTTTCGACGTCAAAGATCGGCAGGGCAACCAAGCCTGCAAAACGCGGTTCCACCACGGGGACCTGGACATAGGATTCAAAGAAGCGGATGAAGTCATCGAAAACCGCTTCACAACGCACCCGCATCACCCGGCCTACCTCGAAACCCACTCGGCCCTGGCGGAATACGACCCCTCGGGGAACATGACCGTCTGGCTGACCACCCAGTCTGTTTTCAAGGTCCAGGAGGTCATTGGCAAGCTGCTCGACATGCCGCTGAGCCGGATACGGGTCATCGGATCGACGGTCGGGGGCGGCTTCGGCGGAAAGAAGCCGAGGGTCGAGCATTACGCCGCCGCGATGGCCTACAAGACGCGCAAGCCGGTCCGCATCACCCTCAGCCGGGAAGAGGACATGGAGACGACCTTCCAGCGTCATCCCTCCATCGTCGAGATCAAATCCGGCGTGAAGAAGGACGGGACCCTGACGGCCTGGGACTTCCGGATGATCATGGACACGGGGGCCTACGCCGACCACGGGCCCTCCATCCTGGCGATGGGCTGCTTCCACTCCCGGGGGCCCTACAAGACGCCGCACGTCAACATCGAGGGCCGCCTGGTCTACACCAACAAGACGATCAGCGGAGCGTTCCGTGGATACGGCAATCCCCAGGCGAACTGGGCCGTCGAGTCCCAGATGGACATCCTTTCCCGGACCTTGGGCATCGACCCCTTCGAGCTGAGATACAAAAACGGCATGGGCGACGGCGACCCCATGGTCAACGGCCAACGGTACCCGGAAGTCAACCTCCGGGAAACCCTGGAAAACGCCGCCAAGGCCGTCGAATGGGGAAAGGCGGCCAGTAGGCCGACTAACGGGAAAAAGCGGGGGATCGGGATGGCGTGCGGCTCCCATCCGTCAGGCGGCATGGGGTCCTCGGCGATCGTGAAGATGATGCCCGACGGCTCGGCCCAGGTCCTGAGCGGGGTGATCGAGATCGGTGCCGGCGAGTACACCATCGCGGCCCAGGTCGCCGCAGAGACCCTCGGCGTCCCGTACGAGAAGGTCCGGATGGTCACCGCCGACACCGACGGCACGCCGTACGAGAACATCACGGCGGCAAGCCGCATCACGTTCAACGTAGGCCACGCCGTACGTCTGGCCGCAACGGATGCGCGCGAGGAGATGCTCGCGCGCGCAGCCGAGATGCTCGAGGCCAACGTGGAGGATCTGGACACCGGAGGCGAGCGGGCCTTCATCGCCTCGGCGCCGGATCGCGGATTGAGCTACGCCGAAGTGGCCAAAGCGGCCAACATTCACATGAAAGGCCCCATCATCGGCAAGGGCTCCTACACCCCCAGCCCCCCGCCCCCGGCGATGGAGAACATCGAGGGCTCCGCCCTGCATGGCTTCCCCACCCACGCCTACGTGACCCACATCGCCGAGGTGGAAGTGGACGAAGACACGGGAGAGGTGGAGATCCTCCGGATGGTTTGCTCACACGACATCGGACAGATCATGCACCCCGGTGCCCTGGAAGGACAGGTCGACGGAGGGGTGACCCAGGGGATCGGCTACGCCCTGCTCGAAGAGATGGTGTACGACGGGGGCGTTCTCGAAAACGCGGATCTGGTGGACTACCTGATCCCCAACAGCCTGGACATCCCCCCCATCGAGTACCGGTTCATCGAAAAGCCGGACCCGGCCGGGCCCTACGGCGCGAAGGGCATAGGCGAGGCCGTGCTGGCCCCAACGGCTTCGGCCATCGCCAACGCCGTCTACGACGCCGTGGGCGCGCGGATCATGGATCTGCCCATCACCCCCGTCAAGCTGCTTCGGGCCTTGAACAAGATGTAAGCGCAAACCCAAACAAGAATTGTTGCCTGTCCTTGGAGGGGGACGGTGGGGACGCCCGTCCGGCCGCCCCCGTTCCCCTCTTCTGTTTGGACGGGGGGATCCGCCTCACGGACATCGATCAAAGAATGACGAAGACCCCTTTCCCCATCTGGGCGTTGGCCGGAATCAACCTGTTCATCATGATGGGATTCGGGCTCGTCGGCCCGGTGCTGCCCCTGTACGCCGAAAGCTTCAAAGTCAGCTACACGGCGGTGGGATTCCTGATCGCCTTGTTTCCGGCCGTGCGCCTGTTCACCAACCTTCCCAGCGGCCTCCTCGGCTCGCGTCTGGGAGAGCGCAAGGTCTGCTCCGCCGGCGCGGGCTTGGTGGCTTGCGGGGCGTTGATCTCCGGTTCCGCGCCCGACTTCTCATGGCTCATCGTCGGCCAATCCTTGCAAGGTCTGGGGTCTTCCCTCTTCATCACCAACTCGATGAGTTACATCATTCGGATCACGCCCCCCGAACGGATGGGAAAAACGATGAGCCTTTATCACGCGTCGTTCTCCACCGGCGTTTCCATCGGCCCCGTCGTGGGCGGCCTGTTGGCGGGCGTGGGCGGATTCAGGCTCCCTTTCTACACGTACGGCGGGCTGGCGGCTCTGGGCGCAATCTTGACCCGGACGTTCCTTCGGATCCCCCCTGCCGAGCCCGGCGGCCTGAAACGGCCGGGACTCCTGAGCCAAGGCCGCGAGATCCGGGGTCTGTTCGGCAATTCTGAATACGTCATAGCCCTGTTCCTGACGGCGGCGATATTCTTTCTGCGCTCCGGCGCGCGACACACCACGCTGCCCCTTTACGCACGGGACGCGGCCGGCCTGGATCCCCTCTCCATCGGCCTGCTGTTGAGCTCCATTACGGTCATGAACCTGGTCGTCCTCTGGCCGGCGGGCTGGGCCGTCGACCGGAGCCGAAAGGTGGTCGCGATCGGCGGGAATCTTGCGGCCGCCATCGCCGTTGTGGCGTTCGGCTGGGCGGACACCTTTTTCGGTTTGATCCTGGTCAGCGCGATCTTCGGTGTCACGACGGGAATTTGCGGGGTTCCGCCTTCGGTGATCGCCTCGGACGTGATGCCCGCCCAGGTGCGGAGCGCCGGTATCGGAATCTTTCGCATGGCCGGCGACATCGGATTTGTTGTCGGGCCCATCATCAGCGGGCTGACGATCAGCCACGTGGGCTATCAATGGACGTTCGCCACGCACGCGGCGGGGGTGCTCATCGCCGGGCTCATGGCCATCAAAATGAAGGAAACCCTGAAACCCCGCGGCACAAAACCCGCCGAACCGGAATCCTTTGTCGCGGAACACGCGGGGGGAATGCCCCCTTAGAGACGGAAGGAGGCCCTGCGATGCCCAACTTCGTTCGGATCGGCGCGGTCGAGGACTTTCCCGAGGGACAAGGCCGAATCATCAGCGCCGCCCGCAAACCCGTCGCCGTCTTCAAGGCGGGCGGGAAATTCTACGCCGTCAACAACATCTGCCCACACATGGGCGGACCCATCGGGGCCGGGGCGCTGGTCGGGACGACTGTCGCCTGTCCTTACCACGCGCTCCGATTTCATCTGGATTCGGGCCGGTCGGCGGACGAGTTCGGCCATTCGCTGCAGACGTATTCGATCAAGGTGGAGGATGGAGCGGTCTTGATCGACGCTTGGTGGGCCAAGAAAGAGCGCTAAGCCGGTTTTCTCAGAAAGATATTCGGGACGCCATTTGACCACGGGTCATCCGTTGGCCAACAACAGGGGCCGGTGCGGTTGTCCACCGACTCGGGCCCGGCCCCTTTTATATGGAAAGACGCTACCGTTCAACTCAATGCGGGGGCGGGGCTTCAGCCGGGGGGCTGGCCGCACCCGCTCCAAACGATTGGCGTCAAAATCACGTCGCGTCGCAGGATATCCATCCACCCGGGTTCGGTAAATCCTCCGACATCTGAATCGATGAAACCGCGCCTCATGAGCGACAACGGCCCAAAACCACGCAAAACAGGCCAAATGTTCTCCGCGGTCTTCCCTTTCTGCATCCACCCGCCGAGCGGAGGCAGGCAACGTCTATTTGGCATGAAGCTGAATCGCGTTGTTAGCCTGCGCACCGTGGGAATACGATGAAACGTGTCCGGTCTCTCACCTTCGCTGTTTCCAAGTGTCCGGGTGACGGTGCATATGCAGAACGGCAAGGATTACTACTCGATTCGGCTTCGGCTCAGGCACGAAGTAGATCGACATTCTCCACACTTATTAAACCACAAGCCACACTTTGTCTCTAAACCTTTCTACACAAGAACGCAACGTTTCTGGCAAAGAGACGCATTGAGTATCTGGCCCATCTTTCACCCTTGAGAGGAATCATCTCTTCAACGATAAAGAACTGCCGAAGTAATTCTCTCAGCGTGTCATATGTAAAATAGCTACAATGGGTCGGATCCCTGTCGAGCGGCTTTCCTCGGATCACGCGCCATCTACTGTACAGGTGATAGTACAATGGAACGTTTCCAATTAAAGTGCCGTTAATACGAAGGACTCTTCTGATTTCCTCCAGAATAATTGTCGGATACGGCAAGTGCTCTAAGGTCTCTGCCAGAATAACAACATCAAAACATCTATCGGGGAACGGCAAAACTGAGTTGAGATTCAGGTGACGCACCTCAATTCCGTATTCTTCCCGGGCGAACTCTAGAGCCTCTGAGTCGATATCCCCGCCTACAATCCTGTTGCCATCAACAAAATGCCTCGTCAATATGCCATCCCTGCACCCCAGATCAAGAACGTCCTTTCCCTTGCCAACCCACGAGCCAAAAAGACGGGCCCTTTCTTCTTCGAGAAAACTTTGTCTGAGCCTAAGCCCCTCGCGGTGATGCTTTCTATACATCCGCTCAATCAGTTCATCTTCCATAAGGTGAGCATCCCCCTCTGGCCAGGGCGAGTTTTCTCATTTTCACTGCGTTCATCCCTCCTGCTGGGCGAAAGTTCGAATGCCCTCCATGCGGGCCGTAATCAACTGACCTATCGAAGCAATCCCTTTGAGGACTGCTTATTCTGCTCCCGGGCGAAACAGAGCCGCTTCGCCCTGCCGATGGACCATCTCCTGCCTTGACGCTTGCCAGCAACGGCCGGCATTCAAAGCAAAGAGTCGGCCATGATTCAAACGGGGGCGAGCCCCTGCTCACCTTGGTGAACGGCAAGGGATCGTAATTCGCCTGCCCCGTCAATCCCGCGAAACCCCCGGCCGATAGGGCCGGTTTTTCAAAAGCACCGTGCGATGCCGGCCGAACCGGAGGTCCCGTTCCACCACCGTCATCTTTGAACGGATGTCCTCGGGGAGCTTACGATACTCTTTCGTCTGCAACAGGATGAAGGCCGGCGCCTGGAAGTCATTCAGGAAATATCGCAGCCGCCAGGGCTGCCTGAAGTAGTAAAACTCTCCCGCTTTTCCCTCTCCCTCCCCATTCTCCCCGCCGCTCCCGGCGCCATAGAAGGCCAGCGAGGCTTTCGGGAACCGGAAGGAAACGATGTGCGCGCCGGAGGCGGCGCGGACCACCCTGCGCGCGGCGGCAGCCGTCCCGAGGCGGCTGTCGATTCGCGGCATCAGGCTCCACTGAGACGCCCCCTGGGTTGCCAGAATCCCGCACACGAAAACCGCGATCGCCCGAAGGGGCCTTCCACGCCTCTGGGTCCAAAGCGCCGCGGCCCCTGAGGCGATCCAGATCCCGCCCAACAGGAGGGCCGACGGGAGAAACTCCGGATCGGCGATCCCCGCCCAGAGGACGAAGCCGATCCCGCCGGCGGCGAGTCCCACGAAGGTGATCCCCAGGATCAGCGCTCCCCACCACCCCCAATCCCTCCGATTCAGCCCCGGACCCCGATTTCCAAGCACCTCGGCCCGGATAAAAAACCCCGGCAGAAGGGCAGCCGGAGGGAAAGCGGGCAGGATATAGGCGGGCCGCTTTGAGGTGGACAAACTGAAGAACAGGAAGATGGCGGCCCACCACAAGAAAACCATGACGCCGGCTTCCCGGTTTCTCCAGCTCCGGGCCGCTCCGTACACCAGCGCCGCAAGCATCAGCCCCATCCAAGGAAGGAAATTGGACGGAAAATACGCCAGATAGAAGAAGAGCGATTTCCTGTGATCGAAGGCGATGAGGTAGCGGGTCACGTTCTGCCGGAAAAGCATCTCCCAGACGTGCTCCCCGCCAGCGGTTTGGGCGTACAGGATGTACCACGGAGAAACGATCGCGACAAAGACCAGAACACCCGCCCCGAAACTCCAGAGGGGAAACCTTCCCCAGCGCCGACGGAGGGTCAGATAGAGGAATCCGACCCACGCCGGCAGCACCACCCCCACCGGACCCTTGCTCAAGACGGCCAAGCCCGCCGCCGCGAACGCCCCCAAGAGCCAGAGCGAGGACCGGGCGCCCGCCTCCACCCCGCGGATCAGGCAAACGACCGAAATTGTCAGAAAGCACGTCAGGAACATGTCCGACTTGGCGAACCGGGCCTGGTCCCAGAAAAGAAAGGAGGAGGCGAGAACAAGAGCGCCTAGGAACCCGGCGGTCCTTCCAAACAGGCGTACCCCAAGAAAGTAGACCACGAGCACCGTCGCCAGGGCGGCCACGGCGGAAGGCAGCCGGGCGGTCCACTCGCTTACGCCGCCCGAGACCTTGGAGAGCCCCGCGACGGCCCAGTTGAACAGCGGGGGTTTCGTGCCCTGCGGCCGCTGTGACCAGCGGGGGACCACCCAGTCCCCGGTCTCGATCATCACCCGGGCCTGAAGGGCGAAGCGGCTCTCTTCGTTGTCCATCAAACGCTTGGCGTCGAGACGGAGAAAGAACAGCACCCCGGCCGCGAGAATCAGCAGGACAACCTGAAATGGGGCGTTGTGGATTCTCATCGCCTGCCGGCCGGGTCTTTCCGATTCGCCCGGGCGGGCGGCGCCGCCCCATTCACCCGCGCGGGGGAACCCGGGCGAACCGGCTGATTGGTCAAGACAACCAGGGAATCTTTTCGGTATTTGAGATTCTCTCGAAGCAGACGGGACCCCGCCAGGGCCTCGGGCCGAATCGCCTGATAATTCCTCCGGTTCATCACGACGTAGACCGGTTCCTGGTGGTAACGGAAAAAGTATCGGAGCATGCCCCAGTCATAAATGAAATACACCTCCCCCATCTCCGGCGGGGCGTAAAAATCCAGCGACGGCTTGGAAAACTTGTACGAGACCAGGTGATGCCGTCCGACCAGATCGGCCACCTCCTTCGCATAGGGCCGCGGCGACTTCCTTCGCTCCAGGTGAGGCGCGGCCAGGGGCTGGACCAACAGGTGGATCATCAAAAAACCCGTGGGGATCACCAACGTGACCCGACCCAGCGTGCCGCGGAATGTCTCCCGCAACATCCACGCGCCGAAAACGCACAGAAGCACCCCCGCCGCAATCACGGGAATGAGAACGGACGGAAATCTCATGGCCGTCCAGATCGAACCGCCCACGGCCAAACCGACAGCGACGACACCGAGCCCTCGAAACGTCCAGACGCCGGCCGTCCGCCACCGGTCCAGGGATTTCCCCACGGGGGCCATCGCCGTCGCCAGAAAAGCCCCCGTCATCATGGCGGCCGCCGGATAGAGGGCGAAGATATAGGGTCCCCGCTTGGAGGACGAAATGCTGAAGAAAACGAAGACCACCGCGAACCAGATCAAGACCGCGCCGTAATCGGAGGTTTTCGCCTTGCGCCTCACCCAGGACCAGGCCAGGGCCAAAACGAAGATCGGCGTCCACGGCATAAAATCGCCCGCGAAGGTGTAGACGAAGTAATAAAACGGCGCGCTGTGATCGAAGGCGCTGAGAAAGCGCAAAAGGTTTTCCCGGAGAACAAAGCCCCGTGCGCTCTCCCCGCCAATGGCGTCTTGGAACAGAAAGTACCAGGACCCGACAACGCCGACCATCACGACCAGACCCGCGAGGTGGGCGGCGATGGACACCCGCTTCCATTCCCGCCGGGCGATCCAAACGCCCCCAACAATGAAGCCCGGCAGGAGAAAACCCACCGGGCCTTTCGTCAGCACGGCGAGACCCGCCGCCGCGTAGCCCCCCATCCCGAGCAGGAAGCCCCGCGGCCCCCCCCCCCCCCCCCCCCCCCCCGGGCCTGCCCCTCCAAGGCGAGCGTCGCCGCCAACAGGACGAAGAAGACAAGGAGCATGTCCGTGCGGGCCGTCCGGGCGATTTGGTAGAAGGCGACGTTGGTGCTCATCACCAATCCCGCCAGAAACGGGACGGGATGAGGGAAAAACCGCCTTCCCAAAAAGTACGTCAGGACGACCACGCCGACCCCGGCCAGGGCCGAGGGGCCCCGCGCCGACCAGGAATTGATCTCGCCCGTGAGGAAGGAGAACCCGGCGACGGCCCACATGAAGAGCGGGGGTTTGGTTCCCTGGGGCCGGTGGGACCAGCGGGGCACCACCCAGTCCCCGGTCTCGATCATGTTCCGGGCCAGGAGGCCGAATCGCGTCTCGCCGTTGTCGACGAGACTGGTCGCGCCGAGGCCGTAGAGGGTGATGACGGCGGCGAAGAAAACCAAGATCAGGGCCTCGCCCCAAGGCGTGCCTAGGAGGAAGGGTCTTTTCCGCGCTCCGGAAGGCGGATTGTCCTCGGGCGGATGACCGTTGCCGGGGAAAACCATACCCGGAAGATAGCAGAAAAGGGGATGAAAAAGGCAACGTCCCAGGGGGCTTTTTTGAAAAACCGCCCCCGGGACCCCTCCCAGGGGTTGGGAACCCCTGAAAAACTTTCGTTTCGCGAAAAAGGGGCGGGCCTTTCATGCCCGCCCCTTTTTCGCAAGAACCCTCATCCAAGAACCAAACGCTTCTATCCCCCCCTTTTGGAGTTTAGCCCCTCGTGCCAAAGGCGGGTGAAAGAGAATCTTCCCCCACACCGGGTTACCGCAAGACAGGTTCGAGGTCCTTTTCTAGGTAGGGCGGCCATCTTGGCCGCCACCGGAAAGCGGGCTGGAGGGTCAACCGACCCGCCAGGGGGCCAGGGGGGCGGACGCGCGGTGTGCGCCAACCAAGTCGTGGTAAGCCCGACCACTTCCATCCGCAGTCCGGCCAGCGCGCAAGCGCCCCCCCTGGGATTCAACCCGGCGGGATCTGCACCCATTCCTCCGTGAGGGGCGCGGCGAACTTGGCGAAGCGGTAGAGGACGCAGCGGTCATGGAAGAGCTGTTTCACCTGTCCAAGCTGCT